>DAIPJJ010000098.1:0-14226 GCA_036770325.1 Terriglobales bacterium
ACCTTTTCAGCGGCCAGATAAGCACCTCCAGCCGCTTTGAAAAATGCAGCAGCGGGCGGATCTCAGGCAGATCGATCTTGCTAGCCCGCGCCATTGTGTTAGTTGCAATTTCGGCATCCCCGTCCTGCAGCGGCCATTGGAGATGGTGAATCTCGGCACGATATACCGAGCTGCGCCGTACCGTGTACAGGCAGTAGCGCTCCGTCAGCCAGTGTTCAAGCGTGCCCGGTTCCCGCAGGCGAATGGGGGCGACAGCCCGGTAACGACCGCGAAACTCTGCGATCTGAGAACGCTCACATTGGTACTCGATCCAGCCGTTTTCGTCTGAGACTTTCATTTGTGCGAAAAAGTAAGGCAGATGGTACGTGAGCCTTGCGCCAAATGCCGCGAGCAGGCTGCCCGCATCCAGGCTGAAGAAAAACACTCCCGGCTTGCCCTTGTACGTGACATACGTGCGGACGTTTAGTTCCGGCAAGGCGGAGAGCCCTGGTATTGCCGGAGTCCAGCGCGCGCGAACTCCCGTCATATGAAACGGAGTGACCGCCACCCAGCATTGGCCGTTGAACGCATCGAGCGGAAGCACTGACGGGACCAGCGGTCGCAAGACTTCGGGCGAAACAGGCCAGTGCGCAAACAGCAGGTCGTTCCATATCTGCTGCATGATCCACGGGCCGGAAGGTAGCGGCCAGGGGCGATGCTCAGTGATTTTGAGAACTCGATGCACCTTGCCGTTTGGCTCCTCTTACCTCGCGATCTGGTTGTTTCGTGGGCTCTTGCGAGGAGTTAACCAGCACCGAAGTAACCTCTGACGCCCATGGCGCGATTCAGTATGGAGTTTCGCTCTCCTATGATGAGTGGAGGCCAGCGTCATTTCACACGTTTCTTGAGAACACCGCCGTGAGCACATACAGACTTTCCGTCGTGGTCCCCTGTTACAACGAGGAACAGGTCATCGGCGCCTGCCATGCCCAGCTTACAAGAGTGTTGTCACAATCGATTTCGGACTACCAGATTGTTTATGTGAACGACGGTTCCACTGACGCGACACTTGATTTGCTGTGCGAGATGCACCGTTCAGATGCTCATGTGAAAGTGGTTGATTTGTCGCGAAACTTCGGACATCAAATCGCCGTTTCCGCAGGTCTGGAGCATGCTGACGGCGCCGCGGTTGCGATCATGGATGCTGACCTGCAAGATCCTCCCGAAATTCTTGTCGAGATGTTCCGGCTTTGGGAACAGGGATACGAGGTGATCTTTGGAGTCCGCCGAACACGCGCGGGCGAGCGTTGGTTCAAGCTGAAGAGCGCCGAGTGGTTTTATCGCATTCTGAACTGGTTCTCTGACACGGAAATTCCCCGCGACACAGGCGACTTCCGCCTGCTCGACCGCAAAGCCGTCAACGCACTTCTGCGGATGAAAGAACGCGACCGCCTGCTGCGCGGGCTTTCGAGTTGGATCGGTTTTCGCAGCTACGCTCTGCCGTACGAACGAACTGCTCGTCAGGGCGGCACGACCAAGTATCCGCTGCACAAGATGATTGCTTTAGCCCTCGATGGAATTCTCTCGTTTTCCGTGGTTCCGTTGCGCATCGTGAGCGCGTTAGGCATTGCGACCGCGGGGGTTTCAGTCATTGGCATCTTTTACGCACTCACTTTGCGCCTGTTTACTCGAATCTGGGTGCCAGGCTGGACGCTTCTCTTCATCGGAATGCTGTTCATTGGCGGCTTGCAGATGCTCAGCCTCGGAGTAGTCGGCGAATACATTGGCCGGATTTACACCGAGGCGAAACAGAGGCCGTTGTACTTGGTCCGGGAAGTCCTGTCGGCGGACGCTTCACAATTAACGGTTCGGAAAGCCGCTGCGGGAATCTCGTAACAGGTCACTTACCATTTGGAGTCTCTCACTTGATCGACGTCGCAATTATTGGCGGTGGTTTCACCGGGCTGGCGGCCGCCTTTGAACTTGCTCGCGCTGGATTCAAAGTGACAGTCATTGAAAAGGACTCCGAGCCAGGAGGACTCGCCGGTTCATTTCCTGTCGGCGGTCAGAGGCTCGAAAAGTTCTACCATCACTGGTTCACCAGTGATCGCCACATCATGGACTTGGTTCGCCGTCTCGGCCGCGAGCGCGAAGTCCTCTGGCGCCCGACCAGGACGGGAATGTATTACGCGCACCGGGTTTTCCACCTCAGCCGGCCGAAAGATCTGCTCACTTTTACGCCGCTCAGCTTTCCGAACCGCCTCCGGCTTGGCTATATGACTCTGGCCGCGCGCCGCGTCCGCGATTGGCGGGAACTTGAATCCGTCACCGCAAAAGAATGGCTGCTCAAGTTGTGCGGAGAAGAAGTTTACCGTGTGGTCTGGGAACCGCTTCTGATCGGAAAATTCGGAGAATACGCCGAAGAAGTTTCAGCCGTGTGGCTTTGGAACAAGCTGAAACTCCGCGGTGGAAGCCGGGGCCGCGCCGGCCAGGAAATGCTTGCCTACTACAAAGGTGGATTCAGTACCCTGGCATCGCAGATTGCCCACGATATCAGTGAGCACGGAGGCGAGATTCGTCTGAATACTACTGCGCATGGCATTTCATCCGCAGACGGCAGAGTCAAAGGCGTGCTCACTTCAAGCGGCTTTCTGCCGGCACAAACTGTGCTCCTGACTGTTCCCCTGCCGCTGGCCGCTACCTTGCTCGACCAACCCGGAGTCGATGGATATAGGGCCAGCCTGAATCGTATTCGCTATCTTTCGAACATTTGCATCGTGCTGGAGCTCAATCGCAGTCTTTCATCGATGTACTGGCTAAACATCAACGATCCATCATTTCCATTTGTCGGAGTGATCGAACACACCAATTTCGAGCCTGCCAGCACGTATGGCGGAAAACACATCGTCTATCTCTCGAAGTATCTGCCCGCTTCAGCCGAGCTCTACCGAATGCCCGATCGGGACGCCGTGCGCGTCGCAACGGATGCTCTTAAGCGCATGTTTCCCGAATTCCGCGAGGAGACGGTTATGAATTCCCATGTCTGGCGGGCTGACTATGCTCAACCAGTCGTCGAGCGGAACTACGGCCGCCTGATTCCGTCATTCGAAACGCCAGTGGAAAATCTTTTTCTTTCCAGCATGGCGCAGATATATCCCGAGGATCGCGGCACCAACTACGCGGTGAGAAATGGAGTCCAAGCGGCGAGTTCCATCGCTTCGAAACTTCGGATTTCAGACTGCAAAGGGCTACCACTGGGCGGGAATCGCGAGATCTTTGCGGACCAACACGTTTAAGCTTCCGAATCGGGGATCCGAAACGGGTCGGTAATCAGATGTGATGATTTTCTGTAATATTTGCGGCATCAGCTTGAAGTCGTACCCATACTCGGCCGCCGGTTCCGGATTCTGCGGGCAATCCAGTGGCGTAGCACATAAAACTCGGAACAACGGCCTCGAAGAAACAATTACCGCCGGACGGTTGTGCGCGATATCGCACACAAATTGTTTTCGTTGCTCGCCCGCAACTGGGTTATTTACATCGATCAACGGTAGCTGATACACAAAACGCGATCCTGGCAAACGCTGCGCCAGAAATGTGATGTAAGCGGTTTCGATGACCGTAATTTTGTCACTGGGTGTCGTCGCATGTTGGATAAAATCCACCACTGCCAGGAAATCGGAACGCGGAAGTTTGGTAGAGCGGGAAAAATCGCCCATATACCCCAATACAGCAAATGGGCATAATCCGAGCCATAGGGTTGTCGCCAGCGCTGTTCCTGCAGTGAGCGCTCTGGTGTGCTCCTCGAATTCCGAGAGGAACCACGCCGCGAGCACAACCAACGTTGGAAATAAAGGCAGTAGATAGTGCGGGTAATCCCTGCCCGACAAACTCGCCGCCGCAATTTCGAAAGGCAAGCTCCACAAGAGCGTCATCAAATACAACCAAGGAATACGACCGACACTCTCCTTTTTTTGCCTGCTTTCTCGGACAGCCAGCGCCCATCCTGCGATGCCAAGAATCGCAATTGCCGTAGCGAATAGAAGCATCAGTAATTGGCTGGTGTGCAGATAGCGACCCGCCAAAGACAGCGCGCCCGAATACGCAGCGTTATATCCAAAATAGGCTGCGACAAAATCGTGAAATACTCCCCACCGGTAGAGTGGAGCAACAATTAAAGCGGAAAGCCCGAGCGCGGTAGCACAAGCCAGAGCAAACTGCTTCATCGCGGCTGCGAGTCCAATGCTCTTTCCGGTGGCGTAGATCAGCACCACTGTCCCAAATGCCGGATAGACGATCATGTTGGGTCGCAAGAAGAAAATGCAAACCACCGATGCGCTGATCACCGGTACACACCACGTCTGACACGCCCGCTGAGACCCACGCCAGCAGGCATACTGCGCAACGGCCAGCGGCAGCAGCGCCCAGCTTTCGGTCATATTCCCGCCAGCGTAGAAGTGCGTGACATACGCGACAGAGAAAGCTGCAGTTGCTATTCCCACAGAGGCCGAGGCAAATGACGCAATCACTCGATAGATCAAGAAAAATGCGATCGTGAGCGCGATCAGTTCCAGCAAGCCGACTCCAAATGTCGACGTGGACCACAGCGACATCCCCGCAAAATTCAAATAGTAGAGTAGCGGCCCTTTGTGGTCCCATACATCGCGATACGGCATGAGCCCGTGTTTCATCGCCCAGCCCACGTAAGCGAACACCGCGCTATCATCCGGTTCGCCTCGCGACAACAGCATGCGAGAAGGCACGAGCAGCGCGCTCATGAAGGACATGGTCGCAATCATCGGAAGCGAAAGCTTCCCTGAAATGAGGCGCGCAAGAGATATTGTCGCGAGCAAGGATCGCCTCGGACCGTGCGAAGAAGCCACCGCGTCCCGCCCGAAGCTCTGATCTACTGATGACATGACTTTAAATTCTCAACCAGTGAAGCTATGAAGCCCGCTGTTTCAGAGGCCTATCCGGATTCTAATGTGGCGCTCTGCTACTGCAGCTTGCGTTGGCAATCCAAAGTAACTTCAGGAAAAGATCCGATGCTTAGTGAACCAGCTTTAAAGGATCGGCGTGGGATGCCGCCAACGCAGTTCAGCATCTTCCGCATACGGTAAAGTAGATAGAACGTGTCTGAAGGAACCGATTGACCTCAAACATTCGCAATATCGCCATCATTGCCCACGTTGATCACGGCAAGACAACGCTTGTGGATGCCATGCTGCGCCAGAGCGGGACGTTTCGCGCGAACGAAACCGTTGTCGAGCGGGTCATGGATTCGAACGAACTGGAACGCGAGCGTGGCATCACGATCCTCGCCAAGAACACGGCCGTCTTCTACGGAGGCGTAAAGATCAACATTGTCGACACCCCTGGCCATAGCGATTTCGGCGGCGAAGTCGAGCGGGCGCTGAAGATGGTGGACGGCGCAATGCTCCTGGTTGATGCCAGCGAGGGCCCTCTGCCGCAAACCCGTTACGTGCTCGGCAAGGCGCTCGAATCCAAGCTGCCGCCGATCGTGGTGATCAATAAGATTGATCGCCCGGATGCTCGTCCGCAGGAAGTGCTGAACGAAATCTACGACTTGTTCATCGATCTGGACGCTACAGAAGAGCAGCTTGAATTTCCCGTGCTGTACACGAACGCAAAGGCAGGAACCGCTTCAACCAGTATGACTGCTGGCGGTGATGACCTTCGTCCGTTGTTCGACGCGATTCTCGAAAAGATCCCCGCACCCAAAGGGGACTCCGCAGGGGCACTGCAAATCCTTGTCGCGAACCTCGACTACTCCGATTACCTCGGCAGGCTGGCAATCGCGCGGGTGTTCAATGGAACTCTGCGCACTGGCGAAGAGGTTGGCATTGCCAAACTCGACGGATCTGTGGAGAGAACCAAGATTACAAAGTTGTTCTCGTTTTCAGGACTGAAGCGCACCGACATCACGGCGACCGAACTGGGGGATATTGTCGCTGTCGCGGGCGTTGAAGGCATAACCATTGGCGAGACCATCACCGACTCTGAAAATCCTGCACCGCTCGAACGTATTGTGATCGACGAGCCGACGATCGCGATGCAGTTCACGGTCAACACATCTCCATTCGCAGGCCGCGAAGGCACATACGTGACGTCGCGAAACCTGCGCGAGCGCCTTGACAAAGAATTGCTCACGAACGTTTCCATCCGCGTCGAAGAAACCGACAGCACGGATTCTTTCAAGGTGATGGGACGCGGCGAACTGCAACTCTCGATTCTCCTCGAGATGATGCGGCGCGAAGGCTACGAACTGGCGGTCGGCAAGCCTGAAATCGTCACGAAAAGAGTTGATGGCAAATTGATGGAACCGGTCGAGCAGCTCACCATCGACGTTCCCGAGGCGTTCGTCGGCGTGGTCATGCAGCAACTTGGCGAACGGAAGGGCGAAGTAGCTAACATGCACAATCACGGTTACGGCCGGGTCCGTGTCGAATTTCGCGTGCCCAGCCGTGGACTGATCGGCCTGCGCAGCCAGTTGCTCACCGACACGCGCGGCACCATTGTGATGAACTCGCTCTTTGACGGCTACACCGAATGGCAGGGTGAAATTCCGCATCGGCTGACAGGTGCGCTGGTCGCTGACCGATCCGGCGAGACCACTTCCTACTCCCTGTACAACCTGCAGGAGCGTGGTGAACTATTCGTCGGCCCAGGCGTCGAAGTTTACGAAGGAATGATCATCGGCGAGAATGCAAAAGACACCGACCTCGATGTGAACGTCGTCCGCGAAAAGAAACTCACCAACATGCGCTCCTCTACCGCGGACGAAGCCATCCGGTTGATTCCATTCAAGCAGCTCAACCTTGAACAAGCAATCGAATTCATTGCTGATGACGAATTCGTCGAGGTCACTCCCAAGTCGCTGCGCTTGAGAAAGAAAGTCCTGCAAAGCAATCAGCGAAAGAAGCGCAGCGTTACTGCGATGGTTGAGTCTTAACACCTACTTTCGGATTTTCTTTCCGCTATCCAAACATTCCTGTGCGATAATTTCCGGCTGCAATTCTGCTGAATCGTTTTTCTACTGAACTCGAGCTGGAGGAGATTTCATGAAGAAGAGTACGTGGACACGTCGGGACTTCATTCGCGTAGGCACAGCCACCGCGGCCACTGGCGCGGTCGGAAAATATACTTTGCTTCAGCCGAAGCCGGTGTGGGCTTCGCCAAAGCCGGTCGGTCCCAATGACACGATTCGCTTTGCTTCGATCGGCACCGGTGTGCGCGGATGCGAGCTGCTAAATGCCACGACCCACGTGCCAGGAATTGAATGCGTCGCCGTTTGCGACCTCTACGACTCCCGCCATACGGCCGCACAGGAAGCCGTGAAGAACCCAAGTGTGCCGGCGACGCGAAACTACAAAGAGATTCTGGACCGCAAAGACGTTGATGCAGTCATCATCGCCGTCCCGGACCACAACCACCGTCACATTTTCGAAGACGCCTGCGCCGCGGGCAAGGACGTCTATTGCGAAAAGCCGATGTCGCACACGGTCGAGGACGGCTTTTCAATGATCGATTCAGCACAGAAGCATAACCGGATCGTGCAGATCGGCAGCCAGCGCGTTTCGTCGATCGTCTATGCGCAGTGCAAAGAACTCTACGACTCCGGGAAGCTCGGGGAGGTCTATCACATTGAAGCGCATTGGGACCGCAATTCGCCGAGCGGGGCGTGGGTATATCCGATTCCTCCCGACGCGAGCCCACAAACTATTGATTGGAATGCGTTCCTCGGCAGTGCGCCGAAACGGCCGTTCGATGCGGCCCGGTTTTTCCGCTGGCGCTGCTTCACCGACTACGGCGAGGGACTGCCGGGAGACCTGTTCGTACACCTGATTTCCGGAATTCACTTCATCACAGGAACGAACCAGGTCGCAAAGCGCGCGCAGAGTGCCGGCGGATTGTTTTACTTTAAAGATGGCCGCGACTATCCCGATTTGATCGAGACGTTTTACGACTATCCGAATTTCCGCGTGGCTCTGCGCTGCAACCTGATGAACGACCAGGGAGACTTCATTGGCTTCTTTGGCACGAAGGGAACAGCGGTCCTGCGTAACCAAACTCTTACGTTCACGCCGCAGGATACGCGCCCCCAACCCGAAGGCTACTCGATCTATGGATGGCCCGAGAAATTGCGCAACGAATACCTGGAGAACTTCCGGAGGGAACATCCGACATACAGCATTAAGGTCGACGAAGGAACCGAAGTTTTCGCGGCGCCCGAAGGCTACAGCGACGTAGTTGATCATCAGATTAACTTCTTTAATGCTGTGCGCACACGGAAGAAAGTTGTCGAGAACGAAGAATTCGGCAACAATGCCGCCCTTGGCTGCCATCTGGCGAACTACTCATACTTCAAGCAGACGCCGGCCGTGTGGGACGAAAGCTCGAGAAAAATCAAAAGCTAAACCAGCCTGCGGAGGCAGTTTCGATTGTGGGCACGGGCGTCGCGCCCATGCTTTCCAAACTGAACTCGATGGCTACCAGATCGTCTGGACGATGCCAGAATCCCGAATTCTCTGGTCTGCAGTTACCAGCGGTACACCTTCAACGATGGCGGTAGCGGCGATGACGCGATGGGCTGGATCTCTCGGATAGCTCGTTGGCAGACGGACTGCTGTAGCAACAATCTCCGGGGTCATAGGCTTAATGATGACTCTTGAAACCGTGTCGCGCACAAAGGCTTCAACACTTCCGGGTACCGCAATGCGCCGGTTTTCGGCCAGCCAGGCTAATTCCCACAACGTGAAACTCGCCACCGCTACCCCGGTCGTATCGCGGGCACGAACTATGATTTCGCGAACTGCCTTTGGAAGCCGTTCCGACTCGCTGGACATCCAGAGGATGACGTGCGTGTCCAGTAGAATCACTTAAGCTCCCAGTCTTCTCCTGGGGTTATCGGTCCGACGATATCTCCCAGAATCTTTACTTTGCCTTTCATATAGTCAAAAATGTCGTCGCGGGAGTCAGGTGCTGGCGCGAGTTGTGCCACCGGCTTCCCGTGCTTCGTGATCAGAACGGGCTCCCCCGTCTGCTGCACCTCGTCCATTATCGCGAGGCACTTCGCTTTGAATTCGCCGGCAGCCATTTTCCTCATAAACCTGCCCTCGTAAGTCATTGTATCATGACTATGGTCATAATAATGTGACCATGTCAACGCGCCGCAACTCCACACGAGCGCCTGGGTTAGAGCTTTAGGCTCCGCCCATTCGCTTCACACCCGAGGTAAGCTTTGAAACTCCTCCAATTGGTTTTCTCACTTCTTTTTCTGGGCTCGCTCGTTTCCGCACAAACCCAAGCGGCACCCGAGCCGCCAGAGGGCTGGGTCCCTGATTCCATCCTGGCCTTGCGCCAGATGGCCTCATCGCATTCCGATTTCACCTTCGATCACTCAATGCTTGTTCTTGCGTCGAAAGCTGATCAGGATGACGACAGCTTGCGCCGGGTAATTGCGGGTGTGGACGGCGTTTCGGTGCATCGTTTCCGGTTCCAGTATGGTGCAGCATACGATCCGGAGATTTTGAACGCGGTCCGACACGAATTTCACGCGGCCCGCTGGGAACACCTTTCAGCAGGACACAACAAGCAGAAAGGTCCTGGCGAAAGCGAAGTATGGTTTCGTCTGGAAAATGCCGCGATCCGCAAAGTGGCATTCATGACCATTGGACCGGACCACGTTAATTTCGTAACGATCTCCGGCTCCATCAGCCCGATTGACCTTTTACATCTCGCCGGTCACTTCGGAATTCCGCCGATTGAAGGTGGTGTAAAGATTCCGAATACCGCTGCTTCGCAACCATTGCCGCAGCAGCCTGGATATTGAGCAGAACTGCCGAGCCGGAGTACGATGTCGGGCATGTCCCTGACCCGACGTTCATTCCTTGCTCTTTCCGCTGCGCTTCCCTGGACCTTGAAAGCAAGTGCCGCCTCATCTTCGATCCCTGTCGGCCTTGAGCTTTATTCTGTGCGGGATTCTCTGAAACAAAACCTGCAGGGCACAGTGAAAGCTGTCGCTCAGCTCGGCTATCGGTGCGTTGAATTCTATGCGCCCTACTACGAATGGACCGATGCTCAAGCCAAAGACATGCGCAAGCTGCTAGACGACCTTGGCGTCCACTGTTACTCCACTCACAACGATCAAACCTATTTCAACGCCGATAAGATCGGTCACGCGACCGATCTGAACAAAATTCTTGGCACGAAATACATGGTCTGGTCGTACACCGAAGCCAAGCCAAACATCGATGGTTGGAAGCAAGTCGCCGACAAGCTAAATTCGGCCGCTGACACCCTAGCTTCATCCGGATTGACGCCCGGCTATCACAACCATGACGCCGAGTGGAAGCCTGTCGATGGTCAGCGTCCCATGGACGTGCTCGCCAAGAACACCAAACCTCAAATCATGCTGCAGCTCGACGTGGGAACTTGTCTCGAAGCTGGCGCCAATCCGGTCGCGTGGATCCGCTCAAATCCGGGTCGAATCAAGTCTCTTCACCTGAAGGACTGGTCGTCCGGTCCCGAGAAGGGCTACAAGGTGCTGTTCGGTGAAGGTGATGCGAAATGGAAGGACATCTTCGCCGCGGCCGAGAGCGTTGGTGGCGCTGAGTACTACCTGATCGAGCAGGAGGGCAGCCGCTACAGCGAGCTAGAGACCGCAAGCCGTTGCTTGCAGGCATATCGCTCCATGCGGGCGTGAGACTAGCTCGTTGGTTTCAGGGAACTTAAGCACGCGATCGTAAATTGGGCAGCAGGAAGCCCGCGTTCTGTCTGTGTTCGGCAAATCCTGCGCCGAATGCGTTGGCAAGAATCTGGTCTTCGCGCCTGGCCTTGATCCAATAGTTCGCGAACAGAATCACGAACGCCAGCACCCCACGCCACTCGCCGACTACGAACGCGGTTCCCGCAACGCCGAGCAGAACACCGGAGTAGATCGGATGCCGAAGACGTGCGTAGGGGCCGCTGCGGATAAGCTGATGATCGACCTTGAGGACGACTTTGTCGCTCCAGTATTGTCCGAGATGAATTCGGGCCCAGAGGGCCAGCACCATTCCGCAAATCGCGAGCACGAAGCCAATGTCGCAAAGCAGTAGATTCTCTGGTCGAAACCATACCCCCAGCGGACCGATTGCAGTCCATCGTGCAAAAAGCAGCGCAAATGTGATTGCGAGGACCGACCATCTGAAAACGCGATACAACGGCGACTCGCTCGTTTGCGACTGTTTTGCGCGAAATCCAACGAGGACCCAATAGATTCCAAAAATCGACCATATCCAGCCGAGCAGATGCAATATTACAGGGCGAGTCATGCCTGTTTGATCGGCTCGACGAGAACCGCTGTCCCGTAGGCGAGAACTTCGGTGACGCCCTGCATGATTTCCGTTGCGTCATAGCGCGCGGCCACCACGGCATTTCCGCCCAGTTGCGCCGCGTGCTGCAGCATGAGGTCGAAGGCTTCCGCGCGCGTTTTCTCGCAGAGATTGGTCAGTAAAGTGATGTTGCCCCCAAGGATCGTCTGCAGGCTGGCGCCGATTGTGCCGACGATCGAACGGGAGCGAACGACGATGCCACGCACCACGCCGAGCGTCCGCACCACGCGAAATCCGTCGAGTTCGAATTGCGTGGTCACCATCGTATGGGCGACCATCCGGCCGCCGACTGCAGGACCTACGGACATGAGAGCCTCCGAAAACATGGATGATAGCGGGATTCAACCCCGATGTCATTCCGAAGCGTTTCAGCGTTGAGGAATCTGCTTCTCGCCGCGAAAAAGCAGATTCCTCACCGCTGAAGCGGCTCGGAATGACAGCGGATGGGATGGATAATCACACTCCCGGCACGGGCGGGCACCCGGGAAATTCTTTCAGAAATGTGCTGCCAATATAGCCGAGATACTTGATCCCAATTTCGCTGGTGAAGAAACCGTCGGCGGTCATGTTGCGCAAAAACGAAAAGAACTCTACGCCTTGGCTCAGCACTGGATTAGCGACAGCGTTCTTCTTATAGGCAATCAGGTCAAGAATTTCCTTTTGCTGGGCCGGTGTGCAGTCGAGATAAACCGCGTTGAAACGGTCGTCGCAGGTCGCGTCCAGCCAGAGCAGGCCGCCATTCATGATCCGCTGATATTCGGTGTTCTCGCTGGTGAGCAGATCGATAAATTCGGGCGCGCCGCCTTCGACCGCGCCGCCGGAATCCGAGTCGGCAGGAATAATTGTTTCGCAAAGGCCTTGCAAGGTCTTGTAGTCATGAGCAGAGAAGAACTTTGGCGCGTAAGTTTTGGTCGCGGCCTTTTCCGCCGCAATCATGCGATGCGCATGCTCGGCCGCTTGAGCAGGAATTACCCGCAACACTGACGTTGCAGCAGCGCTCATCGCCAAAGATTTCAGAACATCACGACGGGAAATGTTGGAAGTCATTATTTCTATTCACCTCACCCCAGTACTGAATCAATTTCCCAATTGCCCGATTTCACAATTACAAAATTTCACAAATTCCCCTTCTTCGCCTGGTCGAGCAAATACTCCGACGCTCGCCACGAGAGCGCCATAATCGTCAGCGTCGGATTCTTGTCAGGATTGCTCACGAACGAAGCCGCATCGGTCACGAATAAGTTTTTCACGTCATGCGCCTGGCAGAAGCCGTTCAGCACCGATGTCTTCGGGCTATTGCCCATGCGAACTACGCCGAGCTCGTGAATGATCACGCCGCCATCGGCGATTCCATACGGATTTGGGCCATCTGGCTTGGTCAGCCAGTAGTAAGTCCCTCCTGCGGCTTGAACAATGTCGCGGAACGTCTCTTGCATGTCTCGCGCCATCTTGATTTCGTTGTCGCTCCACTGCCAATGGAAGCGCAGCACAGGAATACCCCATTCATCGACAGTGGTGGGATCGATCTCGCAATAGGACTGCTCGTTCGGGATCATCTCGCCGCGGCCGGCGAAGCCGATGTAGGTTCCATAGAGTTCACGGCACTTCTTCTTCAGACCCGTTCCGTAGCCTTCGAACTCCTCGCAGATTCCATTGAAGTTGCCCACGCCCGGCAGCTCGCGCCCGCCGCCGAACTCGATGTGGTATCCGCGCAGGAAATCATTCTTGCGATCGAACTTCCACCACGGCATGTACATGTGCATGCCGCCGACGCCATCGTGATTGTGCGCTGGCATGTTCAAAAGCTGCGGGAAGTATCCCCACCCGGAGCTGCCTACGCTGTCCGTCAAGTAGCGGCCAACAACGCCGGATGAATTCGCAATGCCATTCGGGAAGATCGAAGATTTCGAGTTCAGCAGCAGCCGCGCTGATTCACACGCGCTCGCGCCGACGACGAACGCCTTCGCGTAAATCTTCTTTTCAGTACGCGTGTTCTTGTCGATGTAGGAAACCGCTTCCGCTTTTCCGTCCTTACCGACCACGATCTCGCGCGCCATCGCCTCCGTGATCAGCGTGAAGCGGCCGGTCTTCTGCGCCGGAGGAATCATCACCTGGCTGGAACTGAAGTTCGAAGCGCTGATACAGCCGCGTCCGCATTGTCCGCAATAGTGACAGGCAGCGCGGCCGTTGTGTGCCTGGGTGATGACAGCCAGACGCGACGGGATACAAGTCACGCCAATTTTGTCGCAAGCTTTCTTGATGATGGTTTCTGTGCAGCGCGGCTTCGGCGGCGGCAAGAACACACCGTCAGGCGCGCTCGAAACATTTTCTTTCGTTCCGAAGACGCCAATGTACGATTCAACCTTGTCGTAATAGGGCGCGACGTCTTCGTAGGTGATCGGCCAGTCATCGCCCATTCCGTCAGTTGAACGCGCTCTGAAATCAACGGGAGCAAACCGCAAAGCAATGCGGCCCCAGTGATTCGTTCGGCCGCCGACGATGCGCGAGCGGAACCAGCGAAAGCGCGAGCCTTCAGCAACGGTATAAGGTTCACCGGCAATGTCCCACGAGCCGTTCGGTGCCAGGAATTCACCGAAATCGGCGCTGGCGCGGCCGCCTACTCCTGCCCCGCGATGCGGCAGTTGATAAGGCCAGACGTGCTCTTTGAAGTCAGTTTCAGGATGGACCATCGGCCCGGCTTCAAGCATCACCACGTTAAGGCCGCCTTCGGTGAGAATCTTCGCGGCAGTTCCTCCGGCTGCGCCGGAGCCGATAATGCAAACGTCGTAAACCTTGGGGGAGCGAATTACCTGGGGCATTGAATCTCCGGCTTTGTGTTTGCCTCTGTGGC
>DAIPJJ010000098.1:14326-15670 GCA_036770325.1 Terriglobales bacterium
CCACAGAGGAATCAAAATCGCAACTTCTCTAAATACTCGTAGCTCGCCTGAATGCTGGCGAACGGGTCTTTCGGATCGTCGAACTCGACGAAATAGTGCTTGATCCCGGCCTGGTCCGACTTCGCGAAAATCGCCTTCCAGTCGATCTCGCCCTTGCCAACGTCGGTCATCACCCGATCCTTCGTGAAGTCCTTGACATGAACCAACGCGAACCGGCCGGGATATTTTGCGAAATAGGCAAGGGGATCGGCGCCGGCTTCATGGGCCCATCCCAAATCCATTTCCATGACGACCAGCTTCGGATCGGTCTCGGCGAGCAGAACATCGTACGGCAGCTTGCCATCGGGCAGCGGCTTAAATTCCTCGACGTGGTTGTGATAGCCGAGCTGAATCCCGGCCTTTTTCGTCTCCTCGCCGGCGCGGTTGAAGGTTTCAGCGGCGCGTTTCCAGCCGTCCGGCTGCTTCAGGACCGCACGGTCAATCGACGGATTCACCACGTACTGATGGCCAAGAATCTTGCTGGCTTCGATCACCTTGGGCAAGTTCTCAGGTGACAGCGCGGAATATGGAATGTGCGACGCTGGGCTGGCCAGGCCATTGGCATCGAGAATTTCGCGGGCTCGTTTCGGCGACGGATTGAAGTTCGGCAGGTGCGCGAAGAATTGCGCCAACTCGACTTCTTTGTATCCGTCTTTGGCGACTTTCGCGAGTGTACCTTCGAAGTCTTTGTCGAGGGCGGCGCGAACCGTGTACAGTTCAAGACCGATCTTCTCGATTCGATGCTCAGAGGCAGCCCAGGAAAACCGGCTGGCGATGAGTGCGGTCGTCGTACTCGCGATGAAAGTTCTGCGATCCATGTGCTCTCCAGATTTACTGCAAAAGCTTTTAACCGCAGAGCACGCCGAGAAACAAAGCCGAGACCGCAGAGAAAACCATGCATCATCTTCTCTGCGCAATCTCGCCCGAAATCTCTCCGCGAACTCGGAACTACTCTGCGATCTCTGCGGATAAAAGCTTTTACCGCGAATTGCAGCAACTGATAACTCAACTCGCAAGAAACACTACGCCAACTGTGGTTCCGTCAGCAGCTCCTCGCGCACGTTCTTCAACACATACAGAGCGCGCTCGACGCCGACTTCGCCAGAGAGGATCGGGTCTTCGTTCTCCACGCTGAAAATTCCGTCGTACCCGACTTCCATGTACGCGCGCATGATGTCTTTCCACGTGCTCGCGCTGTGCCCGTAGCCGACAGCGCGGAATGCATCCGACGCCGTTTTCAAGTCCTGCTTTTCGAAGATGAAATTCAGCACGCCATACTTTCCGACCTTGTCCGGGAACAGGACC
>DAIPJJ010000099.1:0-15642 GCA_036770325.1 Terriglobales bacterium
CACCAAGTACTCGCCCGCCGCCTTGCTCCGGGTCGTTAATCCAATGATTGGACGGCAAAGGCCCCGCATTCACGCGATAGGTCATCGTGAACGGCCCGCCGGCCTCAATGAGGAATGCCCTCATGCGCCGTGCAAATGGCGCAAATCTTCTGTTGAAACCCACCATCAGCCGGCAACATCCTGAACGTGCATACGCCGTCTCGATCTCTCGCAATTCATCAGTCGCCAAACAAAGCGGCTTCTCGCAGAAGACGTGCTTGCCAGATTCAAGGGCCCGAATCACCTGCGCGGCATGCAAATGGTGCCGCGTCCCAACCACGACTGTATTGATCGACTCGTCAGAAAAAATCTGTTCTTCGTCCGTTGTGCAGAACTCAAAGCCAAATTTTTCGGCAGCAGATTTCGCGCTCACACCGCTTCGAGCGCAAATACCGACTAAATCAGTTCCAACGCACTTCTTCATCGCTGGAATCAGCACTCCGCGCGCAAAATTTCCCGCGCCCAGCACTCCTACGCGTACCACGTCTTCCACCCGCGATGGATTCGTTCGCTGAACTAGTCGCAAGTTTCGGGAGGAGTTCGCATCATCATTCGAATACTGCAACAGCACTCCCAGGTACGGCTCTTTGATCTTCCCCGTGATCAGTTCGTAAGCCGACGCCGCATTTTCGATCGGGAAGCGATGAGAGATCAGCGGCTCCAGATTCAACTTGCCGTCAGCAAGCAGTTGCAGGAACGCTTCCATGTTCCGCGTTTCTGTCCACCGCACATATCCAATCGGGTAGTCGCGCCCTTTCTGCTCAAACTCCGCGTCATACCGGCCCGGCCCATACGATCTCGAAACTCTGAAGTCGATTTCCTTCTCGTAGTACTGCCTGCGCTCGAGTTGCATGCCCACCGCGCCAACCGCAACAACAATTCCTCGATCACGCACGACTTCTGCCGCAAGATTCACCGGACCACTGCTCGCCGTCTCGGCAGTGATCAAGACGGAATCGACGCCGTATCGGTTTGAATGGCGCAAGCACGAATCGCGGAACTCCGTTTCTGAAGCGGTCGCGGCAGTTGCTCCCATCTTCACGGCTAGAGCCGCTCGTTCCGGCACCAAGTCGATCCCAATCACGACGCACCCGGCGGCGCGCAGAACCTGCACCGCGAGTTGCCCCAGCAGCCCCAACCCAATCACGGCAACCGTTTCGCCGAGTTTGGCCTCGGAAATTCGTACTGCGTGCAGTGCCACTGCGCCGAGCGTCGCGAACGCGGCACTTTCAAAATCCACATCGTCCGATGGAATTCGCGCTGCCAGCATTCGCGGCACACTCGCGAATTCAGCATGCGCCGCAAAGCCTGCCCCAGCACAAGCGACACGATCCCCGGGTTTCAAGTCTTCAATTCCGGCACCAACTTCGATCACCGACCCCGCGCAGCTATACCCTAGAGCAGTCGGCTGATCCAGGCGGCCCCGCACGGCTGAAGCTGCAGAGAGAATCCCATCCCGCTTCACCTTGTTCAGGACTTCTCTCACCAGGTCGGGCCGTGCCTGCGCTTTCTGAATCAGACTTTTCGCCGCGAATTCCGATGCCGCTCGCTCGGTCCCGGCCGAAACAACCGACGCAGCGACTCTCACGAGCACGAGCCCCAGGGCGGCCGCCGGACACGGCACTTCTGCGACCTCGATCTCCCCGGTCCGCGCATTCTGCAGCACCTGCTTCATGCGATTGCCGCTTCCGCCCGCTCAACTTCGCGCACCGATGACGAGCCGTCAACAAAGTTCTGCATCCACAACTCGAGCGTCAGCAATTGCCAAATCTGCATCGACCAGTCGCGCCACCCGCTCCGATGTTCACGCACCATTTTTCTGACCTCGCGGGCATCGAACAGGCCGCGGCTCTTCACCTGTGACTCTGCGAGCAGGTCATCGGTCATTTCTCTCAGATCATTCGCCAGCCAATAATCCACCGGCGCGGCAAAACCTGCCTTTGGTTGCCGCAGGACCTCCTCTGGCAGAATGTCCTGCATCGCTTTCCGGAAGATGTATTTCGTTTCCGGCGATAAAAATCCCTTGAGCTTCAAGTGCGGCGGAACGTTCCACGCCACAAACTCCGCCAATTCGCGATCGAGAAACGGCACACGCACTTCGACCGAGCACGCCATGCTCATCTTGTCGTTGTAGTTCAGGTTCAGATTGTTCATGAAGATTTTCGTGTCCAGATAGAGCATCTGATTTAAGAAATCCGCATGACGAACTTTTTCAAAAGCAGCCAGGTGCTCGCCGCCGGTCGCTACGTCCGCTGTCACCGCACGCATTTCGTCTGAATACAGTGCCGACCGCTGCCCTGGATCCAAATACGTGCAGTTGCGAATAAATCTCTCGCGCGCCGGAAGCCCCGCTGAACGCAGCATCTTCCTCAACAGCCGCAAACGCCCCTTCCAATCTGATCCACGCATATTCGGAAACCGCTCGGCAGCCTCGCCAACAAACTGAGTTAACGACCGCGGAAACTTTGCATACACTTGTGCCCAGTAGTGCGCAACATACTTGCGATATCCCGCAAACAACTCATCCCCTCCAACTCCTGACAACAACACCGTGACTTCGCGACCCGCCTCTTCGCAGACCGCATACGCCGCGATCAGCGCCGGGTCGGCTGTCGGCTCGTCCATATGCCAGCACAGTTTCCCGAAGAGACTGGCGACATCCGGCTCCATCACAATCTGCCTGTTCTCGCACCCAAGGGTTGTCGCAACCCGCGCTGCAACTGCCGGATCGTCCAGCGTGTTCTCGCCCTTTCGGTACTTTTCCGGAAAAGTAACTGTGTACGTGCGCACGGGCTGTGTTGCCGCTGTCGTCATCATTGCAACGATGCTCGACGAATCGAGTCCTGCGCTCAGGAATGCACCAAGTGGCACATCACTCACCATCTGCTGTTCGACGGAATTCCGAAACCGCTCGCGAACTTCCCACGCGAGAGCATCTTCAGAAAAGCGGAATTCGTGGTTCTCCGGCGGGAAACTCAGGTCCCAGTACTGCGAAATGTTCATCTCCCCGTCTTGAAAAACCGCGAAGTGCCCAGGCGGCATTTTGAAAATTCCCTTGAACAGTGTGCGCGAGTCCGGCACCCAAAGAAACGTCATGTACTGATCAAACGCCTCAAGATCGATCTCTGTTTCGACGCCCGGAACTTCGAGCAGCGCCTTCGCCTCCGACGCAAACGCCAGCCGCTCTTCACGGCAGATGTAGTAGAACGGCTTCACTCCAAAGTGATCGCGCGCCAAAAATACCAGCGGACTCGTTCCCCGCAGATCACAAATAGCAAATGCAAACATCCCGTTCAGCTGCTCGACGCAGTCCGGGCCTTCTTCCTCGTAGAGGTGGACGATGACTTCCGTGTCAGTTTGGGATTTGAACCGGTGCCCTTTCGATTCCAGTTCGCGCCGTAACGCGCGAAAGTTGTATATCTCGCCGTTGTAGGTAATCCATACCGTGCCGTCTTCATTCGACGTCGGCATCTGACCATCGTCTGAGAGGTCAAGGATCGACAACCGTCTGTTGCCCAATCCAACGTAAGTTCCGTCAGTCGACCGATGTTCCCACACGCCCGATCCGCTCGGCCCGCGATGCACCTGCACGGCATTCATTCGCGCCAGCGTTCTGCGATCTCCCCAATTCACCAGGCCGCTAATGCCGCACATGCGACACCTCGATTGGCGTTAACTGCGACGCAGAGTCAGACAAGGTCCTCGCGGCAACTTTCGCTTCATACAACTTTGCTTTGATATGAAAAAATTGAATTGCCTGAAATCCGCAATAGATCAGCCCCGGCGTACCATCCAGAAACCCAAGCCGGAGAAAGTATTTATAGAGAAAAAAGAGAACCGGTGATCCCGGCACGCGGAAAAATTTTGCCCTGATCCACCGACGCCGCTCTGCCTGCGATCCAAACAGTTTCGGCTGCAGCGTATCCTGCGTCTGAGGAACTCCCCACACCCGCGCTTCCCAGTTCGAATACTCGTTGTGCTTCTGGATGTAGCGGGCAATGCTCTCCACGTTGCGATGTGCGATCCGCGAGTTCAACGTCTGCGTCGAACCATCAACAATGACGTGCTCATGCACTTCCATGTCGCACATCGAGGAATCCTGATTACGAGTCCTGCACTCAAACCGTCCTTTGCCGCGCCGGAACAACGCAAGCTTGTGAAAGGTCGCGCCGCTATGGCGGAGGCGCTTCCCAAGAAAAGACACGTCCAGCCCAAGGTAAAACCCATTGACTCGTGCATCGCCAATCGCGCGCTGTATCTCGCTGAACAATTCCGGAGTCAGGCATTCATCCGCATCCAATAGCAGAATCCAGTCGTACGCGAAGCTCAGCGTGTCGAGCGCCCACTGCCGTTTCTTCGGCCAGCCGCCGCGATAGTGAAATTGCACGACTTTGGCGCCAAACGAGCGTGCGATCTCTACGGTGTCGTCCGTGCTCTGAGAGTCGACAACATACACCTCTCCCACCCCGCGCAATGACTCCAGGCACGCAGGTAAATTCCGCGCTTCGTTTTTTACAGGAACGATGACGCTGACCGGCAGCGATACCGCAACACTACCTTGCGCACACTTCGACGCCGACATCTCCGCGCCGCATGCATCCGCCGACGTCGTCAGCTCTGGCATTTAATGTGGGTTACTGCCGCAATCTTACTGGAGCGGGCCTCGCGGAAAACCCCAAAGGGAGTGCACAAGTTTGTACTCGGCAATAGCGCATGTCTCTTCTATTCTTTGCCCGTGGCAAGCACGCTGAATCCCGCGGTGTCAAGATTAGATGTAGCCAGATTCTGGAATACGGAGCCCTGCGGCACCCGCTATCTCGGCGGCAAAGCGGCATTCGATGAGCAGGCTCGCACGCGCTATCAACTTGAGCCTCACATCCCCGGCTTTGCCGGTTTCCAATCCGCGCGTGGCCTTCGTGTCCTTGAAATTGGCGTTGGAATCGGCGCCGATTACGAACAATGGTTAAAAGCTGGAGCCGTAGCCACCGGGGTTGATCTTTCGGCGCTGTCGCTGCGGGTAGCACGTGTGAGGTGCGAGGCTGCAGGGCTCAAACCGGACCTGCATCAAGCCGACGCCGAGGACCTGCCATTTCCATGCAACAGCTTCGACGTTGTCTATTCCTATGGCGTCATGCACCACAGTCCGAACACGCCGGCCTGCATTGAAGAAGCATGGCGCGTGCTGAAACCCGGCGGTCAAGTGCGGATCATGTTGTATCGGCATCCGTCGCTGACTGGGATCATGCTTTGGCTACGATTTGGCCTATTCCGCGGCCAATCGATCCGGAAATGCGTTTTCGAAGAACTCGAGAGTCCGGGCACGCAAACATTCACGCGTGCTGAAATGTTTGCTCTCATGAGAAACTTCGAAAATGTCCGCATCGAGCAGGTCTTCAGCCCGGGCGATTTGCTTCTGAACGCGCCTTCGTCCCGTTTCCGCGGCACGCCATACCGTCTTCTTTGGAAGCTATTCCCGCGACGAGTTGCCCGCGCATGTTTAAAAAGGCTCGGCTTGTTTGCCCTGATTACCGCCGAGAAGCCTATTGCCCAGTCTTTCTCGCCATCAACGTCGCCTGAAGGCGAATTCGCCGGCGAAGCAAAGGCCATGAATGTCTAGCGGCGCGATCTACATCATCACGCAAGACCGGCGCTATCTCGAACTGCTGGAACACTCGGCCGCAAGCGTCAAGCGCGTGATGCCAGACTTGCCAATCACGGTTTTCTCGCAGTTCCCGATATCCAATCCCCTTTTCGATCGCGTCATGCCCGTCAGCACCGAAGGCGATGGATTCTACGATAAAGCTCGCCTCATGCTCGAATCGCCGTATGAGCGCACGCTATTCCTGGACGCGGACATTTATCTCGCGCAACCCCTCCCGGAACTATTCACGCTGCTCGACCGATTCGATTGCGCTGTCACTCACGAGGAGTATCTGAACACCGACTGGTTCACCGACTATCCGCGGACTGACATCCCCGCAAGTTATCCCGAATTCAATACAGGCGTGCTCGCGTTCAAGCGTTCGATTAGTATGGATCGAACCCTGCGCGAGTGGAGCAATCTTTATCAGAAGTTCATGGTTGAGCATCCGGGCCGCCCGATCAACGACCAGCCATTCTTCCGCGCCGCCGCCTACTACGGAGACGCCCGCATCGCAACGCTTGGCCGCGAATACAACTGCAAGTTTCGCGGGCAAGGGTATCTGAACGGGCCGCTTAAGGTCCTCCATGGACACGTAAAGTTCAAAATGGACTTCGCCCACATTCAGCGTGTGCTGCGCGTCATGAACTTGAGCCACCGTCCGCGCGTATATATCGCCGGCCGAGTTTATGAACATCACATTTCCGGTCGCCTTTGGGGACGCCGAAAGGCCCGTCGGCTGGGCAGCTTCCCCGAGCCGCAACCGCTGCTCGCGCTCCGCATGAACCGGCTCAAACAATTAATTCGAGAACGCGGACTATCAAAAGTTCTGCTGAAAGCATGCTCCGTGTTGTGGGAGGAGTGCCGAAAGTTCTTCACAGGGAGCCAAGCGGCTTCCAGCAACACCAAAAACCTTCACGTCGCGGAAAAACGCCCCGCACAGGATGCTGCATGATTGAAAGTGCGGCTGCCGACTCGGTACATGACGTTGCTACAGAAAATAACCCACAGAAAAACCGCCATTCTCGATGGTCAACCTCGCCTGGCTTTCGTGAAACCGTTTTGCTTGCGATCGTTACGGGCAGTGTATTCGTGAGTACGATCCTTCTTTTCAAGAACTACCACGCGACCGTTGAAAGCTTCGGTGACAGTCCGGCGTATGAATCCGTCGCGGCAGCCATTCAGCATTGGAACTTTGATGGCTTGCAGATCAAGCAGTTCTGGGGATTTTCGTACGCCATCGCGAGTGTGGCGGAGCTTACACGACTATCCAGCGCAACTTCACTCTTGCTGGTTTCATCCCTCTCTTCGTTGGCCAGTGTTGTACTGGCGTACCGGCTCTGGGGCGGATGGATCGCAGCGCTTTTCTGCGTTCTGAATTTCGACTGGCTGCAACGCTCTTATCTTGGCGGCTCGGAGCCTCCATCCGTGGCGCTGATCTTTGGGGCCCTGCTGGCCGTGCGCTACGATCGTCGCGTGTTGGCAGCCCTGCTCGCGGCGCTTAGCACCGTTGTCCGCCCATTGGGTATCTTTTGTCTGATCGCCATTGGCATTGAACTGCTTTATCGGCGTGAGTACAGGAGATTCGCCATGGCGTTTGCGATTGGCTGCGTTATCGGCGCTCTGTATGTGCTACCTTTCACGCTTCATTTCGGCGATCCGCTGGCTACAGTACACAGCTACATTGGCGACTCGCGTCCACTCTTCGGGATTCCTTTCTACGCAATCATCGAAGGAGCTGTTTCTTATCCCTTCACAATGACCAGTATGGCTCTGAGCTTCTGCTGGATCGGCCTCGTTGTTGTCGCTCTGATCGTGATGCTCCGAAGTTCACAGTTTAGCGAATACGCCAGGCAATATCCGGTCGAAGTGCTTTTCGCCGTCCCCTACATTCTTCTGGTCACCTGCTACAATTATCCGGTATTCGCGCGTAGTAATTTTTCTCGGTTCGTGATCCCGGCATTGCCGATGGTATTCATCGCCCTCTATCGCTGGATTCCCAAGGACCGTCGCATCATTTGGGCGCTTAGCGTGGTCAGTCCAGTCCTCGCCGCCTGCTCGGCGATCGGCATCCGCAACGTCGCACGACTATTGCGCATGCATTAGTTGTAAGTGGAATGGGACCCTCAGGATTCATGTATTTTGTCGCCGCGAAATAGTTCGTCAACTCCCTTACGCGCGAGAACGCCGGCATAGCAGCCCACAATGCCAGTCACAAAGCCCAAGCCCGATTCCCACATCTGCGCGAGATATGGTCTTCGCTGCAGCAACAGGTAAGCAGCCATCTGCATCAATGGAATAAATGCCCCGACGATCAGAATCCATCGCCACGCGCGCCTAGGCCGCACAAACCCAAGCCCCATAGTCGAAACCAGCACGAACAACGTCGTAACCAGCACGTCACCGACGTTGATTTGGAGAAAGCCCGCGGCCATTCCCAGCAACACGGCAAAGCAATACATCAACGCATCGGATTTAGGCATCTCGCCTTCTGAGTCAATACTTGTAAAAGCCGTGGCCTGATTTCCGCCCAAGCCATCCCGCATCCACCATTTTCACCAGCAGCGGACAGGGGCGGTATTTCGGATCTCCAAGTCCGGCGTGCAACACTCGCATGATGTCCAGGCACACGTCGAGGCCAATGAAATCTGCCAGCGTAAGCGGGCCCATGGGATGATTCATTCCCAGCTTGAACACCTCATCGACTGCTTCCGGAGTGGCTACACCCTCCATCACCGCGTACATCGCTTCGTTTAGTAGCGGCATGAGCACGCGGTTAGAAACGAACCCGGGCGCATCATTCACCTCGACGGGCGTCTTCTCCAGTTTGACCGCGAGGTCGCGCACCGTGCCAAAAGTTTCATCGGACGTTGCGAGCCCACGCACAATTTCTACGAGCTTCATCACCGGAACCGGATTGAAGAAATGCATTCCAATGACTTTCTCCGGACGCTTCGTGACTGCTGCGAGTTTCGTAATCGAAATCGATGAAGTATTCGACGCAAGAATAACTTCCGGTCTGCAAAGGCGGTCGAGATCGCAAAACAACTCGGCCTTGATTTCCAATTTTTCCGATGCAGCCTCCACCACGAAATTGCAGTTCGCAAGCTGCGCGCGATCAACCGCAGGCGCGATTCGTTTCAGCGTCTCGGATTTTTGCGCGTCCGTAATCTTCCCTTTCGCAAGTTCTCGATCGAGATTTTTCCCGATCGTCGCCAGCCCGCGATCAAGAAACTTTTGTTCGACATCGCACAAAATCACATCGAAACCGGCGCGCGCAAACACATGCGCGATGCCGTTCCCCATCGTTCCCGCGCCAATCACGCCAACTCGCTGGCTGTTCATAATGTCTTCCGCAACGAAACCTGAAAGTCTAACACCGCTGACAGAGAAGCGGACTTGAACGCGCGCGCGAAACTTCGCAACTTCCCCCTCCCGCGCGGGTTTCCATCGTTAACCGCAATTTGGAGCGACGATGCGGCAAAGATTCTGGCCCGCCGCCCCGCAGGAGGATTTATGAACATAGGAATTAAGACTACACTTGCGCTGGCTCTGGCTTTCGCGGGCACAATAGGGATCGCTGCCGCGCAGGACTACGGCTATTACAATCGCGGCAACTACGGCTACTACGATCGCGGCGATTTCCGCGAGGGCATGCGCACTGCGCGCCAGTTTGGCTGGAGCGACGGCTCCCAAGTGGCGCGCGAAGATATGTGGCGCGGCAAGCCGTTCAACCCGAATCCGCGTGGACCTTATGATGATGCTGATCGTGGCTATCGGCGCGAATTCGGCAGCATCCACCAATATCGCGAACGCTACTCGCAAGCCTATCGTCAGGCCTACGCGAGCACTTTCCGCAATCGCGGATATTACAGGTAACTGAACAGTTTTATCGCGAAAGGCGGAGGGGAGCGCCTCAATAGGCGCGGGCAAAGAAATAGGTCGTCATGCCCGCGCCTACTACGATTACGAAACCTCGCACCCACGAGCGCGGCAGCCGCAAGGAGTAGCGCGCTCCAAAGTAGCCTCCTAGCGCCGCCCCGCAAATCATGACCAGCGCCTGTGGCCAGTAAACTGCGTGTTTAAGAATGAAAATCACGACCGCAATACCATTGGTCGCCGTGCTCAGAACGATTTTGAAAGCGTTCATCTCGTGAATGTCTGCCATACCGAAGACCGTAAGCATGGCCAGGATCACGAATCCCATGCCTCCGCCGAAGTAGCCGCCATAAATTCCGACCAATAGTTGGAAAAATGATGCTCCGACGATCGCCCCAGCGCTCACCTTATGTGCCGCGGTAACTTCCCGTCTTCGCGTCAGCTTCGGTCCAAAGACGAAGAGCAGTACGGCAAACAACATCAGCCAGGGGATCACCTTTAAGAACGTCTGGCCAGGTGTGTGCAGCAGAAGAAGTGCGCCAACAATACCGCCAAGAACGCTCGTTGCGCTTAGGGCGATCAGAACATTGCGCTGAACTTTGAGGTGGTGCCGGAAAGCTCCGCTGCTGAAAAATAATCCAGACCACAACGCGACGGTATTCGTGGCATTCGCTGGAACTGCTGGAACTCCGGTAAACAAAAGCGCCGGGAAGCCAATGAAACTTCCACCCCCGGCAACGGAATTCAACGCGCCGCCAAGCAGCCCGGCGAAAAACAGCAGCATCGCATTCTGCAAACCTAAAGAGGAGGCGTTCAAGCCCTTACAGGTATATCAGAGACATCACGATCCATTTATGCTTGCGCAATCGACGGCTCCAGCGATTCGCGCGAAATCGGGAAGAATGCACGTCAAAAACAAAACGGCAGGGCCGACCCCCTGCCGTTCTCGATTCCCAAGAAACTACTTGCCGCGATTTACAGCCTTCTTCAACTCCGCGCCCGGCGTAAACTTCGCCACTTTGCGCGCCGAAATCTTGATGGTCGCGCCAGTTTGTGGATTGCGCCCATTGCGCGCCTTGCGCTGTGAGGTCGAAAAAGTGCCGAACCCGATCAAAGCCACGCGGTCGCCCTTTTTTAGAGCGCCGGTAATGCTGTCAACAGTGGTGTCGATTGCGCTGGCGGCCTGAGTTTTGCTAATGCCGCAGCCTGCCGCGATCCGGTCAATCAGATCAGCTTTATTCATTTCAGCTCCTGGGGAGGGTTTCCTCTCGCGCGATCCAGCACCGGCTCCGATGCTCTCGAATGAGCGGGGAAACTCGCCGGAAGCTATTTAGCTCCTCGTTTTTCGCCTTGTCAACTGTGAAAATCCGCGCCAGATGCCGGATTTGAGTACCCCATCCACTGAACTCCGCACCCCACCTGAATTCCCGAGGGTGCTCGTCCCTGTCTCGCCGGTTTTGCGGATAGGGCCTGCCCTGGGCTGAGCCGAAGGGGCGGGGTCTTTGAATTTCCCGCAACGCGCAATGGTATTCCCACTTCTCCACAAACTTTCCATAACTCCACAGGATGTGCACAGAGATTCAACGCTCAGCTCTTGCGCAAACCAGCTTCCGCAGTGCACATTCGAAGTAGAGATTGTTCATGAAGGTTGCTACGGAAGTTTGCCCGGTTTGTGGGGGAAGTGGATGGAAGTCCTCGGACGCCGATCGACGAGTCGTGCGCTGCGAATGCCGCCTGAAATCCCGCGCTGAGTCTTTGCTGGCTGCAGCCCGTATTCCCAAGCGCTACGAACACTGTGAGCTCTCGAATTTCGAATTCGAGGGTCCGCATCGAAATCTCGCGCCTGCCCGCATGGCCGCATGCAAGTTCGTCGAGGAATATCCGCTCGACTCAACCGGGCTGCTCCTGATCGGCAGTATCGGGGTCGGCAAGACCCACCTCGCGGTTGGAATAATCCGGACGTTAATTCTCAGCAAGGGTATTCCATGCCTGTTCTACGATTACCGCGAACTGCTCAAGCAGATTCAAAATTCCTACAATGACTCGGTTAAAGCAACCGAACTCGAAGTCTTGCGCCCCGTTTTCGAAACTGAAGTTCTGGTTCTCGATGAACTCGGAGCGGTTAAGCCGACGGAATGGGTGTGGGACACAGTCAGTCTGATTCTGAATACCCGTTACAACGACAATCGAACAACTATCATTACAACCAATTTCCCCGACCTCGGCGAACGCGAGCGCCGTACTTTCCTGCGCGCCAGCGACCGCGAAGCCGCCAATTACGCCGCCACTCAAGATACCTTAGGCGACCGCATCGGCGAGCGCATGCGTTCACGTCTGCATGAAATGTGCCGCATCGTGAAGATGGAAGGCGCTGATTTCCGCCAGACCCTGCGCAGCGCCAGCTTTCGCTAATTCTTATCTGCGAGGCAGGTTTCTAGTAGCCCGGTTGCCGGTCTCGATAGTACAAACTCTCGACCTCCTGCTGCACTTTCCGCGAAAGCTGCTGCATATCGTGCAGTGTCAAGCCGGCGGTTGAGATCGGCGTGCCAACACGCATTTCAAGTGGCCGGCACTTGATGTGATACGTGTCCATCGGCAGCAGTTCATAAGTCCCCACCAGCGCAATTGGTACGATTTCCACCTCAGCTTTTATCGCCAGAAAAAACGCACCCGGAAGAAACGGCTGAATGCGGCCGTCAGCGCAGCGTCCGCCTTCAGGGAAGATGACGAGTGGCATCCCTTGTTTGAGCGTTCGGAGCGCTGACTTGATGTTGCCAATCGACTTCGCCGGATTCTGCTGGTCGACGCACACTTGCCCTGACCGCTTCAGATGCCAGCCCACGATTGGATAGGACAGCAGCTCTTTTTTGTGGACGATCCGAAACTGAAACGGCAGACACGCGTACAGCACGGGGATGTCGAGCGCCGATGCGTGATTCACCGCGTACACGTGTGTTCGTGAGCTATCGATCTGATCGAGGCCGGTGATCTTTACGGGAGAAGATATAGTTTTCAGAATCAACTTCGACCAGGCGCGGGCAAAAGCGTGAAGAATGCTGCCGTCTCGATCCAAGAAGCCGAAAGGAATGGACACCAACCCGAAAGAGACGGTATAAGCCCAGATCAGCGGATCGAAAAACAAATATGATCGCAACCGGCTCAGCAGCCCGTATTTTCTTCCTTGAACTTGGGGGACCCGGGACGGAGGAGGTACAGCCACACTGCTATTTTCCATCCACGGACACTCCCAGAGCACGCATGGCTTCGCCCACAACGTAGATGGATCCTGTGATCACGACAATCCCGTCCTTACCCGCGACCACGCGAGCACGCTCGATCGCTGACGGAACGTCGGTCGATAGTTCAATTTCGGCATGCGTCCGCCATGCGGCTTCTCGTATCTCTTCCGGCGTTGCTGAGCGTGGGTTCTCGGCCTGAGTAGCGATTATCCTTTCCACAAGCGGAAACAAAATTTCAGAAACTTCGCCGATCGCCTTGTCGCGCATGGCGCCAAACACGAAGATGAGCCTTCGCCCGTCGTAGCACGAGGAGAGAGCCGATCGCAGTGCCCATGCCCCAGCCGGGTTATGTGCCACGTCTAGAACATATTCCGGCTGCAAATCCGAAGCCGGCAAGACCTGAAATCGGCCTGGCCAGCGGGTCTCACGGATACCGCGCTCAATGGCCTCGGCTGTAACTGGAAAGCCTCGCTTCCCTAGTTCCTCCGCGGCCGCAATAGCAAGTGCGACATTCCGCAATTGATGGCGCCCAAACAATGGTGACTCCACCAGAATTTCTCGCCCCATAACCGGCACCGGGTACCGGTTCCCGCCTTTCGCCACATCCGGTGCCGCCGGAGTGACCGGCGGAACGTATTCTGCCGCGCTTATCGCAATCGCATTTCGTTCCAGAACCGCATGCCCGATCGCATCATTCGCAGCGGGGCTTTGCGGCAGAGTGACCAGCACTCCACCAGGATGAATAATGCCTGCCTTCTCCCGCGCAATCTCGGCAACCGTGTCGCCTAGGAATTTCTGATGATCGAGTGAGATGTCGGTAATCACGCTCAGCCGCGGCTCGACGACGTTAGTTGCGTCAAGGCGCCCGCCCATTCCGACTTCGAGCACGGCAACATCGACTTTGCTGGTCGCGAAATGCTCGAAAGCCATAGCGGTCAAGATTTCGAAGAAACTCGGATGCCATGGGAGCTCGGCGTCCTCAACCAGTCGCTCGGCCGTGCGTTCGACCAGATCATGAAGCAGCGCGAAACGGTCGTCATCAATCTCTTCCCCATTGATGCGAATGCGTTCGTTGATACGAACCAGGTGCGGCGACGTGTACAGTGCCGTCCGCAAACCTGAGGCCTGCAGAATGGACGCCAGCGTCGCCGCCGTCGATCCCTTGCCGTTTGTGCCCGCAATCAAAACGCTCGGAAACCTCCGCTCAGGATTCTCCAGCGCCCCCAACAGCACACGCATGTGCGCAAGGTCGAATTTGTGCGACGGCGTGGAGGCGAGCTCGTGCCCCAGCGCATACATTCGCGCCACTGCAGTTTCGTAGGAAGCAGGCATTGAAGCAGCATGGGCCGTTTACAGTCGGCCGACAACTAGAAGATTAGATTATCAGCTTTGAATTCAATGATCGCACCTTGGTGGCCAACGACGAACGACGTGTTCTTAGGCCGTCTGCGGCACCGCTGCAGGACTCATGAAGTCCAGCGCTCGCGAGATATAGGACTTCATTTCTTTGCGATGCACAACCGCGTCAAGCATTCCATGTTCGAGCAGGAATTCACTGCGCTGGAATCCGGGCGGGAGTTTTTGCCGAATGGTTTGTTCTATCACTCGTGGTCCTGCAAAGCCGATCAGCGCGCCGGGCTCGGCGATATTCAGGTCACCAAGCATGGCAAACGAAGCGGTAACCCCGCCTGTCGTCGGATCAGTCAGAACTGAAATATAAGGCACGCGAGTTTCGTCCAACCGCGCAAGCGCGGCAGAAATTTTCGCCAATTGCATCAGGCTAAGCACGCCCTCCATCATCCGCGCGCCGCCCGATGCCGAAATAATGATCAAAGGGTGTCTGGTCGAAATGGATTCCTCGACTGCGCGGGTGATTACTTCGCCCACAACCGATCCCATGCTGCCGCCGATGAAGTTGTACTCCATGGCGCTAATGACGACTGACCTTCCGTTCAGTTTGCCGCGGGCATTTATCACGGCATCGGTCAAGCCGGTTTCTTCCTGTGCGCGTTTCAGCCGCTCGGAGTATGCCTTCAGATCAACAAATTTGAGCGGATCAGTCGACGCCAGCTTGTCGCCGAATGTCTCGTATTCGCCACTGTCGAAAAGTTGGGTAAGTCGAGCCCGCGCATCGATGCGGAAATGTTTGCCGCACTTCGGGCAAACGTTCAGGTTTTCCTCCAGATCTTTCTTCCAGATGATCTGGCGGCAGTTCTCACACTTGACCCACAGACCTTCTGTGCGAATTTTCTTTTCGCCGGAAGCATCGAGTTCGACGGATTCTCGTTTAAACCAAGCCATAATTATCTGGCGATCGGCTGATCGGGTCATTGGGTGAGTTAAATCGCCCGATCACCCGATGGTCAGATCACCCGATCAATACTCGATTCCCCTCTGCGCCATTACACCTTTCTCGTAAGCGTGCTTAACCTGGCGCATTTCTGTAACCGTATCCGCAAGCTCGACAATTGTCGGATGCGCATTGCGTCCCGTCAAGATTACATGAACCATCTCCGGCTTTCTCTTCAGGCCCTCCACGACTTTGGCTGGATCGAGCATCCCGTAGCTGATGGCATAGTTAATTTCATCAAGGATCACCAAGTCCCAATCACCAGATTGGATCGCCCGCTCACCTTCAGCCCAGGCATCCTCTACCATGCGCACGTCCTCGGGATCGGGCTTCTCGGAGCCGACCTTCACGAACCCGCGGCCCATCTGCTTCATCACGAACTTGTCGCCGAAAGCCTGCACTGCATCAAGTTCGCCGTAGTGCCAGGAACCCTTCAGAAATTGCAGCATCAGCACGCGCATGCCATTCCCCACAGCGCGCAATGCGGTTCCCAT
>DAIPJJ010000100.1:0-15634 GCA_036770325.1 Terriglobales bacterium
TTCCGCAAGAGCGGCAACAAGCCGAACTGGATGATTCTCGATGTGATTCCGGTCATTCCCCCGGAGCTTCGTCCATTGGTTCCACTCGATGGTGGCCGTTTTGCTACATCTGATTTGAACGACCTCTATCGTCGTGTCATCAACCGCAACAACCGGTTGAAGAAGCTGATGGATCTGCACGCGCCGGAAGTGATCGTGCGCAACGAAAAGCGCATGTTGCAGGAAGCGGTTGACGCATTGTTCGACAACGGCCGCCGTGGACGCGTGCTGCGCGGCGCGAACAACCGTCCGCTGAAGTCGCTCTCTGACACGCTGAAAGGCAAGCAGGGACGCTTCCGCCAGAACCTGCTGGGCAAGCGCGTCGACTACTCCGGCCGCTCGGTCATCGTCGTCGGTCCCGAGCTGAAGCTGCACCAGTGCGGCTTGCCGAAGAAGATGGCTTTGGAACTCTTTAAGCCATTCATCTACCACCGCCTCGAGCAAACCGGCCACTGCACGACCATCAAGCAAGCAAAAGAAATGGTCGAGCAGCAGGAGTCGATTGTTTGGGACATCCTGGAAGAGGTCATCAAAGACCATCCGGTGCTCCTGAACCGCGCTCCAACCCTTCACCGCCTCGGCATTCAGGCGTTTGAGCCGGTATTGGTTGAAGGAAAAGCGATCAAGATCCATCCACTGGTTTGTACGGCGTTTAACGCCGACTTCGATGGCGACCAGATGGCGGTTCACATTCCGCTGTCACCGGAAGCGCAGGTCGAGGCCAGTGTGTTGATGCTGTCGTCACACAACATACTTTCCCCGGCATCCGGCCAGCCGATCACCGTCCCCACGCAGGACATGGTTCTCGGTCTTTACTACCTGACCAAGGGCAAGCCGGGCGCCAAGGGCGAAGGCCGCGCGTTCGCGAACATCGACGAAGTTCTGCTCGCGTTGCACGCGGGTGAAGTCGAGACGCTTACGCCGATTCGTTTGCGTCATACTGGCGAGGTGATCGACCTGACCACCGCATACGACGATCAGGACATCGTCCACACGGAGCCGACGAGCTACGACCGTGCGTTCCTCAACACGACCGTTGGCCGTGCCATTCTGAACGATCACCTTCCCACCGGCATGCCGTATATCAACGGCCTGCTCAAGAAGAAGGGAATTGGGCAACTGGTGAGCTTCTGCTACCTGACATACGGGCTCGAACTGACTGTAAAGATGCTCGACGAAGTTAAGGAGCTCGGCTTCAGGTACGCGACCCGCGCAGGATTGTCGATCGGAATCGACGACATGGTAATTCCCGACAACAAGAAGACACTGGTCCGCGATGCCGAAAAGCAGGTAGTCAGCGTTCAGCAGCAATACCTGGACGGCGCGATTACGGACGGCGAGCGCAAGAACAAAGTCATTGAAATCTGGTCGGCGATCACGGAAAAAGTTTCCGACGAAATGTTCGGCCAGATGCAACAGCGCGATAAGGAAGGAATGATCAATCCGATTTACGTTATGGCCGACTCCGGCGCCCGCGGATCGAAACAGCAGATTCGCCAGCTCTCCGGCATGCGCGGTCTGATGGCGAAGCCGTCGGGTGAAATTATCGAGACGCCGATTACTGCAAACTTCCGCGAAGGTTTGACGGTGTTGCAGTACTTCATCTCGACACACGGCGCGCGTAAAGGCTTGGCCGATACAGCGCTTAAGACAGCCGATTCGGGCTATCTGACTCGCCGTCTGGTTGACGTCGCTCAGGACGTGATCATCAGCGAATACGATTGTGGCACGGTCGATGGAATCTTCGTCGCCGGAATCGTCGAAGCCGGCGAAATCATCGAGCCGTTGCGCGACCGGATCGTTGGCCGCGTGTCGCTCGAGAAGATTAAGGACTATGACGGCAATCTGATCGTCGACATCAATCACGAAATCACCGAAGACCTGGCGGGTGCGATTCAGGCGGCAGGCATTGAGCGGGTGAAGATCCGTTCCGTTCTTACTTGCGAGTCAAAACGCGGTGTTTGCGTCATGTGCTACGGGCGCAACCTGGCTTCAGGACGACTGGTTGAACTCGGTGAAGCAACTGGAGTCATCGCCGCGCAGTCGATCGGCGAGCCGGGAACGCAGCTCACCATGCGTACCTTCCACATCGGCGGCACGGCATCGCGAGTTTCGGAGCAGTCACGCCTCGAAGCTAAGACCAACGGCACGGTCCGCTTTATCGGATTGCAGACGGTCAAGTCGAAAGCCGGCGATCTTGTGGTAATGAACCGGCAGGGCTCGATTGCTGTAGTCGATGACAAGAACCGCGAACGCGAACGCTATTCAGTGATCTACGGCGCAAAGGTGAAAGTCAACGATGGCGATGCGGTACAGCTCGGCCAGGTCATGGTCGAGTGGGACCCGTACACCTTCGCGATCCTGACCGAAATCGGCGGCACAGTGCAGTTTAAAGACCTGCAGGAAGGGGTCACGCTGCACGAAGAAGTCGACGAAGTCACCGGACTTTCGCGTCACGTGGTTGGCGAATCGCCCGACGAGAAACGCCAGCCGGCAATCGTCGTGAAAAGCGCGAAGAGCAGCAAGCGCTACCTGATGCCCTCGCGCGCTCACCTCATGGTGACCGAAGGCGACACGGTTTATCCGGGCGACGTGCTGGCGAAGATCCCGCGTGAAACCACCCGTACCAAGGACATCACGGGCGGTCTGCCACGCGTGGTCGAACTGTTCGAAGCCCGCAAGCCGCATGAGACTGCGGTCATCAGCGAAATCGATGGCACGGTCAAGTTCGGCGAGATTTCGAAGGGCCAGCGCAAACTCTACGTGACCGCCGATAACGGGACCGAAAAGGAATACTCAGTCCCGCGCGGTGTTCACATCAATGTGCAGGAAGGCGAGCGCGTGAAGGCGGGCGAACCGCTGATGGATGGCCCGCTCAACCCGCACGACATCCTTGCGGTGCTTGGCGAGAAGGAACTGCAGGCCTACCTGGTGAACGAAATCCAGGAAGTGTACCGGCTGCAGGGCGTGAACATCTCGGACAAGCACATCGAAGTCATCGTCCGCCAGATGATGCGCTGGGTGAAAGTCGAAGACGTAGGGGACACGACGTTCCTGCTCGAAGAACAGGTGGACAAGTTCCGCTTCCGCGAGGAGAACGAGCGTGTGATCCGCGAAGGCGGCAAGCCCGCAACCGGCAGGCCGTTGCTGCTCGGCATCACCAAGGCGTCGCTGGCGACTGACTCGTTCATTTCGGCAGCGTCGTTCCAGGAGACCACGCGAGTGCTCACCGAAGCCTCCATTCAGGGCAAGGTCGACCACCTGCGCGGTCTAAAAGAGAACGTTATCGTCGGACGACTCATTCCAGCCGGCACCGGCATGGAGTATTACCGCAACGTACGGCTCTCGCCAGAAATGGAAGAGGCCGCCGCGAAGGTGCAGGAGGAAGTCTCGCAGGCGTACGAAGAGGCCGAGCGCGCTCTCGAGCTCATGCGTACCGAAGGCGAGACCGAGGAACTGGCAGCGGAGTAATCGCGAAACCAAGAGGGCGGAAGAGATTCCGCCCTTTTTGTTTTGCCCTCTGTGGCTTTTCTCTGTGTAACTCAGCGTCCTCTGTGGTAAGGATTTTCGAAAACGCACCACAGAGAACACAGAGTTTCACAGAGAAACGCCACTGAGAAGCTTCCGTCTAATGCATGCACGCTAACCCCCAACGAGTGCCAGCCGAGGAACCCGGGCCGAGTCTTCGCTTGATCGCGAAGCCCCGCCAATCTACTCTGGCACCATTGCTTCGATTCTTCCATCTGGTTGCCAAGTCGGTTTGGCGCGCCTTCGACCACGACGCATTCGCCATCGCCAAGGCCTCCGCCTACTCCTCTATCCTTACTTTTTTCCCCGCGCTGCTGGTCGTCGGCTCAGTTCTCGGCAACGGAAACAAGACCATGCGAATGTACTCGCGTGAAATTTCCTATGCCCTCGAGCGTATCCTGCCAGCGGGTTTCAGCACCGTTCAGGCCTACCTCCGCGGCAACACAGGTCGTTCCGTGGGAGCATTGGTCACCACTTCGCTGCTGGCGATCTGGCTCGCCTCTGGCGTCATGGTTTCCTGGATGGACGGCTTTCGCCGTTGCTACGAGCTGCCGAAAATCTGGGGATTGGTCAAAGAACGTCTGATTTCGTTCTCTCTGGTGATTCTCGCCGGAGTTCCCTTGGCTTGCTCTACGATCCTGGTTGCCTTTGGCAGCGAGATTGAAACTACTGTCGTGCTCAATACCAACCACGAAGTCGGGTATCTCGTGCTGCTGACCTGGAAGATCGTGCGCTGGCTGATCGCCATTGTTACCAGCGTTGCCGTGATCGCGCTCATCTATCACAACGCCGTCCCGCGCACACAGCCGTGGCACAGCGTGCTCCCCGGCGCAAGCCTGGCAACCGTCATGTGGTTCATCGTGACCACCATTTTCGGCTGGTACTTGCAGAGCTACGCCGACTACAGCGTCATCTATGGCTCGCTCGGAGTCGCGATCGCCCTGTTGGTGTGGATGTACATGATCTCGCTCGTCATCCTGATTGGTGCGGAATTCAATGCGATGTTGTATCCGCGCTCTACATTGGGGAACGAACTGACTGCAGTCGCGAATTCCAGATGAGTTTTCGCTCCTCTGTGTGACTCGGCGTCCTCTGTGGTAAAGATTCTAAAGAACTCAACCACAGAGCACACCGAGTTTACACAGAGGAATGCCACAGAGAAACTCCGCGGCTGAATCACGAACACAAACCTGCAAGCTAAGCAGCTAAGTTAAAATGAATCGCAAGTTCCAGATTCGCTTTTGGGGCGCAACTTGCCTGTGGAGGCCGACGACTGACGACCGACGACCGACGCACCACTCCTGAATCGCCCTGTCCCGCCGATCCCCTGCAGACTCGCAGGGCAAAAATTATTTGTACGATTGGGCCATCATGCAGCACCGAGCCCGAACTTCGCGAACTGATTCGCTTGGGGATGGATGTCGCCCGGCTCAATTTTTCTCATGGCATGCACGAGAACCACGCGCGGCGCATTGACGCGCTGCGCAGTGCGGCAGTTGCAGAGGGGCGCACGATTTGCATTTTGCAGGACCTGCAAGGGCCAAAGATTCGTACTGGAATGCTGAAAGGTCATAAGCCGGTTACCCTCGAAACCGGCGGCAAAGTGAGAATCACTGCACGCGAGATTGAAGGCACGGCAGAATTAATTCCCACCACTTTCCAGTCCCTTCCCGAAGAAGTAAAACCAGGATCACGGATACTGCTTTGCGACGGAAAAATTGAGTTACGCGTCAGAGATGTTGCTGGTCAGGACATCCATTGCGACGTCGTCAACGGTGGCACCCTCGGCGAGCAGCAGGGAATCAATCTTCCCGGAGCGGCGCTCTCGATTCCCGCGCTCACCGAAAAAGATCGCAAAGATCTTGAATTTGGTCTGAAGCACGGAGTCGATGCGATTGCGTTGTCATTCGTTCGCTCTGCTTCCGATGTACTCGAAGCGAAAAAGATCATCGCCGCTCATAAAAAGGAAGTTCCTGTCATCGCGAAGCTCGAAAAACCGCAAGCATTGGATCAACTGGCAGAAATTCTAGAAGTCTCTGACGGCGTGATGGTGGCGCGGGGCGACTTGGGAGTAGAAATGCCCCCGGAAAAAGTGCCGGTGATCCAAAAGCATGTCATCCGCCGGGCTTCGGAGTTTCGCAAACCGGTAATCATCGCGACCCAGATGCTCGAATCAATGATCGAAAATCCTCGTCCAACGCGCGCCGAGGCCAGCGACGTTGCGAACGCCATCTTCGACGGCACCGATGCCGTAATGCTTTCCGCCGAAACCGCTAGCGGCAAGTATCCGAGGGAAGCAGTTTGCATGATGGCAAAGATCGTCGTCGAAGCCGAAACCAACATGGTCGAGTTCACGCAACCACGCCGGCGCCGCTCCCGGCGCGGACTTTCAATTTCGGAAACGATCTGTGAGTCCATTGCTCATGCCGCAGAAGACCTGCACATGGCCGCCATCGCCGCTTTTACGGAATCGGGAAATACCGCACGCCTGGTTTCGAAGTATCGTCCACAAGCGAAGATCTATGCCTTCAGCCACGTACAGGAAGTCTGTAACCGCATGAACTTGCTCTGGGGCGTGCAGCCGGTCAGGCGCGAGCATGCTTTGCACTTCGAAGAGATGCTGGCCACGGCTGAGAACGAGCTTGTGCGCTCAGGTCAGTTAAAGCAAGGCGATGTACTGGGAATAGTCGCCGGGATCAGGATGTCCAGCGGTTCTACTAATTTTATGCGCCTTCACGTTGTCGGCGGTCGGTCTGGTTCCGGGAACTGATCCGGATCTGCAAATCAGTTGTTGTGCGGATCGAATTCGAATTTTACGGTGAACCTTGACTTGGCCCCCGCCGGCGCGTACTTCCATTGCTTGATTGCCTTCATTGCGGCTTGGCCAAGAATCGGATTTCCGCCCATCAGTTGTGTGCTCTCTACGCTCCCTGCTGCTGAGACCACGACGTCAACCTTCACTACTCCGCCGATATAAAGCCTCCGCAGTGTCTCCGGATATTCCGGCTCGACGCGCGACACGAGTTTGCGCTCGCTGCTCTGTTCGGTGTTCTCCGAAGTAGCCGGCCTGGTTGTTGCCAGCAGGCACACGGCAGCGATACTCAGCAGCAGCAGCATTCTGGTCCATGCTGACCGTCGCCAGCTATTTACGTGAAATTTCCGCATATCTATCCTTTTCGTTCGTTACGGAAGCGAGAGACTCAGTTGGTAAACTTCCTGCGTGCTTCGGTCGCGCACGAACATCCACTCGCCATTTGGTTTTTGTCCCGCCCACAATCCAAATGGACCCGGGAACCGCTCGATGCCTTCCAGCTTGAACACCCGTTCCGTGCGGCTCTCGCCAACCTTCACCTGCCGAATTGATTCTTCGTCCGTCACCAGATCGTCGAAGTACAACGACTGGCTGTCGGCCGACCACACCGGATAACTCACCGCTCCAGCCGGCTCCGTCAGCCACGTGGTCCATTTCTTTGTCTGAAAATCGAACAGCATTACCTTTGTAAAATCCGGCGTAAGGGCCGCAATGTAACGGCCGTTCGGCGACCAGCGCGGGCTGAACAGTCCCTCAGATCCTGGAACAGTTTCGACATGGTGCGTCTTCAAATCGAGAATCTTAATGCTCAAATGCTCCGACCCATACACATAACCGAACATGATGCGCTGGCCGTCCCCCGACCAGTTCGCATCAATCTGACCTTGGTCCTCCGGCAAAATGTCCTGCGGTTCTCCACCCGCGACAGACACGACCGAGATTCTCCACGGCTTTCCCGGTTGCATTCTCACAAACGCAATCTGGCTCAAATCATGCGACCAGCGCGGCAGAGCCACGCGTTCCGGCGCTGAGATCAGCCGCATCTGACTACTTCCATCGGCACGGCAACGCCAGAGTTCACCGCCCGGAATGGAGACATACGTGACCCACTTACCGTCTCTTGAGTAGTCAAGATCGGTGGCGGAAATACCCGCCAAAAGGGGCATGAACCGCTTGTGTTGCTGGTCGTAGCTGACGGCCTCACCCTGGGGCTCGACGCCGATCGCCCAAAGCCTGTTGTTGTCGTGCGACAGCGACGGATTTCCAAAGGAAATCGGCCCATTTGTGAGCTGGACTGGCAGACCATCGGCGTCCGGTTCCGACAAAGCCCACAATGTCGTTAGCCGGTTCTGCGTGGCTTGAAAAATGTAGTACCGTCCATCGGCAGTCCAGTTTCCGCAGCACGCATTCGAAGCGGCCGGCCAATTTCGCAACAGCGCATGTGGATTCGAGCCGTCGATTCCCGATTCCCAAAGTGACGTCGAGTTCAGCGCCGCATTGCTGACGGTAAAGCGAATGTGCTTGCCGTCCGGCGAGATGCGCGGGGCTATCACTGACCCATTTGCCTTGAAGATTTCACGCTGAGATGTTCCATCGGCATTCGCGAGATCCAAACTCGAGCTATTTCCGAAAACAAATTGCTGTCCGTCGGCAGACCACGAACCGTCGTGTCCGGCCAGGCCACCGATTCTTTCTGGCGCGCCATTTTTGATAGGCAAACTCCAGAATTCGTTCTGGCTTCCGCCACCATGCATAGCGGCAATCAATAGCCGGTTGTGGTCGGGCGAGATGTCAAGCGCTTCAACATTGACCAGGTCCGTGGACATCACGGAACGCTCCGCTGTATCGAGCGAGACCTTCGCCACCACGTGCCGCGCTGCCGGCGACTCCGTCACGTATAAATTCGATCCGTCTGAGAGCAAATTCGTCTTACTCAGTCCATCATGAGTAATCTGGCTGACAGACGCGACCTTCAACGTGTTTACCTGCGGTTCTACGGGGTGATCGGCGCTCACTGCCGCAACTAGCGGGAGGAGAACAATCGCTGCTAGAGCTGCCGCGGACGAAACCGAGACCCCCTCGGTTGCCTTCGACATGGCGACGATGCTAGCAAGTAGAATGGATCCAATAACGGGAAAAACTACTGTAAGGCTTACGAACGTAATGCCAGAGCCTTGCCCAATCGTTATTCCTGCGTGTCCGACCGGCGACTGAGGGACATTCGATAGTTATGAGCGTTGAGTCGTTCTCGAACTCGGCATTCGATCCAGCAGTCCGGGGCTATCTGCATCGTCCAGACTCGCCGTCCGGCGATGCACTCGCTCTGACACACGGAGCTGGGGGCAATGCGCAATCCGGCTTGCTGGTCGCGATAGCCGAGGCTTTCGCTGCCGCTGGGATTGCTGTGCTGCGTTGCGATCTGCCGTTTCGGCAAGTTAGACGGTTCGGACCGCCACGGCCGGGAGATGCGACACGGGACCGCAAAGGCTTGGCAAATGCGCTGGCGGCGACAAAAGCCTTGTTTTCTGGGCAGATTTTCCTCGGCGGTCAGAGTTACGGTGGGCGCCAGGCAAGCATGCTGTGCGCGGAAGAGAAGGTCGGAGATGGGCTGCTGTTGTTTTCATATCCTTTGCATCCGCCGGGGAAGCCGGAGCAATTGCGAACGCAGCACCTGCCGCAGATCAACGTGCCAGTCTTGTTCGTTCATGGTTCGCGCGATCCGTTTGGCTCGATTGATGAGATCGAATCAGCGCGCAAACTGATTCCAGCCGAGACGCTGCTGATGCCGGTAGAAGGCGTCGGGCATGATTTGGGATTTAAGGGGAAAACGAAGCGGGAGGATTTGTCGGCCGAGGTGCACCTCAAGTTCAGACAACTGTTTGGCCAGCGCACCTAGTCCGCTCGAGTAGTCAGGATTTCATTTAGAGAATGTCATTGAAACATGCATATAGTAGGGGGCGAAAGGAGGGTGTGGAAATTCATCCTTTTGCAGAATCGGCCGCACACAGCCAAAAATGTTAGTTTCGTGATCGGTGTAGAGCCGCCGCACACGACCATCTGCTCCAATTGCCGCGACAAATGAGAAGGAAGACATGTCAGGGTGATCGGTTGACTTCAAACAAGACTGAAAGAGCGGCAAGTATTTTTGCTGGTAGTAAGACATCAAGTCAATCTGATCATATATCCGTGTTGCGCGATCCTTATCCTGTGCATCCGCCAGATCGGCGGCTTGTTTGAATGAGCCAGCAAGGTCGCTTCCTATGCTGGAAGTGGTTAGCAGAGAGATGAACAGTACCGTGTAAAGCTTGTTCATGAACCGATTCCAGCAGAAGGGGAAGGAAAGGGGCAAGTAACGTTAGTGAAGACCAGAAGCCAGACGCGGTAATCGAATGTGCGTGCGAGTTCGCGTATCCCTCTTTCGCACGGTTTATAATTCCACGTTTTGATTCTTCTTAATACAAGGAGCTGAAAGATGGCCCAGCCGATGATGGCCACTGTTCCCGGACTTAAAGATACCTATGCGCAACTGAAATCTCGCATGGACAAAGCAGTGGATGATTTCCGCAAGGCGCTGGTCGCCACGCGAACGGGCCGCGCCTCAGTCCACATGCTCGACAGCGTAAGCGTTGAAGCTTATGGCTCCCAAATGCCGCTCAACCAGATCGCCCAGGTGCACGCGCCCGAGCCGCAGTTGATCACGGTTCAGCCATTCGACCCCACGCAGCTCAGCACGATCGAGAAAGCTATCCGTGGCGCCGAGCTGGGCCTGAACCCAATGAACGATGGAAAGATCATCCGAGTGCCGATTCCGCCGCTCACTGAAGAGCGCCGGCGCGAGATGGTGAAGCACCTGCACAAAGTCCTGGAGGACCATCGAACGGCTGTCCGCAATATCCGACGCGATGGAAATGATGCGATCAAGAAAGCGCTCAAGGACAAAAAGATCACTGAAGACGAGGACAAGCGCTCGACCGGGGAGATCCAGAAGCTGACCGACGATGAAATCAAGAAGATGGAAGACATGTGCAAGGCGAAAGAAAAAGAAGTGATGGAAATTAAGTAAAACCGTCGTGAGTCTTTGGCAAAACCGTTGTGACCTGGGATATATAGAGGAAGCCGAGCCGACCTTTTCGCACACAGACAGCGCGCTGCTGTGCAATTCATCGACCTGCCAACGATCGAAAACCAACGACCAACGACCGAAGACGATAAGGAGCCCACCATTCGCACTGTAGAGATCCCCGGATTCAGCGTTGTCGGAATTCAGGCACGAACCAATAACACAAAAGAGGCGACTGCGGAAGGGATCATTGGCCGGCAATGGCACAAGTTTATCGACCAAAGAATAGCCGACAAAATACCCGCCAAGACCGGTTCCAGCCTCTATGCTGTCTACGACGAATACGCTAGCGATCACAACGGCGAATACACATTCATGGTGGGAGCGCCAGTAGGAGCAGGCGCGGATGCTCCGTCAGGAATGGTTCTAAAGCAGATTCCCGCGGGCAGGTACGCCGTCATCACAACCGAGAAAGGGCCGTTCCCGAAGGTGATACCTGAGGCTTGGCTGCAGATTTTCAGGCTCGAAGATGAAGGAACCCTGAATCGTACGTATAAGACCGATTTCGAGCTCTACGACGAACGTGCTCTCGATCCGCAGAACGGGCAAATAGACATTTACGTCGGCATCAAGTGAGTTCACTTTCCACTCTGTGCATACCTCTGTGTTGCTCTGTGCTCTCTGTGGTTCGGCTTTTGCTGTTTAGACCGAGCCGTTGCGAAGTCGAGAACAAATCCTCTGCTCTATAATTTCTGAATATGGCGACTTCGCTTGAAAGCGCTGTCCCGGCGCGTGCGAAATATGAGCCGGTGATTGGACTCGAAGTCCACGTTCAACTGCTGACTGAGAGCAAAATCTTTTGCTCCTGCTCAACGCGCTTTGGCGACCCGCCAAATACCAACGTGTGTCCGGTCTGCCTCGGCCTTCCGGGGGCCTTGCCAGTACTCAATCGCAAGGCCGTCGAATTTGCCACGCTCGCGGCGATGGCGCTGAACTGCGAAATTCGCGAGACCTCGATTTTCGCGCGCAAGAACTACTTTTACCCCGACCTGCCCAAGGGATACCAGATTTCTCAGTACGACAAACCATTGGCAGAGCACGGATTCATTGAGATCGAAACTTCGTCCGGTCCAAAGCGAATCGGAATCACCCGCCTGCACCTGGAAGAAGACGCAGGGAAGAGCCTGCACGAGGGATTTGTCGGCGCAGGTGAAACCACGGCTGTTGATCTGAACCGCAGCGGCGTCCCGCTGATTGAGATTGTTAGCGAGCCGGATATTGCCTCGCCCGAAGAGGCCCACGAATACTTGACGCGATTGAAGGAAATCATCCTCTATACCGGCGTCAGCGATGTCAACATGGAGGAAGGTTCGCTGCGTTGCGATGCCAACGTGAGCGTTCGGCCTTGTGGCGAGAAGAAATTTGGCACTAAGACCGAAGTCAAAAACGTTAACTCTTTTCGCTTCATCCGCGAAGCGCTGGAGTACGAAATCGAGCGCCAGATCGAGGTGATCGAAGCCGGCGGAAAGATCACGCAGGAGACGCGTCTCTACAACTCTGCTGAAGGCAAGACGTACGGCATGCGCTCGAAAGAGCAGGCGCACGACTACCGTTATTTTCCTGAGCCTGACCTGCTCCCGCTCGTGGTGGACGAAAAATGGCGTGCGCAAATTCGCAGTACGTTGCCGGAACTCCCCGAGGCGCGCCGCAAGCGCATGATGGCCGACTACGGCATCACCGCGCAGGACGCGCACACGCTGACGCTCACCAAGTCGCTCGCCGACCAGTTTGAGTCGGCAGCTAAGGCTGCCAAAAATCCAAAGCGCGTGGCGAACCTTGTCCAGAGCGAGTTGCTTGGTCGCCTCAAGGCCAAGGGACTTGAAATCGAACAATCGTCGATCACCATGAAGGGCGTGGCAGAATCGGCGGACCTCGTCGAAACCGGCGTCATCTCTGGCAAGATGCTCAAGGATCTTTATGACCTGTGCTTTGAGCGCGGCAAAGATTTTCCGGTCGTGTACGAAGACGAAGGGCGTCCGGCGCAGTCGCGCGACACGTCGGCAATTGAAAAGATTCTCGACGAAGTTCTCGCCGCAAATCCCAAACAGGTCGAGCAGTACAAAGCGGGAAAGAAGACCGTCTCCGGTTTCTTTGTCGGTCAGGTTATGAAGCTCTCAAAGGGTCAGGCCAACCCGCAATTGGTGAACGAACTCGTCGCCAAAAAGCTCGATTAGCTGCAAAACGGCCAGCGTCTTCCGTTACTTCTGAACCTCTCGCATTTCAGTCAACATAGGGTTGAAGCGCTTTGCCAACGGATTTCGCGCGAGCATCGCCGGACAAGAGTGTCCGACCCATACAGAGCCTATGAAAATCACCGGCAGGCGAATCTTCACGGCTGTAACTCTGGTGGGCTGTACGATTACCGTTTACCAGGTGCTCAGCAAGCCGCAGCCAGTTGCGGCTCCTCAGAATATTGAAGATGCGCGCGCGAATGCGGCCTCATTCGACCACAAAATCGAGCAACTGAGCACGCCGCGGCCGGCGCAAGACGTGATCTCAGAACTTCGTTTCACCTCTGACGAAGTAAACGCCGAGATTGCCGAAGCCTCCGGCGCAATCCCCGCTGCTCCGGTGCAAGCTAAGCCTGCCACAACGGCATCTTACCCATCGCCCGATTCCGCCGTAGCTCCCGGAGATGTCCAGGTCAAGAGCTATCAGGTGAAGCTCGAGGGAGATGTCGCGCATGGCCAATTTGTGACCGCAGTTGCGGGGAAAGATGTCTACGTCACCCTCGCCGGCCATCTCGGCTCTCAGGATGGCTACGTCACATTCGATCCGACGGAATTCAAGATCGGCGATCTCAATATTCCCGTTTCTCTCGTCAATTCCGCACTGCAGAAGAAGCTCGCAGAGCAGCGCAGTCAATTGAAGCTGCCCGACGGCGTTGCCAGTCTTCGCATCGACAATGGCGAACTTGTCCTCGTGCCCAAGCAGTGAGCCTTTCCTGCGAAGGAGTCAACTCACGCTCATGCCCACTTATAATTGTTCGCCATGAAGAGATTGTCCTGTGTTGTGTCTTTTCTCCTGCTCGCGCTTGCAGGCTCCACTCACATCGCCCTTGCCCAAAACACCGGAAAAATGACAATCATCGACGGCGGTGCGGGAGGGTGTTCACTGGAAGTTACCGTTTTAGGAACAGACGGGAAGCCCGCTTATGCTGCCACCGTAAAGGTCCACATCTCGTATGGTTTCGCCGGAACTCGCCGCCTGGATCTCGAAGCGGGCACAAACAACGACGGAAAGGTGAAGTTCACAGGACTGCCCTCGCGCGTACATCGTCCGCCGCTTGAGTTCATCGCTACAAAAGACCAAATGCAGGCGATGCTGACCTATGATCCCTCGGCCGAATGCGAAGCGAAACACGAAATGACTTTGCACCCAAAGCCTACGGAAACACAGCCATCCGAGTCACCATAGCGACGCCCCTACGTGCTTAGGTAGGAACGATCGTAACGTACACCTGAAGGTCACCATTTCGTCCGTTACAAATCTTCACTTTCTTTGACCGACTTTTTACTGCTCCTCGCGCCAAAACATGTTCTGCTTAAACCGTCGCCTGAGCATTTCTACAGGTGACGTAGTAAAGGAGTCCAGCCATGCCTGAAAAATGGGAAGCAGCTTACCAGGCCGCCATGCTCGAAACAGACCAGAAAACGATGGCTGATAAAATTGATTTTGCCGCCAAGGTGCTGAACGCCACTTTGTTGGAGCTTGCTTCTGCACCTCAGCACACCAGCCAGAGAAGGCGCATCGAAGATGCGTTGCGGGCTCTGGAGACGGTCCGCCGTATAGAACTTCAGGTGCCGGCCTGACCTCGGGGCATCGGCGGGGTCGAAAATGGCGCACGTTTCGGGTCCTGCGCAGGATCGGACCACAATGAAGACTCGAATTGAAGAGCTCGATGCGCTGCGCGGACTGATGCTGGTATGGATGACCTGTACCCATCTGCCAACCAATCTCAGCACGTACATCAATCAGCCATTCGGATATTTCGCGGCGACTGAAGGGTTCATCTTCCTTTCCGCTTTGTTCAGTGGACGTATCTGCGCCGGAATTGTCGAACGCCGGGGGGAGTCTGCCATGTGCCGCAATATGTGGATGCGGGCCCTGCGGCTCTATGGATATCAGTTGCTGCTGCTCGCATTCGCCTTCGTCATTGAAGCTCCGATCGCAGCGCGAGGCAACCGTCCCGCAGTACACAACCTGCTCAACTATTACTTCACAGTCGGGCGCTCACGGGCATTTCTCCACTCGGCATTGATGATTTACCGTCCGCCGCTGCTCGACATTTTGCCGATCTACATCATCTTCCTCGCGCTGACGCCGGTTGCGATCTTGGTGGCCCTTCGCTTCGGCTGGAAATATGTCTTCACGGCGTGTTTTGGTCTCTGGCTTCTGGCGCAGATCGGGTTCCAGAATCTTGCCTATGCATGGCTGGCCCGGGTTTTTGATTTAAAGATTCCTCTCAGCGAAATGGGCGCTTTCAATCTTTGGGGATGGCAGCTCTGGTGGCTCATCGGCCTTTGGCTGGGTGTCCGCTGGTCGAAAGGCGACCTGCGGCTCGAAAGTTGGGCCAGAAAATTCACCGTCCCTACGGTCGCGGTCTTCGTATTCTTTTTAGTTCTGCGTTACGTACAGTTGGAAACCAATCTCGACTTCGGAAGACTGTGGCCTCTATTTGATAAGTGGAACTTTGGCGTTGTGCGTCTGCTTGACTTCACAGCCGTGTTGCTACTGGTCGTCCGGGTGCGCTCCTTCTTCAAGCCGCTGGCGATTCGCCCGCTGGTGATGATGGGCCAGGCTTCACTACCGGTCTTCTGTGTGCATTTGCTGCTGGTTTTTTCCGCGCTGACATTTATGGGAAGCAATTCTGGCGTTTACGGCTGGCGGGCAGTTGTTCTGGTGGTAGGCAGCCTATCGGCATTGCTGATCACTGCAATCGTCGTGGTGAAAAGGCGCCAACGCGCGGCTACGTCTGGCGCTCAAATCGTGCAACTGAAAGTGGAGGCGCCACGCGCAACGTGATTCCCGCGACCTCTGTTCGTCGCCCTTGGGATTCATTCACGTCGGAATAAAGAAATGGAGCGGGAGACCGGGATCGAACCGGCGACATCCAGCTTGGGAAGCTGGCGTTC
>DAIPJJ010000101.1:0-15585 GCA_036770325.1 Terriglobales bacterium
GTCTCGCCTTTCAAATGGAGCCCGACCAGCAGGGCGGAAATTTGCGCGTCAGTGCATTCGCCGGCGAGCACCTCGCTCATTACGGTGCGTGCTTCATCGCGCGAAAGAGACTCGCGATGCGTAACAATGCGATGTAGAGCGTCAAGGATCACTGGAATTAAAGCAGTAACAGAACTGCTCGGCGGGCGCAAGCGAGGCGAGCTAAGCGGTGAGTGTCTGGGCCGAATCGGCGCTAATTTCAAATTCGTGCTTTCGATGGCGCCGGGCAGTGAATCTCGGTTCCATGGCGGCGACTGTGCAGAGCGAATAGAACAGCGCGGCGTTTGCGGGGATTTGCATATTGAAATCGAAAAGGCTGTGTACAAGGATTCCGCTGATACCGAGAATGGCGGCAACGGAAACTGCTCCGTTGATGCTGGATTGCCATTTCTGTGATTTGCGCCATGCCGGACGAAGCGCGCGGATGAGAAACCAGATCATGATCGCGAAACCGATGAATCCCGTCTCCGCCAGCACTTGCAGCAAGTCATTGTGAGCGGCGTTCACGGCGGAATCGGTATAGAAACTTCGAAATCGCGGGTAAACGTCGGCGAAGGTGCCCTGACCCCATCCGAGCAGCGGACGTTGGCGAACCATCGTCAGAATGTCGCGATCTATTTGTAATCGAATGTCAGTTGAAAGTTCGGCGCGCGGATCGGAAGAGAGTGTCGCAAGGCGCGAACCGACCTCGTGCGCGCCGGTCCAGGCGACGACGCCAACAGTGATCAGGACGAAAGCAGTGAACAGGACCGCAACACTTTGCTTTCTATGCTCACGAAAAATGAACAGCGCGAAAAGCGCAATTTGTGCCGCGAAGGCCAGCATGCCTCCGCGCGAGCCAGAAACAAAAATCGTGGCGCCCATGAATGCAGCGATGGAAGCGGCAATCCATCGTTCGCGGCGGCGCGCAAACTGGCTGAAGGCGAATACCAGCGGAACCGGTATCAGCATTTCCATCAGCCCGGCGTAGTGATTGTGATTGACGTAGGGCCCATAAGTCCACCCACCGTCAAAGGGCGCTCGCCACCAATAAATCCGGCCGGGGGAACTCAGGCTTTGCAGCATGGCGAATAGAGCCACGGCGCTTCCGAAGATGGCAAGTGCTTTGGCAATGATCCGCAAATGGCGGGTATGCGTGAGGGTCTGCGAAATCAGAAAGCAAATGCAACCGTAGGCTACAAACTGCAATAGTTGTGAATAGGTGGCGTGCCAATAAGCAGAAATTCCGGGAATGAGTTGCAAGGAAATCAACCCGGCAAATGCAAGTGCAGGCCAGAAGAGCGGACTTCGACGAATGGTGAATTCATTCGAACGAATGTGAGCTATCGTCCAAGCTGCGAGAAGAACGGCTGATCCCGCTTGCAAGATGTATAGAGACCAGGGCGCGCGGCCGCCGAAGGCAAGCGGAGTGAACATCAACAAGCCGATGACTCCATAGAGAACGCGGGTGTCGTGCGTTGCTCGTTTGGTCCTGGGCTGTACCCCTGGAATGGGAACGTCAGCCAAAGGCAGCGGCGATGCGGTCACGGCTGCTCCTTTTTGGGCACGAACGCGGTGGTCGATGAGGCCATGTGATCAGCGGCCACGAGTTGCAGATCGTCAAGCCACAGCTTGCCCCGGATCGGGCTTCCGGCGGGCACTCTGGCAATGCGAAGGACGATTGCGCGCGCATCAGCGCCTGTGCTGAACACGCCATGGAGTTGCCGCCAATCGTCGCTGTTGAGCAGGTCATCACTTGCAAATAGTGAGATATTGGTTTCGGGATCCCGCAGAGCGATGCGAACACCGCCGGCTCCGTCCATTTCCTGCGCTTTGTAGTAACCCGAGAAGGCGTATTGTGTCAGCGGTTCGACCGAGATGATCTGATAGATTCCGGCGTCGCCAATGCCGCCACCTTCAAATGTGATCCGCAACGAGCGCACTCCCGAGTGTCCTTCAACCGGATCGAGAGCAAGCGCTACGCCTGCAATTCTCTGGTAGGTCCAGTCGAAGCCTGCATTCAGGACCGGCAGTGCAAAGTCGGCGTTCACCAGAAGATTCTCTTCAGTGGGCTGATAAGCCGCTAGTCCAGCGGCTGGCGCGGACTGTTGCCATACGCGTGCGGCACGCGTGTAGTCATGGCTTGCAAATAGATGCCGCAAGTAGTCGAACAAAAATTGGCGCTCAACGGGCTGGCCCGACGAAACGATGTGCTCCCAAACCTGGCTTGCCGCTTGAGGCTGGTTGCTTGAAAGCAGAAACGCCAGAAACGGTTTGTATGCAGTCGGGGGGATAACGTTTCCGAGAAGAAAATCTGTATCAGCGCGCAGTCTCCAGCAGACCTGGACGGCTTGCGGCGCGAGATGCGGGTCGTTCTGCATGACGCGTCGGTATTCACGAAAAGCATCTGCCGTTGCTCCCTGGCTCACATAAAGGTTCCCCAGTTCCCATGCGAGGCTTGCGGCGTGTGGATTAACTGCTTCCGCGCGTGAAAGAGAACTGTTTTCGGCCGAGATGTCGCCGGCCTGTTGCTCCGCGGCTGCCCGATCCAGCCAGTAGTTTGACCGATTCGGATTCAAAGCAGTCGCACGTTTGAGCGACTCTAGAGCTTCAGAAGGAGCCGCCCTGCCACGAAAATTAAAGATCCCGAGCAGGTCGTGATATTCGGCGTTGAATGGGTCGAGACGAATCGCCCAGTTCAAATTCCGTGCGCGCAGTGTGTGCGAAAGTTCCCAGGCAAAGAATTGTGCGCTAACTAACCCGACATACGCCGCCAGTCCGGCCACAAGAATCGAAGCAGAAAGTATTCGCCGGCCGGGGTGGCGCGATTTGGAATCCATATTGGCCTAAGCACTCGACGATGCTGCGCGCGTTGAAGTCCGGCTGGATTCCTCCTCATCATCATCATCGTAATAGCGATGACCATACTTCCCCTGGTACTCGTAATAATAGTAGTAGTCGGGGGAAGTGAGGTCGACGGCGTTGAGCAGAACGCCGGAGACGCGGGCGTTAACCTGCGAAAGAATCTCGCGCGAGCGGCGTAGCGCCGGCTTCGTGGTCTGTCCACAGCGAATGACGAGCACGACGGCGTCGGCGCAGGGCGAAAGAACCACGGCGTCTGTGACCGACAGAGTCGGCGGCGTGTCCATCACGATGTGGTCGTACTGATCGCGGAGCAAAGTCAGAATTTCAGCCATTTGGCTTGAAGCCAGCAATTCCGCGGGATTGGGCGGCGGAGTTCCCGCCGGCAGGATAAAAAGGTTCGGCAAAATCGGAGAGCGAAAAGTTGCCTCCTGAACTGTTGCGCCGCCGGTGAGCACGTTGCTGAGTCCGATTCGCGGGCCAAGACCCAGCGTCTTGTGAATGCTGGGACGGCGCAAATCGGCATCGATGAGAAGAACGCGCGTGCCTTTTTGCGCCAGCACGGTAGCGGTGTTGATGCTGGTCGTGGTCTTGCCTTCCTGGGGGAGGGCGCTGGTGATCAGGATCAATTTCGGCGGAGCGCCGACTGAGGTCAGGAGCAGCGAAGTACGGAGAGCACGGTAGGCTTCCGACATCTGCGACTGGGGGCGCGATTGTGTGATCAGCTCTACTACTTCCTTTGATCTTGCAACCGTGAGGCTGCGCGAGCTGGACTCAAGATTATTTCTTGATCCAAGTGGGATCATTCCGAGCGATGGCAGGGTTGAAATCGCCTGGGCTTGTTCGGGCGTGCGCACGGTGTTGTCGATGCCTTCGAGCAGGAAGGCAAGGCCGATGCCGCTGGTCAGGCCGAGCACAAATCCGAATCCGAGATTGCGCGGAATATTCGGTTCGGAGGGGATGACCGGGGTGCGAGCGATATCCACCTGGCGGATGTTGTTTGAGCGCAGGCCGGCGGTGACCCCAGCCTCTTTTAGTTTTTGCAGCAGACCTTCGTAGAGTGTGCGATTGGTTTCGAAGTCACGCTTCAGAAAACTGTACTCGATTGCGCTCTCGTTGAGTTTGTTCTGCTGCTGCTTCTGCTGTTCGAGCGCAGTGCTCAGCATGCTTTCCCGTTGCAGTGCTGCGAGGTAATCGCCACGCAGCCGGCCCGCGACCTTCTTCATTTCCGCCTGAATTTGCGCGTCGAGTTCCTTGATTTGGTTATTGAGTTGAGCAAGCTTCGGGTAGGCGGGGCCGAATTGCGTGCTGAGCTGAGCGATCTGGATCTTGACCTCGGATTTCTGTTCCTGAAGCCTTTCAAGCAGCACCGAACTGTTCTCTGATGTCTTGCTTTGTGCCGCGCCGGCGGCGACCGCTGCTGCCGATTCGGAATCTCCCGCTTCCGCGAGGCGATAGACGGATTCCTTCTGCATGCGCTCAGATTCCGCGGCGGTAAGCTCCTTGTTTAACTCGTCAAGCTTGTCCGTCGTGATGTTCTGCTTGTCATCAATGCCGAGAATCTGGTGATCTTTTTGATATTTGACGAGCTTTTCCTGCGAAGTCTCGACCTTCATCTGCAAGTCAACGAGCTGGCGCGAGAGCCAGTCAGACGCCTGCATGGTGGATTCGAAACGCGTCTTGAAGTTCTGTTCGATGTAAGTACTGGCCAGCGTGTTTACGACGCGGGCCGCGAGTTCCTTGTTCGGGCTCTTGTAGTGAATGTCAATGATGCGTGTGTTGGGCTCGAGCATCACGCGTAAATTGGACTTGAAGGCGCCGAGCACGGCGTTGGCTCGCGGCGAATCCGGTTGAAGGGCATCCGTGGTCAGCTCAAGCGAGGTGGAGGGCTTGCCGGTGCCGCCGAATTCACGCAGGTGGTCAAGATCGAGTTGCCTCACCACCTGTAATGCCAAGAGATCGCTGCGGAGAATGCGAACTTCTGTATCGAGATCGGTCGGATCGTAATAGTCCATTCCCACATTGCCGGAGTCGCGAATGCTCTGCAGAATCGGGTCGGGCTTGTTGATGGCGATGCTGCCGACCGCATCGTAAATAGGAGTGGTGCGCAGGGTGGCAATTAGCGATCCGCCGAAAACCAGCGCCAGGCTGCCGATGACCAGCCACTTGCGTTTAATGAGTACGCGCAGATAGTCACGCAGAATCGAATCATGCGTAGCGAGTGCGGGATGGTTGAGCGTGAGATTGCGATTGAACTGGACTGCTACGGGAGAAAATTCCCGCAGGTTTTGCGAGTTAGGGGCGGTGGCTGGGAGCTGTTCCATCACGCTCTCTTAGTGTGCCTGCAGACACAAGATTCCTGTGGCGCGCAACTAGCTGGGTGCAGTATGGCAGACAAATCCCGCCGTTGGACGTAATAGAGTTGGTTCCAAGCCGCGAAACATTTCGCGATTCACAGCGAAGTGCAATTAAAAATGCTAAGGAAAGCGCAATGGCGCGGCCGACAGGCGCCATGCGGGGTCGAGGGGGATCGCCGAATGAACTGGGCGGACGAGGTTGTACTCGTCACCGGCGGAACGGGATCGTTTGGGAAAAAGTTCGTCGAGATCATGCTGCGTGAGTACCGCCCGCAGAAGATCATTGTTTTCAGCCGCGACGAGCAGAAGCAGCACGAGATGCGGACTTCGGGACTGGATGACTCGAACATCCGCTATTTTCTGGGCGATGTGCGCGACCAGGAGCGGCTGGAGCGTGCATTCGCAGGTGTGACCGTGGTGGTGCATGCGGCGGCAATGAAACAGGTGCCCGCCTGCGAGTACAACCCGTTCGAGGCCATTCAAACGAACATCAACGGGGGGAAGCACGTAATTGATGCAGCGATCAATTGCGGAGTGCGCCGGATTCTTGCGCTTAGCACGGACAAAGCGGTAAATCCGATCAATCTTTATGGGGCGACGAAGCTGTGCGCCGAAAAAATGTTCGTGCAGGCGAATGCTTATGCCGGCGCGAGGGAAACGCGCTTCAGTTGCACGCGATATGGGAACGTGGTCGGAAGCCGCGGCAGCGTGGTGCCGATTTTCATGGAGCAGCGGGCGCGAGGCAGAATCACGCTTACCGATCCGAGGATGACGCGCTTCTGGATCACTCTCGACCAGGGTGTGCGGTTTGTAATCCGCTGCATTGAGCAGATGCATGGCGGAGAAATCTTCATTCCCAAAATTCCGAGCATGAAGCTGCTCGACATGGCGCAGGCCATCGCGCCCGACTGCCAGATCGACTGCGTGGGCATCCGTCCGGGAGAGAAATTGCACGAGGTCTTGATTTCGGAAGATGAAGCGCGGAACGCGATTTCTGTGGGAGAGATGTTCGTCATCCAGCCTGCGCACTCGTGGTGGCGAAAGGAAAGCTGGCCAAATGCCATGCCGCTCCCGGAAGGATTTCGCTACGCCAGCGATTCCAATACGCAGTGGCTGGCAGCGGAAGACCTGTGGCAACTGGTTGATGGAAGCGCTCCGCCGGATTCGATGGAACCGAGACAAGTGCGTCCAAACGCCTGACTGTGAGCACTGCGGCTCCAACCAGAGAAGCTCTCGCGCTGCACGGCGGAAAGCCTGTGCGGGCAACGTTTCTTCCTTACGGACGGCAATCGATCGACGAAGACGATATTCAAGCGGTTGTCGAGACATTGCGCTCGGACTGGCTCACCACAGGACCGAAGGTCAACGAATTTGAGGAAGCATTTGCGGCGTGGGTAGGCGCGAAGTACGCCGTGAGCTTCAGCAGTGGGACGGCGGCGCTGCATGGAGCGGCGTTCGCTGCCGGCGTCGGGGTTGGTGATGAGGCGATCACGTCGCCCATGACATTCGCGGCGACTGCAAATTGCATTTTGTATCGGGGCGGAACGCCGGTGTTCGCGGATGTTCGCGAAAATACGCTGAACCTCGACTTTGCACTGGCCGAAAAGGCCATTACCTCACGCACGAGGGCGCTCCTGCCGGTTAACTATGCGGGACACCCGGCTGATCTCGACGACTTCCTTCAACTTGCGGATCGCCATGGGCTGACGGTGATTGAAGACGCGTGCCACGCGTTGGGTGCGGAATATCGCGGGCGGCGGGTTGGCAGTATTTCGCATATGACGGTGTTCAGCTTTCACCCGGTAAAGCACCTGACCACGGGCGAAGGCGGAATGGTGACGACAGGCAATCCGCGATTTGCGGATGCGCTGCGAAAATTTCGCAATCATGGAATCAGCAGCGATGCGCGAGACCGGCAAACAAAAAGCCTGTGGTACTACGAGATCGTGCTGCTGGGGTTTAACTACCGACTGACAGATATCGCGTGCGCGCTGGGTTTAAAGCAACTGTCAAAGCTCGGACCGAACCTGGAGCGGCGCAGGCAAATTGCGTGCAAGTATGGGCAGGCGTTTCGCATGCTCACGGCGGTTGAGTGCCCGGTCACGCTCGCGGATGCAGCTCACGCGTGGCATCTTTATCCGATTCGATTGAGGCTTGAGCGGTTGCGGGCGGGGCGAGATGAAATTTTCCGGGCGCTGCGCGCGGAAAATATCGGGGTGAATGTGCACTACATTCCGGTTCATTTGCACCCGTATTACCGGCAGCATTTTGGGTACCAAGGCGGCGAGTTTTCGGTAGCGGAAGGGGCTTTCGAGCGGTTGATCAGCTTGCCGATGTTTGCGTCCATGAGTGACGACGATGTGGACAGCGTGATTCGCTCAGTCGAGAAGGTGACTGAGTTCTACTCGCGCTAGATCGAAGCCAGCATGAAAACTACAGCCATTGTCCAGGCGCGAATGGGGAGCACGAGGCTCCCCGGCAAAGTCTTAATGGACGTTGGCGGGGGGACGGTCCTTGGCCTTGTAGTGCGGCGATTGAGGCGCGCCGCACGGGTACAGGAAATCGTGGTCGCAACATCGTTCAGCACGAACGATGATGCGATCGCGTATGAGTGTCAGCGTTTGGGAGTGGCTTGCTTTCGAGGCCCAGAGACTGACGTGCTTGCGCGATATGTCGGTGCTGCTGAGCGATTCGGATGCCAACTGATTGTTCGTATCACCTCGGATTGTCCGTTGATTGATCCGGCAATTGTGGACGAAGTCATCGAATGCTGCATTGCAAACCGCGCTGATCTCGCATGCAACGATCTTCCGCCGACGTTTCCGCGCGGTCTGGATGTTGAGGTATTTCCGCTGGATGCGCTACTGAGAGCGCAGGAGCTTGCCACTGAGGAGTATCAGCGCGAGCATGTGACGCCTGTGTTTTATGAGCGGCAAGATCTCTTTCAGATTGCTTCAGTGCAGGCGGAGCAGGATTACAGTCTGTTTCGCTGGACGGTTGATACTGGGGAAGACTTACAGTTGATCCGCGAAATTTGCTCGCACTTTGGAAGTGATGACGGGTTTGGCTGGCGCGCGGTGCTGGAATTGATGCAGCGCAGGCCGGAGCTGGCGCGGATCAATGCGCACGTCATGCAAAAGCCTGTGCGTGAACTGGCAATCGAACAACAAGCGACGCGTCTCGGGGCGATCTGACTTTATGCGTGTGCTCCTCCTGCATCCTGACGACGATCCACAAGATCAGTTGTGGGCGCGCGAGCACTGGGACAGGGTGATCGACCTTGGCTTCGCAGGCGAGGAAACATATGACCGTTGGAGCCAGAATTTTGACTGTCCTGTTGAGTCGCTTCCCAAGCTGCGGATCGAGGAGTTCAGCGTAGTTCGGCAGGCCTTAGCGTCTGGTTTCGATCAGGTGGTGGACAAGTACGGCCTGGACTGGTGGGAGCTGATTTCAATTCGCTTCCATGAGCAGATTGCGCTGATTCTACGGCTGAAGAAACTTGCCGAGCTTATGAATTCGCGAGATGAAGTGCACATCACTCGCGATGCCAATCACGCGGAGATTTTGAGAGCGTTGTTGCCACAGTTGCAATGTTTAACATCTGAAGCGGCGAAGTTCGGAAAAGTGCGACGTGTGATTTCATCGGCACGGGCGCTGAGCGCCGCACAAATTGTGCAGACGCTTGGGGACAAGTACGATGCGGGATATCGGATTCGGCGATGGGTGGCGGCGAGGTGGAAACCACAAACGGCCCCTGTAGTCTTGTTGCCCACGGCGCATGTGACTGCTGCGCGAATGGCAATTTCGTATGCACGGGCATTAACCGGCACAAACTTCTTGCTCGTGGCGACGCGCAAGAACGGACGGACCGACGAGTTCCCGCGAAATGTGGCGTGCGCGATGCTGGCTTCGTATGCTCCAGGGAAATGCGACGAAGCGGAATACCGAAAACTCCTTGCGGCGTGGAGAGAGCTTGAACCGATTTTGGAAAGAAATGTAGAGGCAGCGATTCTAAAACGGCTCGAAAGCTTTTTGCGGTTCCCCAAAACTCTGTGTGATGGTCTCGCTATTCGTGACGCATGGCTGCGCGTGTTCGAGCGGGAGCCGATCAGCGCCGTGCTGTGTACCGATGACTCGAATCCGTACACGCAGATTCCCATGCTGCTTGCTCGAAACCGCGGGCTGCCGACAGTTGCGTGTCATCACGGCGCACTTGACGGACAGAATCTGGTCAAGCGCAGCCATGCCGAAATCGTGCTGGCGAAAGGCCGCATGGAGCGAGACTACCTGGCGAACACCTGCGGACTCTCTGCTGGAAAGATTCAGGTAGGCGCTCCGCCAATGCCGGAACGATCGAGAACGGGTGTGCGAGAGAAAGACGCAATTCTTTTCTTTTCGGAGCCGTACGAGTTGGACGGTGGGCGTGCGCAGGAGATTTATGAAGGTATCCTGCCGGAGCTAGCGCGAGTTGCGCGGCGGATGGAATTGAAGCTGATTGTGAAGCTGCATCCGATGGAAAGCGTGAGTCAACGGACGAGGCTTGTGCGCCGATGTCTGAGCCCGACGGAAATCCAAAGCGCGACGGTGGTAGCGGGAAAGCTTTCAGATGAATTGCTGGAGCGTGCTGGGCCCGCGGTCGCGATCCAGTCGACGGCGGCAGTCGATTGCAGACTTCGCGGAATTCCGGTGTTCCTGTGCGCGTGGTTGGATTGCGGGCACTTCGGGTATCTCGATCAATTTGTGAAATTCCGCGCCGGCGTGGCGCTCCGCTCACCGGCGGAGATCGCGAAAATCCCTGAGCTTCTGGGGGCAGCGACGGCCGCGGACATTCGAGGCTTGTGGGAAGCGGCTTCCACGGAAAAACTGGAACGAATACTCACGAGACGTTTGGAGTTAGGGATTGCGGTGTGAGGCGATGGGGCAGCAGAGCGTTGGAAATCTCTTAATCCGGGCGGATGCGAGTTCCCAGATTGGGAGCGGTCACGTCATGCGATGCTTGGCGTTGGCGCAAGCGTGGCAGGATGCGGGCGGCGAAGCCATATTTCTGATGGCTGAATCGACGCCTGCCATTCGCGGGAGGCTTGCCGCGGAAGCATGCGAAGTGGTTTCGATCGGCGTACCTGTGGGCAGCGCTGAAGACGCTCACCAGAGTGCCGAGTTTGCGCAACGGTATGAGGCGGAGTGGGTGGTCATTGACGGATACAGGTTCAATTCTGCTTTTCAGCGGCAGATTCGCTCGGCCGGTCACCGGCTGCTTTGTGTAGATGATGAGGCCGCGTGCGCGGAATATGTCGCGGACCTGGTTTTGAATCAGAACCTGAATGCGAGAGCGAGCTGGTATCGTGCGCGAGAGGAAGAGCATCTGCTGGTCGGGCCGAAATTCTGTTTGCTTCGGCGCGAATTTGCACGATGGCGGGATTGGAAGCGAACAATCGGATCCGATGCGAGAAGGATTTTTATCACGCTTGGCGGAAGTACTCCGGTGGAGCTGGGCATTCGCGTGATTGAGGCGCTCGAACTGCTTCCGGTGGACGACATGAGTGCGGTATTCGTGGTTGGAGGCAGCACGCGAAATGTAGCACCGCTGCAACAATACGCGCGAAGATCGAAGGTGAAAATTTCCTTCACTACCGACGTGACGGACATGGCAGTGATGATGTCCGAAGCTGACGTGGCAATCTCTGCGGCGGGTTCAACGTGCTGGGAACTTTGCTTGCTCGGCTTGCCATCTGTGCTTATCGATGTGGCGGCGAACCAGACACCGATCGCGCGGGAGATGCATCGTCAGGGATGCGCGCTGCACGCAGGAAGCGCGGAAAGGGTCACAGCGGAGGAAATTGCCCAGGCCGTTAATACACTGATGGGATCAAGGGAGACGCGCGAGGCATTTTCGCAGAAGGGGCGCGTGTTCGTCGATGGGTTGGGGGCCGAACGTGTGGTCGCGGGGATGCGGCGTTTTGCCCCGCATAGCGTGAGTGCGGCGGCGCAGGGAGTTTCGGCGTGAAGGTTGCGATCAATCAGCCGACATATTTGCCGTGGCTGGGGTACTTCGACCTGATCGATTCGGTGGATTTGTTTGTGGTGCTCGACAATGTGCAGTTTGCCAGGCAGTCGTGGCAGCAGCGAAACCGGATCAAGACCGCGGCCGGCCTGCAATGGCTGACAATCCCGGTGATATTTCGAGGACGACTCGGGCAAATAATAAAAGATGTGGAGATTCGGGATGCGGAATTTTCGCGGGATCACGTTCGCGCGATTGAGTTGGCGTACGGGCGGTCGGAATACTTCGCGGATTATTTTCCGGCGCTCAAACAACTGCTGGATCAGACACGCGGCGGGCTTCTTGCTCGACGGAACCTCAGTTTGATTCGTTGGGTGATGGACGCGCTCGGAATCAGTACGCCAATTGTGCTTGGGTCGAGCCTGGGCGTGAACGGGAAGCGAACGGAACTGCTGGCGCAGATATGCAAGGCGGTTGGGGCGAGAACCTATGTTTCACCGCTGGGATCGGCGGAATATCTGGTGGATGAGCAGGATGTGCTGCAAGAGCGAGGGATCGAAATTTGTTTTCAGCACTATGAACATCCGGAGTACCGGCAGATGTTTGGTGAGTTCACGCCGTACGCGTCGGTGATCGACTTGTTGTTCAATGAGGGGCCCAAGGCCGCGGAAGTATTTCGGAGTGGGCGGAGGAAGGCTTATTCGCTTATGGAAGTATCTGAGCGGTTGGCAAGTGAAGCGGTGGCCACTGCCGGTGTCCATCCTGTGATGCTCGGCTGACGCCTGCGCGTCACTTCGCTCTTGACCCAGTACTTACGTCTGCGCTACTTATATGTCGCTCCGTACGGGGCTGGTCAACTCGCTGCAGCCTCTCGGTTCCCGGTTGTGACGTTGTCGCCTGAGATACGGCGGTGCAAGCTTCCATTGCGCCCACAGTTTGCGAGTACATAAGATCGGAAGCGTGGCGGCCGCAGCGAAAGCGAATGTCTCTCAACTCGGAACTCCACACATCCGAATCGAAGGCCGTGAGATCGGTCCCGGGCGCCCGGTTTACATCGTTGCGGAACTATCCGCCAACCATCATCAGGAATTCGACCGTGCGGCAAGGTTAATCGAGGCTGCAAAAGAAGCCGGAGCCGATGCTGTCAAGCTGCAAACCTACACCGCCGACACCATCACAATCCGAAGCGAACGGAAGGAGTTCCGCATCGACGGCGGAACAATCTGGGATGGGCGTTCGCTGCACGATCTTTATGCCGAGGCGTTTACACCCTGGGACTGGCAACCGAGACTAAAGAAGATCGCGAACGAGGCAGGCCTCGCGCTGTTTTCTGCTCCCTTCGATGAGACGGCTGTGGATTTCCTCGAGGGAATGGATGCTCCGGCGTACAAGGTTGCGTCATTCGAGTTGGTTGATATTGCTCTTATCCGAAAGATGGCTCGGACGGGAAAACCGCTGATCATTTCCACGGGGATGGCGACGCTTGAGGAGATTGAAGAAGCACTGACCGCCGCACGAAAGGCCGGAGCGCGCGACATCGCGCTATTGAAGTGCACGAGTTCGTATCCTGCGCCGGCGGAAGAAATGAATTTGAGGACGATCCCTGAACTCGCGCGCAGGTTCGGAGTGCCAGCGGGACTGTCGGACCACACAATGGGGATTGCCGTACCGGTTGCGTCGGTCGCGTTGGGAGCGTGCGTGATCGAGAAGCATTTGACGCTTTCACGATCGGAAAAAGGCCCGGACAGCAAGTTCTCGCTGGAACCGGATGAATTCAAGGCGATGGTCGAGACAGTGCGCTATGCGGAAAAAGCGCTCGGGGAAGTCTGCTTCGGTCCGACAGAACGGGAGCGTTCCAGCCTGCGTTTTCGGCGATCCTTATTCGTGGTGCAGCCGGTAAAGCGCGGAGAAGAATTTACCAGCAGAAACATCAGATCGATTCGGCCGGCGGATGGCCTGCACACACGCCATCTGGGTGAAATTCTGGGGCGGCGCGCCGCGGTTGATCTCGAGAAGGGTACACCTCTCGCGTGGTCGATGATCGACCAGTAGCATTTTTAAATTCGGCCGCCGAACGAACCCATATTGGCATATCCCGCAATCGCGAGCTGCACTATTCTCGAAAACTGAGGTTTTGCGTCAGCATATTGCGTCTGCAAGCGCATGAGCGCAGCCACAAACATCTCCCAGCCTGAGCTTGAACTGTTGTCGCCATCCGGCATCGGCGAGAGTGTCGAGCTACGCAGCCGGATCGGCAACATCTCGCGGCAATCATTTGTCTATTTTGGCGGGACGATGTTGACGGCGGTCGCGAGCTACTTTTTCAAGGTATATCTGGCAAGGAAGCTGGGGGCAGAAGCGCTCGGCTTGTATGCGCTGGGCATGACGCTGGTCGGATTTGCGGGTCTTTTCAACTCGCTGGGGCTTCCGAACGCAGCAACGAGATTCGTCGCAGCATATTCGGCAACGGGAGAGCGGCACAGGCTCGCGGGTTTTTTCCGCGGCAGCCTGGGAGTTCTGGTCTTGCTGAACGTTCTTCTGGGGGCAGCGTTTCTAATTTGCGGACCTTGGCTTGCGGTGCGGTTCTATCATGCCCCAAAGCTTGGGCCGTATCTGTGGGCGTTTGCGGTGATCATGTTCACGGGTGTGCTGGCGATGTTTCTGGGGAGGGTCCTGGCCGGATATCGCGAGGTTGCAAGGCGAACCATCGCCACGCATCTCATTGGGACGCCGACAAATATTCTGATCGCTATTGTGCTGATCAGTCTGGGATTCGGATTGCGCGGATATCTGATAGCACAAGTGATAAGCGCCCTACTCACTGTGTGCTTGCTCGGAGTTTTTCTGTGGAAGATGCTTCCGCGCGAGGCACGGAGCCTGAGTTTTGAAAATGCCCGGCTGGAGCGGGAAGTGATTACCTTCTCGGCGGCAGCTTATGGCATTGTCTGCCTGCAGTTCGTGCTTGCCCAGGCTGACACGATCGTACTCGGGCACTACTTGCGCGCACGGGAAGTCGGGATCTATGCGGTCGCAACCGCAATGGTGGGGATGGTTTCGATTGGGCTCGATTCGGTTAACCAGATTTTCTCGCCGATGATCTCCGAGCTGCATGCTGCTCACAAACAGGAACTACTGCAGCAACTTTATTCGATCCTTACGAAATGGATATTGATCCTGACATTTCCACTGGCGGCGGCACTGATTTTCTTTTCACGCCAAATCATGTCGGTTTTCGGATCGGGATTCGAACCGGGTGCAGTCGTTGTGATTATCGGGACAATCGGACAACTGGTGAATTGCGCAGTGGGTTCAGTGGGATATCTGCTGCAGATGTCGGGTCATCAGGGCACGCTGATCCGAATTCAGGCGGTCAACGCGGTAGTGCTCGTCGCGCTTAATTTTGTTCTCATTCCACGTTTGGGGATCGCCGGGGCTGCGCTGGCGAGCGGAGTAGCGACGGTTCTTACGAATGTGCCGGCGCTGATTGCGGCGCGCAAAATCCTGAAGCTATTCCCATACCACATGGGCTACTTGAAACTCGGGGCGCCGGCGTTAGCGTGCGTGACTTGCCTGTTTGCGTTGACCAGGTTCTCTGACCAGTTCCATCACCAATGGGAAGCGGCTGCGGCGGCGCTGTTGATGGCCTACGTAATTTTTCTGGGGACGTTTTTATTGGGTGGTTTGGACCCTGCGGACCGAATGTTCGCGCGATTCGCATGGGCGAGAGTGGGGCAGAGTTTTCGCAGAATGGCGGTGGCTTAGATGAATGAACTACGGAAGATTGAATTGCCGGCAGAACTATGCCGCGCGGCAGAAGAGCGGTTTCGCCAGTTGGGGCCATTGGAAGAAATTCTGACGGCGGCACTGCGGGAGTTGGTCCGCGATGACGCGGTGAAGATGGACGAGCGAGAGCAATTGGTGATTGAGGAGAGATTGAAGGCGCTGGGTTATGTCTAGATTCGTGCTGGCTTTTTGAGTTCAGGAGCGAGATTGCTGCAGCTTCTCAAAAACGTTTTGCGACCGCAGAGGGAAACGACAGGATTTGTTTTCTCGCGCCCGCTGGTCGCGATCCAAAGCGATGATTGGGGACGGGTGGGAGTTCGTGATCGCGATGGATACGAACGCCTCCGTGCGAAGGGAATTACCCTGGGTGAAAACCCATACGATCTTTACTCCTTCGAAACGGCGACAGATCTAGGTGCGCTCGCGGAGATGCTGCTGCGGCACCGGGATTCGGTCGGACGGCCTCCCTCGATAGCAATGAGTTTCTGTACGGCGAATCTGGACTTCGGAAAGATGCGGGCGCGCGGATTCAGGCACATTGAGCTAATGCCGCTTTCGCAGGGG
>DAIPJJ010000102.1:0-8400 GCA_036770325.1 Terriglobales bacterium
TTCGCTTGTATGCGAACTGGCAGTGGGGAGGGTACCTGATCTACCGTCTCTGGCCTTCTCTCAAAGTCTTCGATGACGGACGGACAGATTTCTACGGGCCGGCGTTTGTCCAGGAGGGACTTGATGTGTGGGATGCGAAGTCGAACTGGACCAGAATCCTAGCGGAGTACGACGTGAACGCCACTTTGGTTCCAGTCGATTCGGCGCTCGCAACCGTGCTGCGCGAGCGGGCAGACTGGACGCTCGTTTATCAGGACAGAGTTGCTGTGCTGTTTGAACGGACTGCCAACACCAAGTGATGCTTCGTGGGAACGCAGGGAGGTTGTTATGGGAGAGACGGTTACGAACCTAGAGAGCCCTGTCACCCCCAACCAGGGCGGCAATGGTTCATCCGAAATTGCCACTCCGGCAGTGAGGCGTCGCTTGCCCGATGAGCGGCACAGTTTGACCCATCATTTCTCAGTGGGGGGACAGGAAGGATACGTCACCATCGGTTTGTATGAAGACGGTCTCCCTGGCGAGATGTTCATTCGCATGTCGAAAGAAGGATCAACGGTCTCCGGGCTTATGGACTCGTTTGCGACCGCGGTTTCTCTGGCTTTGCAGTATGGAGTACCTCTCCATGTGTTGTGCAACAAGTTCAGTCACACGCGCTTTGAACCGAGCGGCTGGTCGGGCAACCCGCAAATCGGGTATGCCAAGTCGCTCATGGACTACTTGTTCCGGTGGCTTGAACTGCGCTTTCTCAAAGCCGAGCAAGGAAGTCTGTTTGAGTTTCCGAAGGTTGTCCCGTTGAAGCCCGAAACGGGCAGCATGGTCGCGCAGTTGGGACAGGTCGTCAGCCTGGGAGACGCGCCAGCGTGTCAATTCTGCGGCGCCCTCATGGTAAGAAACGGTTCCTGCTATCGGTGCCTTGAGTGTGGCAGCACGAGCGGCTGCTCATGATGGAAAGCAATTGGAGTGCAACATGGCAAAGAGCGTAAACAAAGTAATTCTGGTGGGGAACGTTGGCCAAGATCCGGAAGTGAAATACACGGCCAGCGGCGTTCCCGTAGCAAAAGTGAGTCTCGCCACAAACGAACGATTCAAGGACAGAAACGAGCAGTGGCAAGACAGAACGGAATGGCACAGCATTGTGGCCTGGCAACGTCTGGCAGAGATCGTCGGAGAGTACGTCCGCAAGGGCTCGAAGCTCTATGTGGAAGGCAAGCTTCAAAGCTCGACCTGGGCGGACAAGCAGACCGGGGAAAAGAGATATCGAACCGAGATTGTTGCCCGGGAGATTCTTCTGCTCAGTTCACGAGAAAATGGCCAGGAAGACAGACGAACCGCCGCTGGAGACGAATCGAGTCCGGACTCTGCTCCGACAGCAGTAGACGACGAGATTCCGTTCTGACACTGAAAAGTGAATCAGTCTCGTGTTTCTTCTGGCAGCCCTTTGCAGGACTGCTTCCTATTTGGCAACTTTCAATGTCTGTGTTGTCGACCAACCAGAGAGTCCCGGAAGTTAATGTCGAATCGACCGTTGCGAGGTTCACGTTTTGACGGATCTTTAGTGGGCGAGCGTTGCCGCGCCCCAGGTAAGGAGAACGATACCGGTGACGCGCGCGAACCAAGGACCCCGCGGGGCGAGCTTCTCCAAGAGCACGACAATGGCTAGAGCGGCGATCCAAAGGAGATTCATGATCCCGCCGACGAATAGCAGCGCCATCAGCACCCAACAACAGCCCACGCAAAAGGCTCCATGCTCGATCCCCATGCGCACGGCCCCCAGCCTGCCGGACCTCCTATGCCGAGAAAGAAATTCTGCAGGATTGCGACAATGACTTAGACATCTATGCTTCCAGGGAGACAGCTGATAAATTCCCGCGAGGATCAGAATGGCTGCGGACAAACCTGCGTTTCTCGACGCCATCCACATCGCGGATATACCGCCCGATGCTTCGAGCTCTCTTTGCAATAAAGTTGCAAGAAAGGAGAAGCCGAACCAGGTCAGCAAATAACCGCTAGCAAAGGCAGCCGCTGGTACCATCCCTCTCCCGAGTTGCTCTTTGCCTTGAGCGTACCGCGTCGCCCGTGCATAGAGCAGGACCATAGGCGCAGCGCTGGGCGTCATCATCGCAATCATCATCACCCACCACATGAGCAGCATGATGATCCAATATGCTGAGGTCCATCCCGCTGGATGGAAAGACGTTCCGGTCATGCGATGCGGGAACAACCATGCCTTAGTCATGCCGCTGGCCGACATTCCAGTTCCAGCGCCGGTTAGGATGTAGGTCCATGAGAGCGCGGTGATCGCTGCCAGACCGCTGAGCACGATCCAACGGTCGCGCCGCAGCAGACGCTCGGTCAGCGACATTTCTTCGCCGCCCATTTCAAACCGCCCGATGCCGCACCACGCCCCTGTTATTGAGGTGAAGATGGGCGAACTGACCATAGCTTGCCTTCAAGTCGAGTCGAATGTTCCCCTGTGTCTTGGTCGTACCGCTTCCAATCTCGGCGATCTCATATTCGAAGCCGTTCGGCAAGTCGATGCGCGCCCTGGTCTCCGCCCCGGTTACCGGATTCTTGATGGGCTCGCCCACGCTTTCAACCAAACCAGCAACGGCGTATCGTCCCTTCCGACCCTCCACGTCCACGTTGAACTCTATCTTGCCAAAGATTGGGTCATATACTTTCTCGAGCGTGGAAGAGAAGACAGCGAACATGGTGGCCATCGGCTCTGTATCCTGACCCGACATGATTTTGAGAAGCGCCTCGCGTTGCTCGCCGTTCGCGCGCTCATCCACAAAAGGCTGACACTTGCCGTGTCCCTCGTGGACTGGGCCCGGCCACTGAAAGATCCCGCCCATGCGAAGACCATCGAGTTTTACCGTGCCATAATGACCTTCTTCAATCTCGAGTGCAACAGCGGCCTCGCAAAACCCGTGGGTGGGTAGAGCGTTAAACTGGCACGGGCACCCGTAGGAGCAATTGCAGTTGGCAAACTCCTTGGCCCTGATTTCCCAGGTTGTCATTGGGTTCCTCCTTCGTTGTTGTAGCTTATAGCATCTCGCGAATTCCTAGAACTCGCATAGCAGTGATCGTAGAAAGTAGGATTCTTTCGGAGGCAGCGTATCGCGCAACTGAGATCTCCCCATTCATCCTGGGAACCCTTTCTGCACAGTATATGAGAAGGCTACTGGAGCATCTGATTCCGCCGCATGGGTGAACAAATGCGCTCCCTGACGATTGACGAGCAATCCGGAAGTCAAGCTCCGAGACATCTGACGCGAGCGACTTCGTCCGGCATCACAAGATGCAGGTCGGGTCGCAGCCAATGACGATTCAAGAGATCTGTGGAAACCTCTCCCACTTCGGAAGAGCCATAGATAGGGGCGGGCGCGCGGTGTCTCAGGTCCGCATTGGACATCGCTGAGTGCCCGCCCCGGCGCTTATTCCAGAACTCGAATCCATTCTCCAAAATCACACGACTCAATTAAGGAGGACACGTGTTTGTTGAACTCGTTCCATTGCTGAAAGATCGAACCGTGCTCATCACCGTCGCCAGCATTGACGGAAAACTGAAAGTTAACGTCATCCCGACGAAAGCGAAAGAAGGAGAACAAGAGGCCTTGACCACTCCTCTTAGCTTTACCGGCTCAGCCGAGGAACTGGATGCAGAACTCGGCGGCCATCTCGCCAGTTATGTGCACTCTCACGTCGAGTTGCGCAACACGCTGGCCGAGGCAAAGGCAGAGATGGACGCAGCAGCGAAAGCCGCTCGCCAGAAGGTGAAGACTCCGCAACCAGCGCCGAAACCCGACTCGGCTAGCAAGAATGAGGAATCAGTCTCGACGAGTGGAGCCGACACTGAGACAACGCCCAGTCTTTTCGCCGGACAGCCGCAAAGCACTGAACCGGCTCTAACGTCGAACGAAGGAGGAGGAACAACGACGCCATGATTGACGCCAAAGTGTTGGACCGCAGCTTTACCTACAACGGCGTGAAACTGCCGGACCCAGATCCAAGAATGACGCCGGAAGAAGTGAAAGCCATCTACAGCCATCAGTATCCCGAACTCGCAACAGCTGCGATCGCCGGCCCGGAAGCCGCTGGAGATCGCCTGCAATACAGTTTTGTGCGAGCGATCGGAACAAAGGGATAGTGGAATCCGCTCTAGGTCCCCACCCACTCCAGGTCGTAACAGAGGGGGGCCAGACACAAGCACAAATAGCAAGCCGCCGCTTCCAGCGACACCCTCTTGGGTCGCGAGCGGCGGCTTGGCCCCCTCAAATCAGCCAGGGATGGGTTCCTCGGATGCCCTGACTGAACTGATATCCAATTGCCGTTTTGCAATTACGTCGAGTTCGCTGTACAGCCTTGTGATCTCGTCGGAACGGCCGTGGTACGCCAGCAACTGAGATGCCGTCAATGATGAGTCTTGCTTGAAACTTTCGATTTGAATTTCAACTAGGTGGTGCACTTCACGTCTGATAGCAGAGGCTGGGTCTGTCATCATGGCAATTCTCCGAACCGAATTCTAGCTCATCCAGGGCACAGTTCCCAGAACTCAACCGCAGGCTATGAAAAAGAGGTTCGTACCTGCGTGGTGGCACCACCGTCTGGAAGCGGAGGACGACGTGAGGAGAGCAAACCAACGACGAAATGCTCGCTCCAAGAGTACCGAGAAATGCGTGGTGCTGCGAAGCCTCCGCCAACTGGCCGAGGATCGGAACGCATCGGCCAAGAGTTTGGTAGGGAGGTTCATCGAATGTCAGGAATTGCAACTGGCTTCGGCTTTGCTCGCGAGAGCAATAGAGCATTGCTCGCGCTGGCACGCCGGAAAGCGGCTTCCAACACCCGGAGGAGTCCTACCACCAACCTGCTGATTGCCCCACCTTGTGAACTTGTGTTGCCGAGATTGGACGAGGTTCTTGTCGAACACCGCTTCTTGTCGGATGACCGCGAAGTGTTGGCCTTGGCCGAGATTTTGGTGAGATCCAACATCGCGACGGCAGAGGACTGGGAGAAAAGTGGCAGAGATGCGACCAAGTTTTTGTCTCTGAGTCTTCAGCGGTGGATGCGAGAACATGGCGCGGCCGCAATTGATCGGCGCTTTGACCTTGATCTCACCTTCAGTGACCGGCTGGTGGACTACTCAGATCAGCGAGGGCCAGAGGGAACCCTTTACCTGATCCTCGATCCAGACGGCGCTGCATTTGTGCTTCTGAAACCAACCCTTGAATTGCTGGAAACCGTGCATCCTCGCCTTCCATCAACCTTCTTCACGCGTTTTGCAGGATCACTCAACCGATGGGTCCGAGTTTACGACTATCACGACGCGGAAGAGCGGGTGGACATGCTGCGGGAGTGGTATGAGGGTGAAGAGGATCGCGAACAGTATGAGGTCCCGGACATTGAAGGATGTACGCCACAGTGTTTGAAAGAACCTCCATTGAGTGTTCGCGGGCTGAAGGAACTGGCCAGAGAAGTCCGAAACCCGGAGGTACAGGTTTTGATCCGAGGCCTGCTCGAGTTGTGCCGGATCTCAAGTCGGGCCAGGCGGCCGGACTTTACCGACGATATGGGAGAGCAGTTGATGGATGCGAATCCGCCACTGCCGTGTCTGCTCGCCGCATTCACGCAAGGAGATGCGGTGGCCGGGTGCTTTGATGATGAGGCTCAGACCGCTATGGAGACGACGCGGCATCCGAACCTGATCATCCCTCTCCAGCTTTCGAACCCGTCGAATGTGCATCGAGGCTTTCGAATCTTGGGAGTCGCATGTGAAACGTTGGCCGCAGCAAGCCGCCTTGTTGATCTGATGCCCGGCAATGATGACGGCGTGATCGCTCGCGAGGCTCAGGCATGAACACATATATAAGGATCGGAGACAACCGAACTTTCGCTCTCAAGCAGGCAGTTCTCTTGTACCAGGATGGCAGCCGGGCCTTCGCCACATTACACGAAGTAAAGCATCGGCCAAATCAGGCGCCGTATTTAAGCGCCGGCCAGTCAGTGACGACAGGGTTTCTCGAAACGCTCGCCAAAGGCTTGGGGGCAAGCATGGCAGCAGAAGTCTTGCCTGAACATGTGCTGGCGCGGACACCGGACCTGATCGCCTGGTGGAGCCGGGCGCGACAACGATTGATGTTCTTTAATGCCGGGAACGCAGAGACCGCAGTGCTGAACGGGAAGATGTATTCCCATCCTCCTTTGGTCTTCATGATCCAAGGAGGACGCGAACTGTTTGTGCGCGCACTCGCTGAGAATCGCCGGCCGAGCGCCAATACGCGGCTTTGCAACGCCCCATACTGGAACACCGATGCCCATGGCCGCGTCTGTCTTGGAAGTATGCGAGTTCCGGATGAGACAGGCGTCACTTCTCTGGCAAGCTGGGAGAACGCATATTTCGCCAGTGAATTCACCCACCCGAGCGGTGCAGTCAGGTTGACCACTCATCCTGGCGGCTTCCTCGGTTTGTGGTCCTGTCTGGCGGGGCGAAAGCGCGCCTTCCCTGTGAAGTTCCTCGCGGAGAGCAAACAGACTCTTCAGGAATTCGTGAAAGGAAAAGGTGAAGGATGAAGTCATGGAAACCCACCAGATTCATCCCGAATTGCTGAAGCAGAGAGTCCGCGTACTGGTTGTGGGCTGCGGTGGCAACGGGAGCGCGCTTGCCGCTGGATTGCCGTACTTGCACCAGGCTTTACTGGCATACGGCCACCCAGAAGGACTTCATGTCACCCTCCTCGATCCCGATGTGATTTCTCCAACCAACTGTGTGCGTCAGCCGTTCAGCCAATCTGAGATTGGTCTCTATAAATCTGTGGTTCTGGCTAACCGGTTGAACATGTTCTGGGATCTGGACTGGCAAGGCATTCCGGAACGGCTCGACCCTAAACGCAGGTTTGACGGGGTGGACATCGTAATCGGCTGCGTAGACACGCGAAAATCCCGGTCAGCGATCGCGAAATGCGCCGAGGATTGGAGTGAAGTGGATTACTGGCTGGACCTCGGCAACAACTCTGACAGCGGACAATTCGTGCTCGGGGAGCCACTGAATCGTAGAAACCGAAGGCACCGACTCCGGTTGCGTACGGTCGCCGAGCTCTTCCCTGAAGTCATTCAGCCTGACCCCGATGTCGATGATCTTCCCAGTTGCAGTGCAGCGGAAGCGCTCGACCGGCAAGAACCGTTTGTCAATCCGACGTTGGCCAACCACGCCCTGGCCCTGCTCGCACGACTGTTTCGCTACGGGACGCTGTCTTATCACGGAGTGTTCGTGAATCTCTCGGGTATTGGCGGAGTTCAGACGCTGCGCGTTGATCCGAAGTGCTGGCAAAGGCTTCGGAAGAAAAGCTGCCAGGCCGTTGAAAGAACCAATAGGAAGGATGAGTCGAATGGAACAACCACAGCAGAACCATAGCGAACCAATCGATGAACAGCAGGCAGCCGCCAAGGCCGCCATTCTTGCCGAATGTGACAAGCTTTCGGCTTCTGGAGTCAAGTTCGTAGCCGTCCACTTTGACGGCTACGGCGACGATGGAACAACTGAAGAGGTGAAGTGCTATGCGGGCGACTGGTTCGGGTCTGACGAACATGAGCCGGTCAAACATGACGCCTCTGGCCTGCAAGAACACTTCGAAGCTCTCGTGCCCTTTGGTTATGAGAACGATTGCGGCGGCTTCGGAGATGTTGTCCTTGACGTTGCCGCGCGCAAACTTACGGTTGAACGCAACGATCGTTTTGAGGACTACACGACCAGCACGTATGAGGTATAGCCGTATGGCGCATCCACTGAAGCACGCCGAAAGCAGCGCGAGGAAGTTCGGCGGAAAAGCGGAAGACTACCTTTCGATTCACAACTGGTTTGACGATTCGAAAGCATTCTTTCCGGATTTCCGTCACCGAGCCTTGCGACATCATGCGGAAGGCATTTTCCTAGCTGAGAAATTGTTCGGTGTTGCCGTCGTGAACAGCGACGGCAAACAAGTTCCTGTCCGTTACGTGGGAGAGCAACACGTGCGGGAAGATCTAGGCCGCATTCCAACGGCACAGGATTGGCTGTTGCAGATTCGTCCGCAGCGTTGGATGTATGGCCAAGCCCTGGAGAAAGAAGAATCAACCAAGAAGGAGCGAGTATGAGTGGCGCGAATGGCCATGCACAGAACGTGGCCGAACCAATTTCACTGCCGGGGTTGCTCGTGTCGGGAACTTCCCGGTTCTCTGCCGAGCAGATCAAAGAACTGGTGGCGGCGCTGGAGGTGCCATTCGATCCCTCGCAGATCGAGTGGCGAGTGATGAACACGACCAAGGGACAACGGCCTCCACGGGGTCAGGTTGTTCCCTACGCGGACCAACGTGCATACACCGACCGTTTGAATGCGCTGTTTACGCCGGCGGGATGGACGCGCA
>DAIPJJ010000102.1:8500-15485 GCA_036770325.1 Terriglobales bacterium
CGTGCATACACCGACCGTTTGAATGCGCTGTTTACGCCGGCGGGATGGACGCGCAAATACACGATCCACACCAGCGCAAACTTTGAGCGAACCAGCGATCAGAAAATCGTCGCCAAGGTGCTGGTCACCTGCGAACTGACGATCTTCGGCTTAGGGGCGCATTCCGCCACAGGCGAAGACTGGGCGGATGACCCGAATGCTGGAACTTCGGCGGAAGCGCAGGCTTTCAAGCGGAGTGCGAGTTGCTTTGGCTTGGGTCGGTATCTGTACTACTTCACAGGAACGTGGGTGGATCTCGACGAGCGGAAGCGACCGAAATCAGTTCCACAATTGGCGGGCTGGGCAACACCCGCGGGCTGGCGAGAGGGCCTTCGGCCACGTTGCGTGGGTGAGGTAAAACCATTCGTTCCGTCAAGAGAAGACAGTACCAAGGGCCCGCGCAATGGACGCGCCGGCGCGGGCAATGGCGACGTTGTGCGCGAGATTGAAGGCATGGAAAGGATCTTAGGCAAACGCATGTATCGCGGGATCTTGAAGAGCGTAGCCAGAGTTTGGAATCCGAAAGACATTCACGACAAGGCAATCCAAGAAAAGGTCTTGGCGTACATGCAAGCAGCGGAACGGGGCTTGCGGCGAGCCGAAGCGGCAGGAGAAAAGGCTGGGCTGGCAGCTTTCGCCCGAATCCTTGGATCGTTGCGATTGAGTTCACTCGACCAGGTAGACAGTCTTAAGACTCTGCAGGAAATTGTCATTGCACTCGAAGCTGTGCCCGACGGCGTTTCCTCGTCACACTGAAGAATGTCTAGCTCAGTTTTATCGGCACGCTAAATCGAGCGATGAAATTGTCTATGGTGTTATCACCGAGATATTTGGATGGCGGCCAAAACACCGGTGCCAGGACATTGGGCCAGAAGCGAACCACGGCGGGGTCCCAGTAGGCGTCAGGTTTTAGGAACGGTATCGGGGTTGCTTTCCGACCGATCTGTGTCCATCGTGCCGCAAGACTCTGGATCACGAGGTGCCCCACCACATAGGTGAAGCTGTAGAACTCAATTCCGGTGAGCAGGCTAGGTTCGTTGGGAGTGAGGAAAGCCGTGTTGAATTTTCCACCAAAACGGTGAGCACCCTGATATGCAGCCAACCACATCTGTATGTCACGCGGGACTGCAAGGGTCTCTCGGAAGTTCTCACGGACCGCCCTCGTAAAGAAGGGCTCAGTCTTCGGAGTCGCGTGGTCCGCGACGACAGCCTTCATGAAGGCGAACGCCGCCAAGAGGCCGATGTCCTCATCCCCAAGTGACATCGGCGTGCCCCTAATGATCATGTCTGCGAATGAACGTTTCACCCGATCGGTGACACCACTCATCCAGCTGTGATTGCAGGCTTCGCAGACGACGGCAAGCTTTTCCTTCAGCACAAGGGCGTCGTACTCCCTGAAGGGCTCAGCGGTTGACCTTCGTTGGCGCACTCGGAACCTTTTGGTCGGAAGTGCACGATTCAACCAGTCATCCCAGATGTGCTCTCCGCTCAGCTTCACTGCTTCAGTCGGACAAAACGCGCACATATTCACGCTATTGAGCGTACTGGATTGTCCTCCTTCGAGGGAAACCGGTTTTGATGTCTGTTCGGACGTCCGGCCCACTGCCTTGAAGCATAAGAATTGGGGCTTTCGTCAACCACAGCCAAGCACTTTGGAAGGGAGCCAACTCATGAACTCTGTGCCGACCATTCCATTGTTTTCTCCGGGACGAATTGTCGCCACACCTGGCGCACTCGCATTACTGGAAAAGTTCCGAAAGTCACCGTCGGAGTTTCTCTCGCGACATCTGCGCGGAGACTGGGGCGAACTGTGCCAAGAGGACAGAGCAGAAAATGAGTTGAGCCTCAAGCACGACTTCCGGCTGCTCAGCAGTTATCCGATTACCGAGACCGACACCCTCTGGATCGTCACCGAAGCAGATCGCTCGGTGACGACACTGCTGCTTCCCTCCGAATACTGACCCGCCGTTCTTTTGGCTGATCTGGCACGCCCGGCGCAGTCGAAACCCTGCGGAATTCCAAAAGAAGTGAGGATGGCCATGAAAATTCGTGTGTCTACAAGAGCCAACCTGTACGACCAACGCAAACAAGAGCATGTGGAACGGGGCTACCGAATTGAAGATGAGCGGCCGATTCCTGTGAATGGGTTTTGCTCATTCGTCGCTGTGCGCGAGGAATCCCGCTCCGATGCAGTGGACGAATTGGTTGCGCAGGCACTGGGAGGCAGGGCGCGATGAGACCCCATGGAAAGACCAAGCTGGGATTCTTCCCATTGCCTGTTCCAGAAGCCAAGCGCCTGAGGAGTTGTTTGGTTACGGACGCTGAGTTTTCCGCGCTCGATCCATGCGTGGGAGATGGAGTGGCATTTGTTCAGTTAGTCGAGGGAATGCACACACGCCGCTATGGAGTCGAAATCGACGCGTATCGAACTGAACAAGCGAGGAACCTGGGCATCGAAACTGTGCAGGCGAGCGCCTTCGACGTGCGCACTCCGGCAGAAGCCTTTTCTCTACTTTATCTCAACCCTCCCTATGATCTCGAAATCGGCGCCACCAATAACCAGAGGCTGGAACTGGTTTTTCTCGAGCACACATACCGTTGGCTGAATCCAGGAGGAGTGCTGGTGTTCATCATCCCGCAGCCGCAGTTGCGCGCCTGTGCGCGGATTCTGAGTGAAATCTTTGCGGACTTGTCGGTTTACAGGCTTACCGAACCGGCCAGCGTGCAATACAAACAAATTGCGGTACTAGGAGTGCGGCGGAAGCGGCATCAGCACGTCAGAGATTCGGTATTACTCGATTCCGTCCGATGGCTGGAACACTTGGCCGTTAAACCCGACCTTGAACCTCTGGGGGAGGCGCCATCCGTCCGCTATGAAGTTCCCCCTTCAGGTCCCGTCACGCTCGTTCACACGGGAATTCCACTCGATGAAGTCGAAGATCTTTTGCTTGAGTCTGCGGCCTATCGACAAGCGAGCCGCGTCCTTCTACCGAAGCAGCGGGATGTTCGCGGACGGCCGCTCACCCCGTTGCATGGCGGACACGTTGGACTGCTTTGCACCGCGGGAATGCTCAACGGGGTCTTCGGCGAAGGAGAAGATTGCCACATCGCTCACTGGCGTTCGCTGAAGTTCACCGACCATTGGGAAGAAGAGGAAGAAGATGGCACCCGAATCCTGCATGACCGGGAGCGATTCTCGCATGAGCTGACGCTGGTCTTTGCCAACGGAAGGACCCAGATTCTCACTCATGAGAAGAAGGAGTCTGGATGAAGAACGCGCACCTTCGCTTCGGCTGGCTAACGTATGTGAAATCGTCCGAGAAAACCACGACCAGCATCAAGTTGCGACTGGACCGTTTTATCGGAGAAGTCCTGCCCGACCCGCCCCGGCAGGCGAAGGCACACTTCATATCGGTCATTGGCGGCGATACCCAGGTTTCGGCCATCAGCGCGGCCATATCTATGACAGACCGCTTCATGGTCGAAGGGCCGGATGTGCCGCCGATCCGCGTATGTCTGGAACGAAATGCGCAATGTTTCAAAGGATCCATCCAAGTCCCAGGACGAAAAAAGCCGCTGCGTCACCTCATTGCAATGTCGGAAGAGTTCGCTTCAGGAAACATGTCGTCCAACACAGGAAGAACCCTGTTAGCTGACTCGGACAATGCCTTTGTCTGGGCTTCCATTGCCCAGATCTACGGAATTTCCGGAGTCCCGGAGTGGGCGGAGTGGTTTGGAGAGGAACTGAAAGCCCATCATGCAACAAGCCACATGCTCGGCATCGGGTGTGGTCCAGTGATGGTCAAGGGAACAAAAGAACAGTTTCTCGACTGGCTCAGCTGGGGCATCGAAAGCGAGGCGATTCGATTCCCTGCGGTGCCAGGTTCGATTCGGTGGCCCAGCCTAGGCCTCGAAGACATGTTTTTGCAGGTTCGATAGCTTCCTCACTTCACAACTTTCTTCTTTCCGTCTTCCTTCACTACGTCCCGGCTTCTCCTCCATGCAAAGGACCTTCCATGCCTGAACTGTCCACGATTTATGACTACATGCGCGCCAATGCTGCCCTACTCGGGGCGCGCATTCTTAAAGAATACCGGGCGCTGCAGCAGTTCGATGATGCGGTTTCACCGCGGATCGACGGACTGTTGCGAAGACCCTTTCCCGCGCAAGCCATCGCAATCATGGGCCTCGCGAAACGCTGGCGAGAAGCTCGGACCGCGATGGTGGTTGCAGAATGCGGAACTGGAAAGACATTGATCTCGTTAGGCGGTGTTCACGTCCATAGCGCGGGCAGGCCGTACACGGCGCTCGCCATGGTGCCTCCGCACCTGGTCGAAAAGTGGGCGCGGGAAGCATTTCTCACGTTGCCAGGAGTGCGAGTTTTTCTGATCGACGATCTCCGCAACGGTGGAGATGAGAACAAGGCTCATGGAGTGAACGAAGTCCGGCTGCGCAGCGGCCGCATTGTGCGCGAGGGGTTCCAGACGAGTCTCAGCGAACTGCGGTTGCGAAGGTCCTCGACTACTCCGCGGCAACGCTGGCTTGCGCTGTGCGGAAGACCCTCTCTGTTCATCGTGGGCCGCGAACGGGCGAAGCTCGGGTACTTCTGGCGTCACGCTTACGGTGTGCCGCGTTCGGGTCCGTATCTTGGTTGCGTCGTCAATTCCGACACGGGCAGGCCCGTCATTGTCGATGAAAGCCGATTGACGGTTGCCGAATTTGAGAAGCTCAAAATCTCCGAGACTGTCGAATCCAGAGGCGATAAACCATGCCGACCCATCCATAGCGCGCTCTGGCAAGCCGACTGCGAAAAGATCCGCCGCATGGCCCCGATTGAGTTTATCGGGCGCTACATGCCGGGCTGGTTTGATTACACGATCTGCGACGAAATCCATCAACTGGCCGGCGACACGGCGCAAGGCAACGCTCTGGGGACGTTGTCTGCTTGCACGGATCGGATTGTGGGCCTGACTGGGACGCTGCTCGGCGGATATGCCGACGACTTGTTCAATACCTTGTTCCGGCTGGAAGCCGCAAGGATGAAAGAGCACGGTTATGAATGGGGCACGACAGGCCGAAGTTCTTTCACACAAGACTACGGTGTTCTCGAAACCATCACCAAGGTAGATCCTTCCGACAATCGCTGCTCCAAGTCGAAGACCACCAGCACCGTGCGCCGGAAACCGGGCGCATCTCCCTTGCTCTTTGGCGAATTCCTGATGCAGCTATGCGCGTTCGTTTTCCTCGAGGACATCTCCGGAGAGTTGCCGCCTTACGAAGAAACTTATCTGAGCGTCCCGATGGACCCGCTCATGATGGCTGCCTACCGGGAACTCGAAGATGGCATCCGTAAGGCCTTGAAAGAACACCGGGGCAACCGGTCGGTGTTGAGCACCATGCTCAATACGCTATTGCTCTACCCCGATCATCCTTATGGACTCGGGACCTTGTACGGCTCCGAGTTCGATCCAGAACTGAAACGCAATGTTCGGTTTGTCATCGCAGAGACGCAAGACCTGCCGGAAGAGCAGCTTTATTCCAAAGAAAGAAAGCTAATTGAAGAGATCAGGAAAGAACTCGCCGACGGAAGACGCTGCCAGGTCTTTGCGGTGTACACGCAGAAACACGATGTTACGGCTCGTCTGCAGCGAATCTTGAACAACGAAGGAATTCGCACCGCAGTTCTCAAGTCGAGCGTGGACACGTCCAATCGGGAAGCCTGGTACGCACGTCAGATTAAGGATGGCGTGCAGGTTGTCATCTCCCATCCCAAGCTGGTCGAAACAGGCCTCGATTTGTTGGATTTCCCAACCATCATCTTTTACGAATCGGGATATTCCCTGCACACGTTGCGGCAGGCCAGCAGGCGCTCCTGGCGCATCGGTCAACGAAGGCCTGTACGCGTGAAGTTCCTCTGCTATGAGGGCACGATGCAGACCGCCTGTCTGCGTCTGATGGGTAAGAAACTTCTGGTGGCGCTCACGATGGAGGGCAAGTTCGCAGGGGAAGGGCTCCAGAACATCGACGAGGATGACGACATGCTGTCGGCGATGGCGCGAGAGTTGGTCGAGAGAAACGGCATCGGTCAAAGCGCCGATTCGGTGTGGAGGGCCCTGAGTGCAGAACACCAGAAGCTGTTCCCGACCGTGACTCCGTCTACCTCTGACAAGTATTCGGTCGACGCTTCGCCCGGTCTTCTGATCGGAGAGAACAATCCTGCTGGTCTTATCCAAGAAGCCATCGGCGGCGATTCCGTCCTGATCTTTGGACAACGGCCGGGATCGCTAGGTAGGAGACCGCGTGGCAGGACGGTTGTTCCGGAACAGGCGTCGCTATTCGGTTAAGACAAATATCCGGTACCAGGCCGCGTTCGTCTCTCCCTACTTAGAAATCACAATTCAATTCAACAAGGAGGAAGCAGTATGTCCGAAACAAGTACGCTCATTGGCTATAGCGGCCGAACCATCGGCCGCGAAGAACTGGCGCTGGTACCGACACCGCCAGCCACCGAAACGCACCGTCCGATCCCCCACCACGAGATCGTGCAGGCGCTCATTGAAACCCTCGGATTCCGTCATATCGGAGTCGTCCACGACGAGTACGCCGTGTCGCCCGATGGCATGAAGATGTTCGGAGTACTCGACCTCGCAACCGAGATGGAGGGCTGCCGCTTTTCGATAGGTCTTCGCAATTCTCACGACAAGAGCATGCGCCTGGCAATGACCTGCGGGTATCGCGTCTTTGTGTGCTCGAACATGGCGTTTTCAGGAGACTTTACGCCGGTGCTCGCCAAACACTCGAAGTCGTTTTCCCTGATCGACTGCGTTTCGGTCGGAGTGGATCGGATGCAGCGCAACTTCGAACCCATGCGAAAACAGGTCGAGACTTGGCAGAAGAGTGAGCTTACCGACGTCACGGCAAAAGTGGTCATCTACGAGGCATTCGT
>DAIPJJ010000260.1:0-4412 GCA_036770325.1 Terriglobales bacterium
CAAGACTCCAAGCAGGCCGCCACCGAATTAAAGAAGGGAGCCGAAGAAGCGCGCCGCCAAGGCACTGCGATTGCCCAAGGTGTACGCGAAGGCTGGAGCCGCGACGGCAGCAACAAAGTTGTGAATGTGAATTCTGCCAGCGAAGCCGACCTGCTCACCTTGCCGGGCTTCACCCGCAAGAAAGCCGCCGCTGTAATCGAAAATCGTCCTTACAAAGACAAACGTGACTTGGTCATGCGCGGCGTCATCTCGCAGACCGATTACTCCCGCATCTCGTCCCGGATCACCGCCGACTGATCACGCCGCTTCGTCGGACTTCTTCGCCGCATCCGGATTCGCGTCCGAGCGCTGCACGTCCCGCCGGAGCGAGTTGCTCTCCACATCGGGACAAAGCGAGTCGCTGCCCTCCCGGGTTTGTTGTCTGGCCGCGCCCGCGTCGGGATTCCCTTCGCCCGAGCGCCGGCTGATCTCGTTGCGAGCGGCGTCTTCTATCTTGTCGTCTGGAAGTTCACTCTTTTTGCGGTGCTCGGTCGCTTCTCTGAATTCATCGACGCCCATGTGTATCTCCTCGGCCATTTCGATGAGATCCGACGCGTAGAGTGGTTCCATTTCAGCATGCCACTTCGATCCCTCAGCTGCCACGACGCGTAGGACCATGCTTCAGGTAGGAACAGCCGTGAAGCCGCGGAAGAATGTAGCCCACAGCATGAGCCGTGGGCTAGTTTCGAATCTAGAGAAGAGCCCCGGAGGGCGAAAGAAGTTCGAAGCGTGCTATTTCACTGAACCGCAGTCCGAACCGAGCCACTTCGAGTCAAATGTTGAGTCGGTGGTCATGGTGTGGCCGCCGCCGTTCACCGTCATGTGTCCCGTCCCTTTGACGTGGTCGGAACTCAACGCCGCAAACTCGACCGTGCCGTTGGCTTTCATACCTTCCGTCTCGCACGTCATTTTGACCGTCAACTTGCTGGTCGTCGAAGTTACCGGCGTCTCTGTGCATTCCTTGGTGTTGTTGAATGCAGTCCCTTTATCCAGCTGCTCCTTCGTCAGGCAGCTCTTGTACGTCCGGGTGGTTGGCTTACCATTATTGGCTTCCCCCTTGAGCGCTGCCTCAACCCGGGCGCGCTGTTCCGGCGTCAACTTCGCCATCAGTTCCGGTGACATCGGAAGCTCGCCCTGCATCGTATGCGTGCTGGTGGTTTCCCAAAGGCCGGTCTTCACGTTGAATGGCAGCTTTTCACCCCATGCCGCCGACCCCAACAACAACACCATTGCAACTGCAACGCTTCGCATGAAATCCCCTTTCAGGAATGATTTTGATGGGGAGCTTGACTCCCCCTATATGGCCGGTCAGGACGTGCCTGCGGGACAGCCGGTGTCGCGAGAATACCCCGAACTCATTCTTCTCGTCAAAAGCATCGGCTCACGAGGTATTTTCCTGGAAGGGAGGGGTGGAATGGGAACGTGGGTAAGCCCCGTCCCGGGTCCGATGACGACAGACACAGAACGGGGCATCCCGTTTGATGATTAAGCAGCTTTCTTCATTTGCTCTTGCATTTGCTTCATGAACTCCCGCATCGCCGCGATGTGCCCGGGCGAGCGGCTTTCAATCCACTTCTCGTAGCGCTGCGCGGCTTTCTCCAGGTTGGAGCAGAACGTTTTGGCGACAAAGCGCTGGCGAAATGCGGGCACAATCGGCTTGATCATCTCCCACACGCCAAAAAATTCGCCGCTGGTCTCGAAGAACAAGTCTTCGTGCAGCAGTTCGTAGTTGAGCAGGGCACAGGCTTGCTCCCAGTAACTGATCACCATGCTCGAGAACGCTCCCGTTTCTGAGCCCATGGGGGCGATCCGCATCGCGTCGTCCAGACTGCTGACATGGTAGTTCTTAAAAAACCATTCCCGCGCCTGACGCAGCTTGGCTTCCCGGCGCTCCTCGTAAATCTGAAGGTGGAGTTTTGCTTGTTCGTATGTAGGCTTACTCATGTCTTCTTCTCTCCTTTCAGCTATGTTGTTCCTGGTTTATGAAATTCGTGCTCGAGCTGGACGGCGAGAGCTTCGCTGCACACCTCTCGCCGGCCCCTCTTCGTATAGACGAAGGTGGCCGGCCGAAATTGTCATTTTTTGCTGAAAAAACTGTGCAAAACTCAGAACCTCTGCGGCTGAAGCGGTGGGCTGCGCTTGATGGGATGCCAGTCCGGCGTGAGAGCCGGTAGGTCACTCGATTTTGAGGAGTTCGTCTTCGTGGTTGTACAAAAGGCCTCGGATACCACTCTTCTCAGGCTTGCGGATCACCGATATCTCTTCACCCGTATTTCGATCGATGAATGTGTCCCGCGCTTTCGCCGCCAGGTGGTTGACTTTGCCTGTCGACAGATTCTTGAGCAGAAGTTCGCCGTTATCGCCTACTTCCGCGGAGTAGACGGTGCCCTTCTCTTGTGGATCCTCGTACCTGCCGATCAGCGCCTTGAGTTCGCCACTCTCAACTATGAATTGCTTGATGACACTCGTGGGGAATAATCCAAGGCCGAAGCGGTTCGAAATCGATCGCCCCAATTCGTTGCGCACGACTCGGCCGCTCTCCGAGTTTGTCATCAACACCACTCCGATCTTGCGCTCGGGGAAATAGTACAGTTCGCTCTTGAAGCCTGCATTGCTGCCGCCATGGCCGAAGCTCGCATTGACTCCTTTTCCGTGCAGCTCAAATCCCAGACCGTAGCCGCTACCGCCGTCCGGACTTTCACTGGGCGTGACCATCTGCTGTGCCAGCGACTTGGAAATTAGCGCGTCCTTCGATCCGGTCAGCGCACGAACCACACCAAAACAAAACTTGGCGATGTCGCTGGGGGTCGTCCAAAGGCCCGCGGGAGCCAGCTCCGGATATACGTGCCAACCGCCGGGCAAAGGCCTTCCATTGAAGTCATAAGCAAGGCTGACGTGTCCACTTGGATAAGGATCGAAGGTACTGTCAGTCATACCGAGCGGCGTCAGCACATTCCGCTGAACATATTCGCCGAAAGACTGGCCCGACTGATCCTCGATGAGCTTCTGCAAAACGACGTATCCGCCACCCGAGTAGGAATAATGCGTCCCGGGCACCGCCTCCACGCGTAAAGCCGGACTGTTGCCTTTGCCTTCCAGGACTCCGGTTGCGTCGGGAATGACCTGCGACTTCTCATAACCTGCGAATCCGCTGACATTGAGTCCGGCTGTGTGACTCAACAATCGGCGAATCGTGACCTTCTCTACTCGGGTGAACTCGTTCTGTGGAACTTTCCATCCATGCAGATACGCATTGACATCGCCGTCCAGATCGAGGCCCTTGGCCTGCACTAAGGTCAGAACAGCAAACGCGGTTACTGGCTTGCTGATCGAGGCAGCCTGGAAACGAGTGTGTAGGTCGACCGCCTGGTGACGCGTTTCGTCGGCCATGCCATATCCCTGCGCCCACACGATATGGTGGTCGTCGAAAAGCGCGACGCTAATACCCGGCACGGCGAACTCTTTCATCCGATCGTGTAGAGCATAAGTCTTCCCCACTTCGTCCTCGAAGATCACACGCGGCACCAGCCCGTTCTCGATTCGCGCGATGTCGGTCTTGGATAGAGTCTCTGGAAGCGTGGGCGTTTCCTGTCCCCACAAACAGCCGATAATGGCCAATACACAAATAGATACGGTGACGAAACGAATCATCCGATTGCTCCAGAAGAGAGGAGGTAGACTGCGACGCTTGGACGTCCGAGCGTGCCGAAAGTCATCGCGCGAATGACGCGTGGGAATTTGGTGCACTGAGCGCAGCGAAGGACCGTTTAATTTGGTGGACCTGGTCGGGATCGAACCGACGACCTCTTCCATGCCATGGAAGCGCGCTCCCAGCTGCGCCACAGGCCCACAATAAGAGGATAGATCGGCGACTGCTCGCCTACCTTGCAATTTTCTCCCACCCGGAAAGCTTAGTCAAACGCCGTTAGCACTTGGCAATTGGCATTTAGCCTGCGGTCGCGAGCCTTCTTTCCGTAATGGCTCCCATTCAACGCTGGCTAAATGCTAAGTGCTAATTGCTAAATGCAGTCTGCCAAATGCTATCCTGAGAGATTGCAGGCCATTCCTAGAGCAATCCAGAGCGCGTAGTCCAACATCGCACTAAGGGACGCGCAACCGGAGACAGAAATCATGAACTACATCAGAATCTCCTTGCCTGCCGTTGTCGTGATGGCGCTATCGCTGATGGCCGCCGCCCAAGCAGCCAACAACGCGCCCCAGTCCGCCCGCGCTGCATCGGGAGCCGTCTCAGTTGCGTCCATGAACGAGATCAACAATTTGCTCGCCGATGTGCAGAGGACGTCGGAAGCGACTGCCGTGGACATTGCCGCACTGCGCGTGGACAAGTGGAAGGCCGATTCCAATTCCAAGCG
>DAIPJJ010000103.1:0-11740 GCA_036770325.1 Terriglobales bacterium
GAGCGACGCCGGCGTGAGCTGTGTCAGCTCGCACTTCACGATCATCGAGCTAAGAAAGAATCAGGAAGACCGCATCAACTGGGCAAAAAGGATGAGTCTCACGCAAATGCTGGTCCCGAGTCTCGGCGGGCCTGATCACCCGACCGCAGACGACGTAAAGCGCTCGGCCGACGAATACAACAAGATGGCAGAAAAAGCCGCGCAGGCTGGAATTCAGCAGGGACTTCACAACGAAGACTTCGAGTGCTCAACAACGACCGACGGCAAGCGTACCTATGACATGCTGTTCGAGCTGCTTGATCCTAAGCTGGTCAAGTTCCAGTTCCAGGTCTCGACTATTCAACAAGGATTCGACGCCGCCGAATATCTTACGAAATATCCCGGGCGATTTATCTCCATGCACGTTCAGGGCTGGTCGGCGACTTCGAAGAAAATTGTGCCGGTCGGGCAAGGCACGCTGGATTGGAAAAAAATCTTTTCCGCGGCCAAAGTTGGGGGGATCAAGAACTACTTCGTCGAAATGAGTTTGCCGATGATGCAGGCCAGTGTTCCGTATCTGCGGAAACTGCAAGTCTGATTCGGTCGAGCTGGTTCGAGCTTTCCCCACGCGAGGCGTCATTCCGAAGTCACGCGTTCTCACCAGCGGGGCGAGGAATCTAGTGTGGATCGTGGTTGGCTGGACTGTACGCGAATCCCATTCAACTCGCTACTCTCGCTCAGGGGAGGCTAGATCGTTCGGGCAAGCTGCGATTCGCTATACTAGTTCTGTATGCCGATCCTCGAAAACATCGCTGCCATAGCCAAGGGAATGAGCATCACATTCAAAGAGATGTTCAAGCCGACGGTGGTGGAGAACTATCCGGACGGTAAGGGGCCGTTACGCGGGGCGCGGTTTCAGGAACGGTATCGCGGTGTGCACGTTTTGCAGCGTGACGAGAACGGTCTGGAGAAGTGCGTAGCCTGTTTTCTTTGTGCAGCGAACTGCCCGGCCAATTGCATCTATATCGAAGCGGCGGAGAACACGGCAGAGAATCGCATCAGCGGCGCGGAGCGATACGCCAAGGTTTATAACATCGACTACAACCGCTGTATATTCTGCGGATATTGCGTAGAAGCCTGCCCGACGGATGCGATTACTCACGGTCACGGATTCGAACTGGCGACATTCAACGCGACCAATCTGATCTATCGCAAAGAGCAGTTGCTGGCGCCGAGGCCGGCGCATTTAGGAGCAAATCCGGTATTCAATGCCGCCGAAGTGATGGGCGGAGCGCCGGCGGAAGTGGCTCCAGGAGAATAGGAAGTCGTCGTTGGTGGTTCGTCCCTTCGATTCGCTACGCTTGCTCAGGCAGGCTAAGAACGGTCGTTGGCCAAGATGAGGAGATAAAGAGTTCAATAGACGTAGTGAAAGTTTGACGCCGGTCCGATTTCGGGGCCGGCGTTCGTGTATAAAGCAGCTTCTAGCTACTAGCTCTTAGCAAGCAAGAACCTGGTTGCTAGTGGCTAGAAGCTAGTAGCTGAACGTCGGCAAAGGCATAGAGCCATGAACAAATCTCAACGCCATCCCTTGGAAAAGATCCTCGATGATCGTATCGCCATCATTGATGGAGCGATGGGTACGACGATCCGCACCTACGGGATGAAAGAAGCCGACATTCGGGGCGAGCGATTCAAGGACGCGAAGAAAAGCCTCCTAAATAACGGCGACCTGTTCTCGGTGACGAAGCCCGAAATCATCGGCGACATTCATCGCCGGTTTCTGGAAGCTGGAGCGGACATCATTGAGACGAACACATTCGGTGCCACGAGCATCGCCCAGAGCGAATTTTTTGTGGAAGATCCACGGGAGCATGGGGGCCGCAAAGATCCTGAGTTTTACTCGAAGGTTATTGGTGATCCATTTCTCGAAGGTCTGGCCTGGGACATCAATGAACAGTCGGCGCGGCAATGTCGTGAATGGGCGGATCGCGTTGGAACCGCGACGTCGCGAGAGCGCTTTGTGGCCGGGGCAATCGGGCCGCTTACGGTTTCTCTCTCGAACTCGCCCGACGCGGATGACCCAGGATTCCGTGTGGTCACGTTCGATCAAGTAAAAGCCGCTTACGCGCAGCAGGTACGGGCTCTGATCGCCGGGGGTGTGGATCTGCTGCTGGTCGAAACAATTTTCGATTCGCTTAACGCCAAAGCGGCACTGGTTGCGATTCGTGAAGTGTTTAATGAGCAGGGCAGGGAACTTCCGGTGATGATCTCCGCCGCGGTTGGGCGCGGCGGCGAAACGATGATCTCCGCGCAAACACCCGAGGCTTTCTGGAATGCGGTGCGGCATGTGAAGCCGCTGTCGGTCGGCCTGAACTGCTCTCTCGGCCCCGATCTCATGTATCCGTTTCTGGAGGAGCTCTCGGAAAAGGCGGACGTGGCGGTCTCGGCTTATCCCAATGCAGGTCTGCCGAATCCTCTTTCAGAAACGGGCTTTGATCTCGGCCCGCAAGACATGGCGCGCTATTTGTCTGAGTTTGCGGATGGCGGATTGATCAACATTGCCGGCGGCTGCTGCGGAAACACTCCCGAGCACATCGCCGCAATCGCGAAGGCGCTCGACGGGAAGCCTCCGCGAAAGATTGGGCCTCATCTCACCGAAACAGCCTTCGCTCGCCCGAGCGAGATCGAGAGTCGAGCGTGAGCGCATCCGACACCGCAATCGCGGACGCGTCGAAGTGGAGACCTCTGCGTCTCTCAGGGTCGCAGCCATTCACCCAGCAGCAGGGCGTGTACATCGTAATCGGCGAGCGGACCAATGTAGCCGGTTCGCCGAAGTTTGCCAAATTCATCAAGGAAGGCAAGTACGAACAGGCAGTAAGCATCGCGCGTCAGCAGGTTGAGAACGGCGCGAATGTGCTCGACGTCTGCATGGACGAGGGCATGATCGACGGTGTCGTGGCCATGATGCGATTTCTGCAGGTTTTGGCAAGCGAGCCAGAAGTCGCCAAAGTGCCGATCATGGTGGACTCCTCGAAGTGGGAGGTCATTGAGGCAGGCCTGAAGTGCCTGCAGGGCAAGGGCATCGTCAATTCGGTTTCGCTAAAAGAAGGCGAACAGGTATTTCGCGAACATGCGGCGACGATTCTGAAATACGGCGCCGCCGCGGTGGTGATGGCCTTCGATGAGCAGGGTCAGGCCGCAAATTACCAGGACAAGATCCGAATTTGCGAACGCGCCTACGGAATTCTAGTGAACGACGTCGGGTTCCCACCTGAAGACATCATCTTCGATCCCAACATCCTCACGGTTGCCACGGGCATGGAGGAGCATAACAACTACGCGCTTGACTACATCAATGCGACTCGCTGGATCAAAGCCAATTTGCCGTTTGCGAAAGTCAGTGGCGGCGTTTCCAACATCTCTTTCAGTTTTCGCGGAAATAATGTAGTTCGCGAAGCAATTCATTCGGCGTTTCTTTATCATGCCATCGCCGCCGGCATGGATATGGGCATTGTGAATGCCGGCATGCTCGAAGTGTATGAAGAGATCGAGCCTGAGCTGAGGGTGATGGTCGAAGATGTTTTGCTCAACCGCCGTCCCGACGCTACGGAACGCTTGGTGGAATATGGCGAAGCACTGAAGGGTGCGGGGAAGGCGACAACAGAAAAGAAAGCGGAAGAATGGCGCAATGGCACCGTCGAAGAACGCCTGGCGCACGCGCTGGTGAAGGGCATTGATGCGTACATCGAAGCAGATACAGAAGAAGCCCGTGTCAAACTCGGCCGACCGCTCGCCGTGATCGAAGGACCATTAATGGCGGGCATGGGCATCGTGGGTGATCTTTTCGGAGCGGGCAAGATGTTTTTGCCCCAGGTAGTGAAGTCCGCACGCGTGATGAAGAAAGCTGTGGCCCACCTCACTCCCTATATGGAAGCCGAGAAGGAAGCCAGGGCTGCGGCCGGCGAAGTCGTGAAGTCGCAGGGAAAAATTATTCTTGCAACGGTTAAGGGCGACGTTCACGACATTGGTAAGAACATTGTCGGAGTCGTTCTCGCCTGCAATAACTATGAAGTGATCGACTTGGGCGTCATGGTTCCGGCCGAAAAGATTCTGGAACGAGCCAAGGCCGTGAACGCGGATTTGATCGGACTCAGCGGACTGATTACGCCATCTCTCGATGAGATGGTGCATGTCGCCCGTGAGATGGAACGCCAAGGTTTTAAGTTGCCGTTGCTGATCGGCGGAGCAACAACCAGCCGCCGCCACACCGCTGTAAAAATTGCTCCGCATTACAGCGAGCCAGTCGTTCACATCGTTGACGCCAGCCGCGCCGTGCCTGTCACGACGAGTCTTCTGAGCGAAGAAAACAAGCCTGCCTTTGTGGCGCAGCATCGCGTTGAATACGACGCGCTCCGCAAGGCTCACGCTGCCCCGAAGCAACCAACCGTCTCGATCGAAGAGGCTCGCTCCCGGCGCACTCCAATTGAGTGGCGTTCCGCAGACATACCTGCCCCCAGTTTCACCGGCGTGCGCGTGCTAGACGACTTTCCGTTGGCAACGTTGCGCGAATTTATCGACTGGTCACCGTTTTTTCACGTTTGGGGATTGAAAGGAGTTTATCCGCGGATCCTTGAGCACGAGCAACAAGGCGCGCAGGCACGCCAGTTATTCAAGGAAGGAAACGCGCTACTTGATGTCATCATTGAAAAGAAACTCATCACTGCGCGCGCCGTGTACGGATTGTTTCCCGCCCACGCCGTAGGCGATGACATCGAGCTGTACACCGAAGCCAAACGCGACACAGTACTTGCGCAATTCCATTTCCTTCGTCAGCAGGCAAATAAGGAAGGAAGCGAACCATGCCGATCTCTTGCTGATTTCACTGCGCCGAAGAATACAGGACTGCATGACCACATCGGCGCATTTGCAGTGACCAGCGGAATCGGACTCAAGGAACTATGCGACTGCTACCGCGCCAAGCACGATGACTACAACGCGATTATGGCTGAAGCGCTTGCCGATCGCCTGGCTGAAGCCTTTGCCGAATGCTTACACAAACGCGTACGCGACGAATGGGGATATGGCTGTTCAGAAAACCTGAGCAACGAAGATTTGATTCACGAAAAATATCGCGGCATTCGTCCCGCAGCCGGGTATCCCGCTTGCCCAGATCACACTGAAAAAGGCACACTCTGGCGTTTGCTCGATGTCGAAGCAAATACCGGAATTCAGCTCACGGAGTCGTTCGCGATGTGGCCAGGATCGAGCGTGAGCGGCCTATACTTTGCCCACCCGGAATCGCGTTATTTCGCTCTCGGCAAAATTGAACGTGATCAGGTTGCCGACTATGCCGAACGCAAAGACATGAACGTTCATGATGTCGAGCGATGGCTCGGACAGAACCTCAATTACGATTCCGCGGAATAGTTGAAGTTTACGAGAGCACGCGGGATTCTCCCGCCGCTTTACTTAAATCTGGTTGCCGTTGAAAATAAACAATTCGCCACGCGAAAACTTTAGCGTCACCAGGAGCAATTCATGGCAGCTACCGGGGAACTCATTCGCCTCATCAACTACGTTGACGACATCACCACCACTCTTCGCCGAATTCATGCTTCGCTTCCCGCAGTCGATGCGGAGGAAAAGAAGCGTTTGGCTGACAGCCTGAAAAACGCGAACGAACGGATCAAAGAACTTCTCGCGTTGCTGGAGAAATAGTGCCGGAAATAAGCACCATTGCGGTGATCGGCGCCGGTATCATGGGCCGAGGCATCGCCCATGTTGCGGCGCTTGGCGGATACCGCACAATTCTCGAAGATCTTGTCCCCGCGGCTCTGCGTAAAGCAGAAGGCGAAATTCGCGGAAACCTTGACAAAGCAATTGAACTAAAGAAGATCTCAGTCGATGCTGCGCAGTCAGCGCTCAACCGCCTCGAGTATGCCAGCAACGTCGAAGAAGCTGCCCGTGAAGCCGATCTCGTCATCGAGGCCGTTCCCGAAGAACTCGAATCGAAGATCGAAATCTTCACCCTGCTCGATAAGATTTGCCCCCCGAGCACAATCCTGGCCTCCAACACTTCTTCGTTAAGCATTACCGAAATTGCCGCTGTTACTTATCGTCCGAAGAAATGCCTGGGGATGCACTTCTTCAATCCCGTGCACAAAATGAAGCTGATCGAGATGGTGCGCGCGGCTGAAACCGATGACGAGACCATCACCGCAGCCACGGAAGTGGGCCGCAGGATGGGTAAAGAAGTTGTTGTAATCAAAGAGTCCCCCGGATTCATTACCAGTCGCATCAACGCAATGATCGGCAACGAAGCCTTCTACATGCTGCAGGAGGGAATTGCCTCCGCAGCCGACATCGACAAAGCGCTCAAGCTAGGTCTCAATCATCCGATGGGCCCGTTCGAATTGGTTGATCTCGTCGGCTTGGACACACGCCTCCACATTCTCGAATACCTGCACCAGACGCTCGGCGAGAAATACCGGCCTGCCCCACTCCTGGTGCAGTACGTCAGAGATGGTCGTCTTGGAAAGAAGAGCGGCCGCGGAGTCTATGAGTACCCCGAAAGCGGCTCGCGGAATTGATACTGCCAGATGGCATTAAACTATTGACATGTTGGCAAAGGTGCATTAGTATAGCTTTCAATGGAACGTGTTGAGCAGGCACTTAGCCACTTGCCGGGGCGGTCACTCGGTTTGCGAGCGGATACGTCCCGTGATCTGATCCGCCAGCTTGGGCGCGGGTTTTCGTTTGACGCCATGCGGCGGCTGGAATCCCGCTCAGGACTGTCGCTTGCTGATATTGCCTCTCTGATTGGTTTGCCGCCGCGCACGTTCGCACGGCGCAAGGCTTCCGGACGTTTGACTTCCGACGAATCTGAGAAGCTGCTTAGGATTTCGTCAGTTTTTGAGCAAGCCCTCGAGTTGTTCGAAGGTGATCGCGCAGGCGCGCTCAAGTGGCTGACCACGCCAAAACGAGCGCTTCAAAACGAGACCCCTCTCGAATACTCCCGTACCGAGCTGGGGGCGCGCGAAGTAGAGAATCTTATTGGAAGAGTGGAGCACGGGGTCTTTTCGTGATCATTACCGCTTGGCGTATCACCAAGCGGCGGCATGCGAAAGCGGCCTTCACCGGGGCTGGGGCAAAAAAATACGGCGGACGCTGGAACAGCCCCGGTAGTGCGCTCGTATACACGTCTGCAACCCAATCGCTCGCGCTGCTGGAAATCCTGGTACATCTCCAAACACCGGAATTGATCCACGAATACGTGTCCATCAGTGTCGGCATCGATGAGCAATTGATTCAGCGCCTGGATCCCAGCCGTTTGCCACGCGATTGGCGTGCGGAGCCCGTACCTGCTCAGGTGAGAAATATTGGAGACGAGTGGGTTAAGAGTATGAGTTCCGTTGTGCTGGAAGTGCCAAGCGTTCTGGTGCCCGCGGAAAGTAACTTTCTGCTGAATCCAGCCCACCCTGATTTTCCTCGCTTGCTGATAGGTGAGCCTGTGCGGTTCGCATTCGACGAGCGGTTCGCCCGCTAACTCGGCTCTACCGCGCATTGAACTTTCACACCTGACAACGCGTACTTGTGAGTGGATGCCGGAGGGAAGTTGAGACCTCTCGCCGGAATCGCGGCCCCTGCTGTCTCCCCGGCGGCAGGGGACTCTTCGGAGCAATGCGCTCAGTCCACATCAGTAGGTGTACTTGGCTTGATAAAACTCTGTGCGATCACTTAACACTCGATAGACAAGCCGATGCTCCTGAGTTATTCGAGACCAGCAACCCGCGAAAATCTATTTCAACGGCTCTGGTTTGCCAATGCCAGAGAACGGCTCGCGAAGGACGGCTTGCATAGGATCGAGAACTCGACGTGCTACACGCCTGTCAGTCTCTATCCAAGAACGCAGGTCTTCCACAAGCTGCGGTGCGAAGACGGCTTGATAACTAGCGCGACTTGTCAAGCCCTAACTCCTGCCGGAGTTTGTCGAGGGACTCTACCCTGCCCTTTCCTTTTTTTACACTGGCCATTGCCGCTAAAAGGCGCTCCGCATTTCAAGGCGAACGCAGAAGATGGGCCGTTTCCAGCAGCCCGGAGAGTTCATCAGCGGGAAGCATTGCGACGCGCTGATCACCCTTTCGCTTTACGATGACCACTTCGCGGTCGTTGACGACTCGGTCCATGACTGATGCGAGGTTTTCGCGAAGGCTTGTATAAGTTGTTTCGACCATACCACCCATTGTGCAGGATACCTGTACGTGACGCAACGACGAGACTTCGGGTGCTTTCTACTTCGCTTTGATCTCTTCCCGCTTCTTGGCTGCGTCGAGTGGGCGCACAGGTTCGGTCATGCGCACCGGATCAAGAATGTCGTTGATCTCTTGCTCGCTTAGCAACTTCTTCTCGCGGGCGATTTCGATAATTGAGCGGCCGCTGGCCACGGCTTCTTTCGCGATCTCAGCAGCCTTCGCATAGCCAATGTAGGGATTCAGTGCCGTCGCAAGCGAGACCGTCGCCTGAACATAGAAGTTGTTTCGCTTCTCGTTGGCTGTGATTCCGGCAATGCACCTGTCGGTGAGCTGGCGGAGCATGTTGGTCAGGATCGTAATCGACTGCAAGACACTGTACGCCATGGTGGGCATCATGACGTTCAGTTCAAGTTGGCCGGCCTGCACTGCCATTGCCACGGCGACATCATTGCCAACGACTTGAAATGAAACCATTGCCGCAAGCTCGGGAATTACCGGATTAATTTTCCCGGGCATGATGGACGACCCAGGTTGCAAGGCTGGCAAATTGATTTCCGCAAGTCCGGTGTTTGGCCCGGAAGAGAGAAGACGCAGGTCATTCGAAATGCGGACTACTTCAAGTGCAAGGTTGCGTAACGCCGAAGAAACCGACGCCATTGCCAGGTTCGATTGCATGGCATAGCGCATGTCGTCCACCGGAACTAACTTTTGCCCGGAGATGCGCGACAAATTCGCGATTGCCTTCTCGCGATAATCCGGATGGGTGTTAATTCCGGTTCCGACTGCTGAACCCCCCAGGCCAAGCTCCCGCAGCAAGTCCGCGCCCGAAACAATTGCCTGCCTGGCACGCCGCACCGCGCCTGCATATGCCGTGAATTCCTGGCCCAGGCGCATCGGCACTGCATCCTGCATGTGAGTCCGCCCGGACTTCAGGATCGCGTGAAACTCTTTTCCTTTTTTCTCAAGTGCCGATGCGAGGGAATCCAGCACCGGATAGAGCGTCTCAAGCTCCAGCAACGTCGCGAGCCGCATTCCGGTTGGGAATACATCATTCGTGCTCTGGCCGTAGTTAACGTGATCGTTAGGATGAACTTTCGAGTAGTCTCCGAGGTTTCCCCCGAGAATTTCGACCGCGCGGTTGGCGATTACTTCGTTCGTGTTCATGTGAAAGCTGACGCCGGCACCGGCCTGAAAGACATCGACAACGAATTCGTTGTTCCACTTGCCCTGCTCGACTTCCTGCGCGGCTTGAATGATCGCATCGGCAATCTTCTTGTCGACTAATCCCAGTTCACGGTTAGCTTCCGCGGCTGCTTCCTTCACCATTCCGAAAGCGCGAATCAGAGTCGGATGCGCGCGCATCCCCGAGATCGGATAATTCTCTACCGCTCGTGTCGTTTGAATTCCGTAATAAACGTGCGCGGGAATTTCCTTCGTGCCGAGAGAATCTTTTTCCGTGCGGGTTGCCGACTGCGTCAGAGTGGCCATGCATGCTCCTGTAGAACAAAAAATTATAGCAACGTGAAATGAATGCTTTTTACCCAGTAGGCTCTGCTGCGCCTGCAAACCGCAGCGGAGAATGCTACGGCTCACTGACTATCGCGCTCGGCCTGAAGCCGCTTCTCGAACTCCGCGCGACTTTTGAGAAACCATATGTGTTTCCCTCGGTTGGCCTCGTAAACAAAGTCAGATAGAGACGAACTGCTCTGTGCTTGCTCAGTGATGTCGCCGATGATCGCGACCCGCACGTCATACGTGATGAATTTCTGAATGATGGCACCCGCCAGGCCAGTCTTCAGATGGAAGAATTCGCTGCTCAGGTGCTCCGCGCGAATGATGAGAAACCTGGCGTTATGTTCACGGGCTGTGCTAATCAGGTCGTTTGCATCGCCTTCGGTTCGCAGCGGATGCTGGTCCGAAGCGCATTCATAAACAGACACACCATGGATTTCGTAAGCTCCCGTGCTCATAAACCCACATCATAAGGCGTATTTTGCCTTGTCTCGCTGCCCGAGCACGAATTTCTTACGTGCTAAAATTCAACTCCCGATCACTTTTGCTTCACTTCCAGGACTGTCAGAGTTGGCGACGAAACTCATCCCAGACGTCTTGCCAAAGCCGCAACTGTACGCTCGTCCTGACATGCAGGCCGACGTAATCGTAATCGGCGCCGGGCCCACCGGCCTAGCTTGCGCGATTGAGGCGCAACGCCCGGGCTTCAAGGTCATCAGCATCGACAAGGGATGCCTGGTCAATTCCATCTTTCACTATCCGGCGAATATGATTTTCTTCACCACCCCGGAACTGCTCGAAATCGGGGACATTCCTTTCAGCAGCGCCAATCCAAAACCGAATCGCCTTGAGGCTCTTGAGTATTACCGCAAGGTTGCCGAGCACTACAAATTGGACGTCCGGCAATACCAACGAGTCGAGACCGTGACCGGAGCGAACGATGATTTCCACATCACTACCTGCGACCGCCTGGGACGCGTGTACGACTACGTATGCCGTAAGGTGATTGTGGCCACTGGCTACTACGATCGGGCCAACCTGCTGCGGATTCCTGGCGAGGACCTGCCCAAGGTCTTTCATTATTATCGCGAGCCGCATCCGTACTTCGATAACGACGTGCTCGTGATCGGCGGGAAAAATTCGGCAGCAATTTCAGCCCTGGACCTATGGCGCCACGGCGCGCGCGTGACGCTTGTGCACCGGGGGCCAAAGATGCACTCTCACGTGAAGTACTGGATCCTGCCCGACATCGAAAATCGCATTAAGAACCGGGAGATCACTGCGTATTTCAACAGCAGTGTTCAGGAAATCGCTCCCGACTACGTTCTGCTGGAAACGCCGGATGGCGAACTGAAAATCAAGAATGACTTTGTATTCGCGCTCACCGGCTATCATCCGGACTACGACTTTTTGCGCGCAATGGGGATTGAACTTTCAAGTGATCAGTGTCGTCCGGTGTGCGATCCCATCACGCTCGAAAGCAATGTCCCGGGAGTCTATGTCGCAGGAGTGATCGTTGCAGGCTCACGCACGAACGAGATTTTCATTGAGAATGGCAGATTTCACGGGCAACAAATTGCGGCGCATCTGAAACAGGTGCTCCGCTCCTGATTGAGGGTGGCGCGGGCGCCCTCGCCCGCGAAAGCACTCATCGTGTGTTGACGTTAAGCATTCAGCAGTCGATCGATCTTCGCCGCCATGATGAAGTCGCTCTCGGTCAGCCCATCAACCTTGTGTGTCCACAAAGTGATTTCCGCCTTTCCCCAGGTGAGCAGAATGTCGGGATGATGCCCTTGCTCTTCGGCGACCGCACCGACGCGGTTCACAAAATCCAACGCCTGCTTAAAGTCAGGAAAAGTGAAGCCCCGAGTGATGTGATGTTCGTTCACCACTTTCCAATGCGCCCAGTCCGGTAGTTGCTTGTGAATTTCTGCGAGTTCTTTCCCTTTCAGCGGAGGTACTCCGCCACGGCAGGGAACACAGGTCTTGGAAGCGAG
>DAIPJJ010000103.1:11840-15469 GCA_036770325.1 Terriglobales bacterium
TCCCTTTCAGCGGAGGTACTCCGCCACGGCAGGGAACACAGGTCTTGGAAGCGAGAGATGACATGAACAGCCTCCGCTTGCCATTTTATCGGTGGTTCCACTCAGAATAAAGCTTCGAGGTCTCGAGCGCCGTGGAGCACGCGAAGAATGACGACTTCATTCTCTTTGGTCTGATAGAAGATCAGGTGTTTGGGAAATTTCGCAATTATTATGCGCCGCGTGCCCCAGAGTTCGCGAGATTTGAAGTTGCACGGCGCTCCGGAATGAGGATGGCGAACAATACGTAGAAAAGTTGAACTAACGGCCTTTCCCAGCGGCCCGCCAGATCAGAGCCAGACTTCGCTTCGTACCAGGAGAACTGATCGAGAATATCTGAAGCGGCCTCTTCGCCGATCCTGATTGAGAATCTAGTCACCGCCGTCCAGCGTGTTTTCTAAGCACCGCAACCAGCCCCTTCTTCTGCACCTCGGCAATGTCCAATCTGATGGATTGGCCTTTTAGCCCAGCGATCAAATCTTGTTCAAGTGAGTACAATCGACGCTCTTTATCCTGACGGATCAGTTCTCGAATGTACTCACTAGGTGTGCCCCAATCACCCGAGTTGACCTGCCCTTCCACGTACTCCTTGAGCGCTTCGGGAAGAGAGATATTCAATGACGTCATTGCCATGCCTTCATATTATGACAGTTTATGCCAGAGTCAAAGCAGGCGTTTTCGCCGGATTTTCCAATCCAGTCCGTGCTACGAACTTCTAGAACGGAATATCTTCGTCCGTTATCGGCGTTGATGCTGCCACTCCTGCAGGTTCATGCTCCGGTGTGCGCTGATCGAAGTTGTTGTTGCCAGCGGAAGCCCCGCGCGAATATCCGCCGTTGTCGCTCGATCCCTCGCCGCGTCCGCCGAGCAGGACCAGGTCACTAGCAACGACTTCGGTCATATATCGTTTCTGGTTGGTCTGCTTGTCGTCCCAGGAGCGTGTCTGCAAACGGCCTTCGATGTAGACTTTACCGCCCTTCTTCAGGTACTCGCCCGCAATCTCCGCCAGCCGCTGCCACAGCACAACGTTGTGCCACTCGGTGCGGTCCTGCCACTGCCCGTCTTTATCTTTGTAACGTTCGTTGGTCGCAAGCGTGAGTTTCGCAACCGGGGTGCCTTGGGGCGTGTATTTGACCTCGGGATCCTTGCCGAGATTGCCGATCAAAATGACTTTATTAACACTCTTTCCTGCCATGGAAAACTCCTTGATTGTGTGGCCAGTGTGACTGGGATCAGTTGGCTGGATTTCGACAACTATACCAGCTTGGAACTCTTACGGAGCAGAAAATCCCAAGCAGAAGTTTCGAATTGGGACTAAGGCCATTCACCACGGAGGCACGGAGACGCAAAGAACCTTTAAGCCAGCCCATACAATGCGGCCTCACAGCGGCGAGCACGAAGTGGACTCAAGACTTCCGTTGGAAAAAGATTCTGACCTTTTCCGTGTCTGTGTGCCTCCGTGGTGAGTCAAACCTGACGCAGTTGCGCAAATTGCTCTTCGCCTCTCATACTATTTCTTCCAACTATGAAGACAACTCTCTCTCTTTCTTCTGCCGCCCAAGTTGAAACCGAATGCCTCGCGCTGGTCGTTTTGGATCGAGGCGAAAAAGATAAGACCGAAGCCTTTGTTTCCACGTCAGACAAGTCCGTGCAACAGGTCGCCGTCGAACTCCTGTCTGCGGGGGATGTATCCGGCAAATTATTCGAGGTCACGTGGCTGCATAAACCGGCTGGACTGAAGGCTAAACGTCTCCTTTTGATCGGCGGAGGCAAAGCAAAGAATTTCTCCACATCCGAGCTGAGGAAAGTTGCCGGCGCCGCTGTGCGTGCTCTGAAACCACGTACCCTCCGTAGCCTTGCATTCGTTGTTCCTGAGCAGATCGCTGCTGAAGACGCGGTCAAGGCCATCGTCGAAGGTGGGATGATTGGCAACTTCGATCCCGACAGCTACAAAAGCGATCGTAAGAACCAGTCCATCGATTCCCTCACCGTAGTAGCGTCCGGGGACCAGCAGAGAGTTCAGCGCACACTCGACGATGCTCGCATTATCGGCGAGTCTCTGAATTTTACGCGCGGGCTGGTGAACGAACCCTCCAATCGCATGACCCCGACGATCCTCGGACAGCGCGCGCGGGAGATGGCCAAGGAAGTGGGACTCAAGTGCGACGTGTACGGCGCGGACAAGATAAAAGAGCTGAAGATGGGCGCTTTCTGGGGCGTGGCACAAGGATCGGACGAGCCTCCGGCGCTAATCGTGATGCGCTACGAACCGACAGGTGCGCCAGAAAAGCCTGTGCTTGGTTTGGTGGGTAAGGGGATCACATTCGACACGGGCGGCATCTCGATCAAGCCCGCCGACGGTATGGAAAAGATGAAATATGACATGGCAGGCGGCGCGACCATGATCGGCGTGATGCGGGCGATCGCGCTGCTCAAGCCGAAGGTGAAGGTAATCGGAATTGTTTGCGCCACGGAGAATATGCCATCTGGCAAAGCGCAGAAACCGGGCGACATCCAGACCGCCATGTCGGGCAAGACAATCGAAATCATCAACACCGACGCGGAAGGGCGACTGGTGCTTGCCGACGGTCTCTGCTATGCCCGCCAGTTGGGCTGCACTCACTTAATCGACGCGGCCACGCTCACTGGAGCAGTCGTGGTCGCTCTGGGATATGCAAATGCCGGCGTTTTCGCGAGCGATGACGGTTTTTACGATCGCTTCAAGTCTGCAATCGACAAAGCCGGAGAAAGGATGTGGCGGTTGCCTCTTGGCGATGAGTACCTCGACGCCATGCGTTCGCAGATAGCTGACTTGCAAAACACCGGCGGACGGTGGGGCGGCGCTTCAACCGCTGCTGCGTTCCTCAAAGAATTCGCCGAAGATACACCGTGGATTCACCTCGACATCGCCGGCACCGCCTGGATGGAAGACAACAAGCCCTGGATTGCAAAAGGGCCGTCAGGAATTGCGGTGAGAAGCTTGATTGAGTTCGCACGCGAGTTCGGTACTTCTTAGGTTGGGCCGCTGGGTCGCAAATGGAAGTGCAAACTGTGCGCTTCGACTAACCCATCGCTCACGAATCGCATCTCACCTGCCCGCGAGCAGAGTTCCTGTTGTCAGCCCAAGCTCGCCTGAGGTGAGGCGCAATGAGAGCTCTTTTTGCTGTTGGCCTGATCGTATTAGTTCTCGGGATATTGTCATTCTTCGTCCCCGTCCCGCACACAGAACGTCACGGAATCGATGCCGGAGATGTTCACCTTGGCGTCAAAACGCACCATGAGAACATGCTTCCGCCAGTCGTCAGCATAGCGCTGGTGGTTGTTGGTGCGGGCCTGATGATCGCTGGAGGAAGAAGCGGTAAGTGATCTACATCACCGGCGGAGTCTGTATTCCCATCAATCCCAAGGCGCGAATTAATTCCCGCCGCACCACTGCGGCGGTCGCGAGCAAGAACCTTTTTCGCTGCTCGTCAGGCTCGCTGAGAATCGGATGCCGATGATAGAACGTATTGAACAGTTGAGCTAGTTGAAAGACGTGCTTCGCGAGATACGCAGGCTCGGTCGTCGCAATGCACTGATCGACGACATAAGCG
>DAIPJJ010000104.1:0-15387 GCA_036770325.1 Terriglobales bacterium
GGCTTCAGAGGCTCAGGCCTCCGTCTACAAACATAATCTGTCCGGTGATGAACTTGGGAGCGGTGGCGAAAAACAGCACCGCCGACGCAACGTCTTCGCCGGTTCCATTGCGCTGCATCGGTGTTTGTTTTGCCATGCGCGCCATAAACGTTCCAGCGTCTTTTTCGCCGAGATCCATCATCCCCGGAGCTACGCAGTTTACAGAAATTTCGGGAGCGAGCGCTTTCGCCATTGCCTTCGTGAGCATGTGCAGAGCCGCCTTTGATGAGCAATAGTGCACGTGTGTGGACCAGGCTTGCAAGCCTCCGAGCGATCCTAAGTTGACGATTCTGCCCTTTGTCCGGCGTAGATATGGTAGAGCTTCTTTGACCACAAGGAACGGCCCGCGCACGTTGACGGCGAAGATCGAATCCCATTGTTCGAGCGTAAGGTCGTCAAATTCGACGGTTTCGTAAGTTCCTGCGTTATTGACGAGAACGTCGAGTTTGCCGAACTGTTTGGCGACACTGGCCACCGCCGTGCGTACGCTCTTGGAGTCGCGCACATCGCAAGGCAAGGCGATGGCGCGAACATCGAGAGCCTTTAGCTCACTTACTGTTCCGGACGCCTCCTTTGCGGAGGTCAGGTAGGTAATGGCTACATCGGCTCCCGCCTTGGCCAGAGCCACAGCCGCAGCCCGGCCCAGCCGCTTCGCGCCTCCGGTAACCAGAACGATTTTCCCCGCCAAAGGCTTGGAGTCAGCCATTGCAGGATTTTACAGGCTTGTTAGTCAATTAAGACCTAGCCAAGAAATAAGTCGTTTGCTAGACTCGGCGCGATGTCGCTCCTACGCGAAGTCATCGTCTATTCCCGCAAAGGGTGCCACCTTTGCGAGATCATCAAAGAGAAGCTCACGAAACTGGAACGCCGAGGCGGGTTCCGGTGGCGTGAAGTCGATGTCGAAACCGACGACCACCTCAGGCGAGAATTCACCGATGAAGTTCCGGTGGTGTTCATCGACGGAAGGAAGGCATTCAAGTACCGGATGGATGAACAGGAGTTCCTGAAGAAGCTGGCGGGTTAGCCTAAAAGCAGGTTCCTCAAATTCAACTTACGATCGCCTTGACCAATCCCAAGCCTCCGCGCGGAATGACACTTTGACGTTGCGGCAAAACGCATCATTTCTCGATCTTCCGGCATCCTAAGAGGAAGGTGACTTCAGGGTGACGTGCGGCGTCCTTTGTCACGTAAGTTTTTGTTTTTCCGCGTGTTATACTGCACAAAATCAGCCTGCCTGGGTGGCTTCGCATCCTGGCGCGAGGAAAACTGACGATGGCCCGTAGTTCTCACCGCTCTTCCCTTCTCATCATCATTTTTTTGGCTCTCTGCGGATTTCTGGGAATGGTTTTCGCCCAGAAAAATCCTGCGACCGCTCACGACAGCGACTCAGATGTGAGCACGAGCCTCAAGCAATTCACCGAAGTCTATGACATCGTCGAGCAAAATTATGCCGAGCCGGTGAACGCGGATAAGGCCATCTACAACGGCGCGATTCCGGGCATGCTGCACGTGCTTGATCCGCACTCGAACTTTTTCGATCCCAAGTCGTACTCATTGCTGCGCGAAGATCAGCGCGGAAAGTATTACGGCGTTGGCATGACAGTTGGTCCGCGAAACAACAAAGTGATTGTCATCGCTCCGTTTGCGGGCACTCCGGCTTACCGGGCGGGAATTCACCCGGGCGACATCATTGTGGCGGTCGATGGAAAGCCGACTGACAACATGACAACCAGTGACGTGGCTGACTTGCTCAAGGGCCCCAAGGGCACGACAGTTCACATCACGATCCTGCGTGAAGGCTCAGACAAGCCGCTCGAGTTTGCCGTTGTTCGCGATGAGATTCCGCGTTACAGCGTCGATCTGCATTTCCTGATTCGTCCGGGCGTTGGCTACATGCACATTGCGCAGTTTAACGAGACAACCGAGAAGGAAGTTCAGGAAGCGCTGGATAGCTTTAGTCAGGCGGGCGACGTGAAGGGATTAATTCTCGACCTTCGTCAGAATCCTGGCGGATTGCTGAATGAAGGTGTCGGGGTTGCCGACAAATTCCTGCACAAAGGCCAGTTGATTGTTTCCCATCACGGACGCTCATCACCTGAGCGCCGTTACACCGCAATGCACGGCAATGGTGGTCGTGACTATCCGCTGGTTGTGCTTGTGAACCGTGGTACCGCTTCAGCAGCGGAAATTCTCGCTGGCGCAATTCAGGACCATGACCGCGGACTGGTAGTCGGCGAGACCACATTCGGCAAAGGATTAGTACAGACGGTTTATCCGCTCTCAAACGACACCGGGCTCGCGCTCACGACGGCGAAGTACTATACGCCCAGTGGACGCTTAATCCAGCGCGACTATAGCAATGTTTCGCTCTATGACTACTATTTCGACCGCGACGGGATCGGCGATACCACGAACAAAGAAGTAAAGCTCACCGATAGCGGCCGCACCGTCTACGGCGGTGGCGGAATTACTCCTGACGTTAAGATCGATCCCATCAAGAGCAACCATTTCCAGGACACGCTCCTGCAGCACTATGCGTTCTTCAACTTCGCGAAGCACTACAGCGTCGCGCACCACGTAACCAAGAACTTCGAAGTCGATGATTCGGTGATGCAGGAATTCCGCAAATCGCTCGATGCCGACAAGGTCCCCTACACCGAAGCTGACCTGATGCAGAACGATGAATGGATCAAATCCAACATCAAGAGCGAAATTTTCGTCGATGCCTACGGGCAGGAAGAAGGACTGAAAGTGAAAGCGGAAACTGACCCTGAAGTTCTGAAAGGGCTTGATCTGCTGCCACAGGCGCGAGCGCTCGCCGAAAACGCAAAGAAGATCATCGCGCAGCGGAACGGAAATAACCTGCCAAGATAGATCATCTTAGTGAGCTAACGAAGCCCGCTTCGAGCGGGCTTTCCTTTTTGTGGCCGTTTATTATGGCCGCCAATTAAAATCTGAACACCTTGGGAACTGCTCTCTGGCTAACATCTTCTGCGTTCGCGCTGGCTGCGGGGATAACCGATCTGCGCTGGCGCAAAATTCCCAATTGGCTGACATACCCCGCAATCCCGGTCGCGATCCTTCTGCACTGGATTGCGGCGGGACGCCATGCCGCGTTGCTCTCTTTGGCGGGAGCGGCGCTTGGGCTCGGAGTTCTGTTGCCGTTCGTCCTTCTTCGCCAACTTGGCGGCGGAGACTGGAAATTGGTGGGCGCTCTGGGCGCATTCTTTGAACCACGCAGGCTCGTTTTGGTCCTGTTCGTCACGTTGCTCGTCAATCTGGTCATGGCACTGGCCCTGGTGATCAGGAAACGGAGATTCCTCCAAACCATTCGCAATATGGGCAGGATCTTGCTCTCGTTCGGTTCGCTCCGCGCTCCGGGTCAGGAACTGACAATCGACAATCCCGACGCGGCAAAGGTGCCGTTTGGTGTCGCCGCGGCGATTGCGGTCTTGCTCTTCGCCGCAAGCCAGGACTGGGTGGTTTTTTAGGTTGCGGCTAGTTCTGTGGCGAGTACGCCGAACTATCTTCAGGTTGAGGTTGCTGCACGCCCTCCGTAGGTTGCTGAGTGGCGTCTGGCTCGGCCTGCGGAACATCTTCCGGCCGAGGTTCGATCTGCTGCTGAATTTCAACATTTTCAGGCTGATTATTGCTTGCAACGGGCTGCGACGGCTCGCTCGGTACGTAATCGGCGCCACCACCGTTTTTGCGGGTCAAAGTCACACTACGAAGCGCATTCGGATTGCTCGGAGAACCGACCATCACAAAATTCAAATCTGAACCGTTAAATAACTGCGAGACCACTTCACTTGACGAGCCTGGTCCAAAGTCGCCAGAGATGCGCTCCTGTTCCACTCCAGGAGGAATTGAAATATCCGCGCCAGTTTGTTGTTCTATTTGGAAAAGAACGTCCGCGAGTCTCGCATCTCGTGCATGTATTTCAAGCTGCCCTTGCGAAAATTGCACGCGCACGCCGTTGTTGGCCTTAATCGTGTCCTGAGCAAATTGCCTGACGACCACTGAACTGGCTCTGCTGGCCGCATTGACGGTGGGTACCGCCGCCGTAACCCAGCCGATAGTCTTTTCGCCGTTCGGAGCTACATCGGCGTTGTTCGCGGTGTTTGGGGGCGGTGGCGCAGCAGGGGCTGCTTCCGGTCCAACGGAAACCGTGAAACCCAAGCCGGTCGGCGTAATCCGATATGGCTGAACGGACTTCAGGTCGAGCACGATTCTGGTAGTCGGCGGTGAATTGGCGAACAGTCCTACCCGAATTCGCTCGACATCACGGCGATTTACTAGCTGGTTGCGCAGCACGGGCCCGGGCCGTGCGTTCGGTACGTCAATGACCAGACGATCAGGATTAGCGATAATTTGTGCCTGCGGGCTGACCTGCGCGCTGGTCTGCACTCTGAACTCGAAAGGACCGCCGCTGCTTAGGGCAATTCTCTTGACGACTGTCTGACCCGTTGCGGGTAACGCAAGCACTGCCAACAAAAACGCAGCAGGTAAGATCAGACGACTTTTTTGGGGGAGGGGCATAGTCCTAAGCGGATTCTAGCAGCGCTTTGAGCCAACGAACTACACTTTGGTACTAGCCAGCGAAGGCATATGACGCATTCGGTTCGCGTCGCGGGACCAATGGCCGGGCCCAGTTTATATTTGAGCTCAGTTTATATTGAGGATCGATGGAATCGAGGTCTACTTCGAAGGCTCCACGGACCGCCATAGCCATCATGGCTGCCGGCAAAGGTACGCGGCTGAAATCGCGGCATCCCAAGGTCTTGCATGAGGTCGGTGGCAAACCGCTGCTGGCGCATGTAATTATGGCTGCACGGGAGGTGGTTTCTCCCCAGGACATCTTCGCAATCGTGGGCCACGAAGCCGATCGCGTCCGCAAAGCTGTGCAATCGATCGGCGTTCAGTTCGTTGTGCAGGAGCCGCAGCGCGGCACCGGCCACGCACTGATGTGCGCCGAAAAGGCGCTTGCAAAATACGACGACGTCATTGTGCTCTCCGGTGACGCACCGCTGATCACGGCGCAAACCATCACCAAACTTCGCGACTTTCACCGGCAGAAAAAAGCGGCAATGACGATTCTGAGCGCATTGCTCCAGGATCCGACAGGCTACGGCAGACTCATTCGTGAAGGACGCAATGGAGAAGTAAAGGCAGTTGTCGAAGAGAAATCCTGCACTCCGGGACAAAGAAAGCTTCGCGAGATCAACTCTGGTTTTTACGCCTTTTCCGTCAAGTCGCTGTTCGAAAACATAAAGCGGTTGAGTACCGACAATCCCCACGGCGAGTACTACCTGACCGACATGGCCGCGGTTTTGCGCAAAGCAAAGCAGCGCGTCGTGGCCATCGAAACCGCCAAACCGTGGGAGATTCTTGGCGGCAATACGCGCGCAGAACTCGTGGAGATTGATCGCAAGATGCGCATGGAAAAAGCTCTCCAGCTCATGTCTGAAGGCGTAACCATTTTCTATCCCGAGACATGCGTGATCGACTCTGACGTCCAGGTCGGCGCCGACACGACCATTGAGCCGTTTGTACAGCTACTGGGAAATACACGCGTCGGCAGTGATTGCCGGGTTCGCTCGTACACAATCGTGCGCAATTCGCAGATCGGCGATGAAGTGATGATTCGCCCCGGCTGTGTACTTGATGAGGCCATCGTCGCGAAAGGCGCGATTGTGGGCCCCTACTCGCACCTGCGCCCGGGGAGCGAAATCGGCGAAGGCGCGCACGTCGGCAACTTCGTTGAGACGAAGAAAATCAGGCTGGGCAAGAAATCAAAGGCGAACCATCTCACTTATCTTGGGGACGCGGAAATCGGCGAGGGCGTGAACATCGGCGCCGGAACCATCACCTGTAACTACGATGGCGTGAACAAGTACAAAACCATCATCGACGACGGCGTTTTTGTCGGCAGCGATTCGACACTAGTCGCACCTGTGAAACTCGGAAGAGGGTCCTATGTGGCTGCCGGCTCCTGTATAACCGAGGACGTTCCCGCTGATTCGCTTGCACTCGGGCGCTCGAGACAAATCGTGAAGGAAGGCTGGGCGAAAACCCGCGGCAAAAAATAGCCAATCGTTTGATTCCCCTTCAGCACACACCCGAACTCGCAAGATAACCCGCATTCCGGAAGCCGCTGGTTACAATTGCAGCGTGCGAATCCTGATTTCGGCAGGGGAAGCTTCCGGCGAGATGTATGGCGCAGCGTTGATCGAAGCTCTGCGACGGCATTTCTCCATCCAGCCAGATTGTGAAGCGACGGGCGGCCGACCCGTCGAGCAGGACCCCCGCCTCAAAGCCGCGGGCGAGGGCGCGCGCGCCATACCAACCCTTGAATTCTTCGGCGTTGGCGGCGAAAAAATGCGCGTCGCAGGATGCGAGCTGATTGTTGACGCGAAAGATCTTTCCGTCGTCGGCATCACGGAAATCCTTGGTCATCTTCCGAAGATTTGGCGACTGTTTCACAAGCTGATCGCTGAGGCGGCCCGGCGGCGTCCCGACTTCGCAGTGGTCATCGACTCGCCTGCTTTTAACTGGCGTGTAGCGCGGGAAATGAAGAAGCACGGCGTTCCTGTCGTCTATTACGTCTGCCCGCAGTTCTGGGCGTGGCGGCAGGGCCGGGTGCGATATCTGCGAAAGTACGTGGATAAAGCACTCGTGATCTTCCCCTTCGAAGAAAAGTTCTATCGCGACCGCGGAGTAGATGCTGAATTCGTGGGACATCCGTTAGCCGAACTTCCCCGCCCCGCAGTCTCGCGCGAGGAGTACGCCGTCGCAAACGGTCTCGATCCGAACAAAACCTGGATTACCCTCATGCCGGGCAGCCGAAGAAAAGAAGTGCGCATGAACCTGCCGGAAATGTTAGACACAATTTCCCTCTTCAGCGACGAGTACGAGTTCCTGCTACCGCTCGCGCCCACGTTAGATAGGAATTTTGTTGCAGAGATCCTTGCATCCCACCGTTCGAAAATCGCGAAGGGTGGCGCGCCCTCTGCAATGGTTGGCGAGCAACGCAGGCTCCGAGTACACCTGGCCACAGACGCTCTTCCCGCTCTCGCCCATTCCCGCGCCGCCATCATCGCCAGCGGCACAGCGACTGTCGAAGCGGCCATGATGGAAACGCCATTTGTCATGGTTTATCGCGTTACATCGCTCACTTACCTGCTTGGACGATGGACAGTCAAGGTTCCCTACTTCGCCATGGTGAATCTCATCGCAGGAGAAAAAGTGGTGCCCGAGCTCGTGCAGCGCGACTTCACGGCTGAAAACGTGTTTAAGGAAATGACGAAGATCATTCCCGACGGCGGGCCTCGCCGCAAAATGCTAGTCGGGTTACAACGAGTGAAGCGGCTGCTGCGGGGACAATCTGCGAAAGGACAAGCTGCCGAAGAGCCTGCTGCAGACCGGGCGGCGAATGTGATCGCCGCAACGCTCGGAGTGTGTGTTCCCGCACCCGCAAAAATCAGCTAGTCATTGGACTGCCGGAAATCGCCGCAACACCGTGTTTCTACAGCATCTTTTCGCTTCCAGTTTTCATCATAGAATAAAGAAGTATTCGCGACAGAAGTGGTCCGCCCAGGAGATCCCCCGAAATGTACGTTCTAGCTCGGCCTTCGCGTCGAGGTTTAATTAGCCTGCTTGCACTTGCTTTGTTGCTGCTTTCCCTGCCGGCATGGGCAGCGGAAAAGACGCGTTTTCACGTCGATAACTACGACATCGATGCAGTGCTGAATCCTCATGATCACAAGATCACAGCGCGCGCGAAGGTCAAGATAACGGCGCTTGAAGAGCTGAACGTCGCAACTTTCAATCTGCACAACGATCTTCGCCTCGGCAAAGTCACGGACGAAGCCGGGAAAACACTGACTGTCGATCGCGTGCCGCAAGACTCGAGTGTGCGCGTTTCACTCACCAAGGTTGTACCAAAGGGCGACTCCGCCACGCTGACCTTCGACTACGAAGGCGTGCTCGATTCTGCCGATGATTCGCCAGTACCAGGTCTGAAGCTGACCTCGATCAACGAAGACACGACTTACCTGCTCTACGCTGGCGACTGGTTTCCGGTAAGCGCATACGGTATCGACCGCTTCAGCTCGACCATCAACCTTACCGTTCCGGCCCACATGATGGTGATCGGCAGCGGAACTATCACAACGGAAGCGGCGCCGGCGCTCAAGGGTGCAACGACCGGCAGTACGGAGAACAAAACTTATTCCTTGAAATACGACAAGCAGAGCTTTCCTGGAACCATTGTGGCTGGCGATTTCAGTGACTATGCCAGCACAGAAGCTGGGATCGACCTGCACGTGTATTTCAAACCTGTGCATAAGGACCTGGCTTCCGCCTACGCGCAAACCGCGGTCAAGGAACTGACGTACTTCATCACCCTATACGGACCCACGACGTCGAACGTATTGCGCGTAGTCGAGCTGCCCGATGACACGGTTCCTTCGGCGTGGGCTCCAGAGTTGGCAGCTCTGGCATCGCGGGGAATCACTCCCCGGACGAATTATCGTTTGTTGGCCAATGCAATTGCTCACCAGTGGTGGGGAGTTTCGGTCAGTCCGGCTACGAGAGACGACTGGTGGCTCGAGGACGGCTTCGCGCGATATTCCGAAGCCCGTTACGTCGAAAGCGCTGCCGGATCGGCCGGCCTGCAAGAGATGGTGAAAGACATGTCCGTCGGCGCCCTCTCGTATGACACCGTGCCCATGTCGCAAATCGGCAAGCTGGATTTGTTCTCTCCCGAATTTCAATCTCTTGCGACGGATAAGGGAGCGATGATCCTGCATATGCTGCGGTGGGTTGTCGGAGACCAGAAATTTGATCAGGCAATGCGCGACTTTGCCGCTCAGTACGCAGGAAAGACCGTCACCGCTGATGAGTTCGAGCAGCTTGCGGAAAAAGCCTATGGAGACAAGCTCACGTGGTTCTTCTCGCAGTGGCTGGATTCAACCGGCGCGCCAGAGTTCAAAAGCAAGTACACGATCTATCGGCTGGGGAACAACAAGGGGTTCCGCAGCGTCGGCCAGATTACGCAGGACCTCGATCTGTTCCGCATGCCAGTCGAACTGAAAATCGATACCGATGGCAAAACCGAAGACAAGCGAATTGAAGTTGTCGGCACAGATTCTCCTTTTTCCGTAGACACCTTCGGACGTCCGCGAAGAATCACGCTCGACCCGAACAACGAGCTCTTAAAGAATTCTCCCGACATCAAATTGCGGGCAGCAATCCAGCGAGGACAGGCGCTTGTGCAGCAGAGTGACCTTGCCGGCGCTCTGTCGGAGTTCAATAAGGCCCTCGATATCAACAAGAACAGCTCGTTGGCACACTACAGAATTGCAGAGGTATTCTTCCTCCAACACAACTATCAGGCATCAGCCAACGCGTACCGCGATTCGCTTAATGGCGACGGCGATCCGCGTTGGACTGAAGTCTGGAGTCACATACAGTTGGGAAAGATTTTCGACATCACCGGCCAGCGCGAACGCGCCACGAATGAGTATCGGCAGGCAATCCAGACCAACGACAACACGCAGGGCGCCATGGACGAAGCCCGGCGCTATCTGCAGAAGGCCTACGAACAGCCGCGGGGTGGAGCAAACGGGCAGCAGTAATCGCCTTCTTCCGCATCGCGCTGTGATTCTGAACCAGCCACGCAAAAATCGCGCTGTCATTCCGAAGACCTTTAGATCTGAGGAATCTGCTTTTCCCCACCTAATGCAAAAAGCAGATTCCTCACCGCTAAAGCGGTTCGGAATGACAACATTTTGATGAACGTTCAACCGCGGGCGCTGTTCCATCTACAATTAACTCGTGCCCCGCAAGCGCAAGCTCGACCTGAAATGCCCCACGTGCAAGCAGCCAGTCGCAAGGGCAGCCGAGGACTTCCCTTTCTGCAGCGAGCGCTGCCGTCTGATCGATCTCGGCAAATGGGCGAGTGGTGGTTACGTGATCTCTTCGCCGGTCAAAGATATTTCTGACGAGCTCGAAATTCAGGATTTTCCAAAGCCTCATGATGAACACTGAAGGCGCACTGGCAGCCAAGAGTCACCGCGCTGCGCCGATTTGGGCCACGCTTGCCGCCACTTTTTTCGGAGTCGGTCGTCTCCGTCCGGGTCCGGGCACATGGGCCTCGCTTGCAGCAGCGCTAATTTGGTTGTTTTTGAGCCGTATCATTCCGTCGCATCTGCAAACTCCCGTCCTGGCGGCGCTGGCATTGTTCGCGGTCGCCATCGGAATTCCCGCCGCCACCGCCGTGGCCAGGGCCCACGCCAGCAAAGATCCCCAGCTCGTTGTAATCGACGAAGTCGCTGGGCAGTGGATCGCGCTTCTGTTCGCACCAGTAGCGTGGAAAACGCTGCTCGCGGGCTTTATACTTTTCAGAGGTTTCGACATTTTGAAGCCTCCGCCGATACGACAACTGGAACAACTCCCGGAAGGTACCGGGATTGTTCTTGACGACGTTGCGGCTGGAATTTTGGCGCTTGTAGTGATGCAACTTCTGCTGCATTTTGGGCTTCTTTCAAACAGGTTCTAATTCGCATCCATGTCCATCTCCGATCGCATACTGGGGAAAAAGAACGTCAACGGGCGGCCGCACATCGAGGCGATCACCCCCGGGGCGGCACTACCCGGAGGAGAAGTCCGCATCTCTGGCAACGGCTTTGCCGTCGCTGAACTTCGCCGTCCTAGCGTGCGTTTTGGCGAAAAAGAAGGAGCCGTCGTGGTCAGCTCCGACGACTTTGTGGTTGCACGTGTCCCCGAAGGCGCGGCGTCAGGCTCTGTCATAGTTTCCACCAACGGGCATGCCAGCAATTCGCAGCCAATCAAAGTCGCGACCACAATTGCCGAGAACCTGCACCCAGTCGCCAATCCGGCAATCGATCTCGAGGGCAATATCTACGTGACCTTTTCCGGACCGCGAGGGCAGAAGGTCCCCGTCTCGATTTTCAAGATCGATACCAACTACAACGTAAAGCCCTTCCTGACCGAAATGATGAATGCGACTGCCATCGCCTTTGATCGCGAAGGAGAAATGTACGTTTCTTCCCGCTTTGAAGGCACTGTGTATCGCGTCGCGCAGAACGGCACCATGTCCGCATATGCGGAAAGCATGGGCGTCGCGACCGGGATAGCCTTCGACCGCGAGCAGAACCTCTACGTCGGCGATCGCAGCGGCACAATTTTCAAAGTCGCACGCGACCGGCAGATATTCGTATTTGCCACGCTCGAACCGAGCGTCTCCGCTTATCACATGGCAATGGGGCCAAAAGGTGATCTATTCGTTGCTGGTCCCACGACTTCAAGCTTTGACGCGGTGCATAAGATTGACCCGCACGGTGCGGTGTCCGTTTTTTATCGCGGCCTGGGCCGGCCCCAGGGCTTGGCGTTCGACCGCGAGGGAAACTTGTATGTCGCTGCGTCACTCGGAGGCAGGCGTGGGATCGTGAAGATCACGCCAGATGGCAATGCTTCTCTCGCCGTCGCCGGATCCGGACTCGTCGGGCTGGCGTTTGCGCCCGGACGTTCAGCCGTGCTCGCCACCACCAATGCCCTGCACCATCTCGCATGGGACATTCAGGGCCAGCCTCTGGTTGACCTTTCATAGCGCTGATTTCATTTAAACTGCCAACGTGATTGCCGAGATCATCGCGGTGGGCTCAGAGCTTCTCACGCCCTTCAGGCAGGACACCAACTCGCTATTCCTCACTGAAAAGCTAAACAGCCTCGGCGTCGAAGTCGCATTCAAGACCATCGTGGGCGACAACCTGAAAGATATTGTGCGCGTCAGCACGACCGCCCTTTCGCGCGCAGATATTTTGATCTTCAGTGGTGGACTCGGTCCCACCGAAGACGACCTCACTCGTGAAGCCGTCGCGGAAACCCTTGGGCTGAAGCTCCGGCGCGATCCCGAACTTCTGCAGGCCATTGAGCGTCGCTTTGCGGAGCACGGCTGGAAGATGTCACCGAACAATGTGAAACAAGCCGATGTGATTGCCGGCGCTACGGTGCTTCACAACTCGAACGGAACCGCGCCAGGACAGTGGATCAGCGGCAGGTCGGATGGAAAAGACAAACTGCTTGTTCTGCTGCCAGGTCCTCCGCATGAGATGAAGGCGCTGTTCGACAACGCGGTGCTGGAGCGATTGCGGGCGAAAGTTCCCACGGTTTCGCTCGCGGCGCGGGTGCTAAAAATTTCCGGACTTGGAGAATCTGCCTGCGACGCCCGCATTGCGCCGATCTACAAGAAATTCTCTGATATTAATACGACCATTCTTGCCGGTCCCGGTGAAATTCAACTGCACCTGCGGACCCGTGCTCAATCGGTCAATGCCGCTGAGATGCGTCTCGACGAACTCACAGAGCTGATCGAAGAAGAGTTGGGCGACTGCGTATTTTCCGACAACGGGGATTCGCTGGAGCAGATCGTCAGCTATTTTTTGCAGATGCGGAATGCTTCGCTGTCGGTTGCTGAATCCTGCACTGGCGGTTTGGTGGCAGAACGATTGACATCAGTGAGCGGCAGTTCGCGATACTTTATTGGCGGCGCGGTCGTGTACTCGAACGAGTTGAAGGTGCAGCTTGCCGACGTGCCGCAAGACTTGCTCGATGTATATGGCGCTGTTAGCGAACCGGTGGCCAAGGCCCTTGCAGAGGGCATTCGCAAGAAATGCGGAACCAGCTTAGGTTTAGGTATAACCGGGGTTGCTGGACCTACCGGTGGCACTGCCGAGAAACCTGTTGGCTTGGTTTTTCATGCGCTTGCCAATGAGAATGGGACCGAAGTCGTAAAGCGGAATTTTCCTGGAGATCGCGCGCGCATCCGCTGGTACGCCTCCCAACAGGCGCTGGATATGGTCAGAAGAAAGTTGATGTAAAGGGAACTTTAATCACCGTCCAGGAAATTTCGCCAGCGAATTCACGAGCAGCAATGTTCCCCAGCCGCGCAGCGGCATCCAATTCGCCGACGGCGTAAGCCGTGGGAAAATTTGCACGCCGGACCCGAGTCCGCTTTACCGGACGATACCCCTTATAATCTCCTGTTCCTTTCCAATGAATTTCGAAACTTTACAACTTGCATCAAGCGCCGGAGTTTCTACCGTCACGTTCAATCGGCCCGAGAAGCGGAATGCCATAAGCTTCCAATTAGTCGACGAACTCATCCGTGCGTTCGATGAAATTGAAGAATCCGATGCCCAGGTCATGATTCTTACCGGAGCAGGCAAAGCATTCTGCGCGGGGATGGACCTCGAAGAGCTAAAGGGACTCACTGGCAAGTCGCACGCCGAAAATGTTGAGGACTCCAGGAAGATGGCGCGAATTTTCCGCCGGCTCTACGATTTCCCTAAGCCAACCATCGCAGCCGTGAATGGCGCGGCCATCGCCGGGGGAACCGGCCTGGCGACTATGTGCGACTTCACCCTGGCAGTGCCCGACGCGAAGTTCGGATATACCGAAGTCCGTATCGGTTTCGTGCCGGCGATCGTTTCTTCGATTCTGGTCTGGCAGGTGGGACACAAAATTGCGCGCGATCTGCTGCTGACGGGAAGAATTTTCGATGCAGCCGAGGCGCATCATTTTGGCTTGGTGAATGAAGTCGTCGCATCGGGAAAACTGATGGAGCGAGCGCGCGAACTTGCGGGGCAGATTATGGAGAACAGTCCGAGTTCAGTTCGGCTTACCAAGAAGCTGATAAATGGATTTATCGCGTCTCAACTGGACGCGCAGATCGATCAGGGTGTGCAGGACAATGCCGCAATTCGCCAAACCGCAGATTTTCGCGAGGGCGTGAGTTCGTTTCTTGAAAAGCGCAAGCCGCAGTGGAGCGGCAAGTGAGCGAGCATGTTTCGGAAATCCGTCTGCGAGTGCGCTACGCGGAAACCGATCAGATGGGCGTCGTCTATCACGCCAACCATTTCATCTGGTTCGAAGTCGGAAGAGTCGAGTTTCTAAGGCAGCTTGGATTTTCTTACCGTGATATGGAAGAAAATGACGGGTGCTGTATCGCGGTTGTCGACGCGCGCTGCCGATATAAAGCCCCCGCTCGCTATGACGACGAGATCATCGTGCGCACGCATCTGAAGAACATACGAGAGTCACTGATACATTTTGGATATGAATTGCTGCGTGCGACCGACGGCGTTCTCCTGGCCGAAGGCGAGACAACACACGTGGTTACGGACGCGGAGATGAAGAAGCGAGCGATTCCAGAGAAGTACATGCAAGCATTTCGAGAGGCTATGCGGCGAGCTACTAGCCCTAGCAACCCGGAGCCTTGAATTCGGAGTTTTCGGTACTTTGCCTTGATTCTCTCGGCAATCTCGACGAAAGCTCCGCGATCTCGGCGGTTAAAAGCTTCTTTGCAGGGCAGTAAAAAGATTTTAACCGCAGAGTTCGCCGAGCATTTGCGGAGAACGCCGAGCAACAAGCATAGCCCTGATTAGATCAGGTTGGTAGGAGCTAGTAGCTAGGAGCTAAAAGCTGTTTCATGCAAGCACTCCACATCAACGGAAACGATCTGGCGCTCGAAGCCGTGCGCGAGGTGGCGGTCCATGGCCGTCCCGTACTGCTCGCATCTGATGCGCGCGAACGAGTCCAAAGTGCGCGGGCAGTGGTTGAAGAGATCGTAACCGGAAATCGAGTCTCCTACGCAATTACCACTGGCGTCGGCAAGCTGAGCGACGTTCGAATCGCCGGCGATCAGATACGCGAACTCCAGGCCAATCTTGTTCGCTCGCATGCAGTCGGTGTTGGCGACCCCTTGCCGGCTGCCGAGGCCCGGGCCATGATACTGCTGCGCGCGAACTCCCTTGCGAAAGGTCATTCCGGGGTTCGACCCGCTGTGATCGATACGCTTTGCGAACTGCTGAACCGGCGGGTCACACCATTTGTTCCGGCGCAAGGCAGCGTTGGCGCTAGCGGAGATTTGGCGCCGCTGGCGCATTTGGCCCTCGCGCTGATCGGCGAAGGCGAGTGCCTGGGCGAGCATGGCGTTCGTGTTCCTTCGTCCGATGCGCTGAAGTATGCCGAAATCAGGCCGCTGGTGCTCGAAGCGAAAGAGGCAGTTTCGCTTATCAACGGCACGCAGGCGATGCTTGCCGTGGGAACTCTCGCGCTGCTCGCGGCAGAAACTCTGGTCGATTCCGCCGACGTGATCGGCGCGATGACACTCGACGCACTGCGCGGCACCGATGTCGCGTTTGACGAACGCATTCATCGAGCACGGCCTCATGCCGGTCAAACGATATCAGCCGCCAACTTGCGCAAAATGCTCGAAGGCAGCGAGATTCGCGAATCCCACCGCGAATGCGGACGCGTTCAGGA
>DAIPJJ010000105.1:0-15357 GCA_036770325.1 Terriglobales bacterium
CGCGAAGTCATCGGCTGCGGTGCTGGCGAAATTTGGACATCTGGAAGCGATCCCAAAAGATTGCCGCGAGTGGAAGGTCAACGCGAACAACGCCGGCGCGCTTGCGGACACGCTTTGTCGCGAGTGGGAGAATGCGTTGCTGTTCCGCACGCTGGCCACTCTGCGGACGGACATCCCACTCTTTAAAGACGTAGAAGAACTCCGCTGGAATGGTCCGAAGCCGGAATTTGAGGCGATCGCGGCGGAACTGGACGCGGCGGTCACGGAGAAGCGCAAGAGTTCAGGTAAGGCCTCGTCGAGAGGGACTGCGACTGCATAGCGTTTTGGTTTTAAATTCCGGCGTGAAGCGACCAATGAGAAAATCTGCGAGCGCTACTCCCTCGTCGCGAAAGAAATCCCGTGCCGTGGGCGAAACAGTTGACGATTACCTCGCTGCTGTCCCCGAGCCGGCACGCAGCACGCTGAGCCAAGTTCGCGCGACGATCCGGTCGGTGGTGCCGAAGGGCACTGAAGAGGTAATCAGCTACGGCATTCCGGCGTTCAAATACAAGAGGGTGATTGTCTGGTATGCGGCGTTTGCGGACCATTGCAGCATTTTTCCGACGGCATCGGTGATTGCGAAATTTAAAGATGAGCTGAAGGGCTACCGCATTTCGAAAGGGACGGTTCAGTTCGCGATTGATAAGCCGTTTCCCGCGTCGCTGCTAGAGAAGATGGTGAAAGCAAGAATCGCGGAGGTTGAGGAGTAACTGCAGATCCCTCGACTGCGCTCGGGATGACAGAGTAGAAGGTGCCATAGTCGGCACGAGTGAACTGCCCTTCCCGGATGTGGTTCAACGAGATTGGAGATCCACGAACGGGAAGGGCACGGCTTTCATCCGTGCCGTATGGACCAGAATTGATAGGCTTTAGCCGCTGAGGTTCTTCTTCGGCGCGGCCTCACGCCGGCGGGTTGGTGATTATCGCCCGTCCAATTGGCACGAGTAAACTCGTGCCCTGATACAAGCCGTGCTGCCTAGACGGAACGCGCCTTTCGCAGCAAGCGAAACGGTTCCTATCCTCCATCGCGACTAGCTGCGGCGCGAGCAACGGGGACACTATCAATCGGGACTACCGGCGCAACCGCCATTGATGGTTGCGGCACCGGGTTGCCAACCGGGCTCGACTCCTGGTTCGCGTAGTAGGCATTCGCCGCAAGAATGATCAGCGCCGTCAGTAGTGCAATCCAAAGCGCCAGCGTCATCGGATCGGTCAGGTCGCCCATATTCTGCGGCAGCAGCGCAACAACTTTGTTGATCTCGTCGGCAACTTTGCTGATCAGTTTGCGCAGGCCGGTCTCGCTGGTTCCGAGATTGCCGGTGGTGACACCTCCCAGAAACATGGTGACGTGCGACTGAAGTTTCGGCGCGAGAAACTGGCCGAGCACCTTGGCTACAACCGCCCCACAGAACAGACCGAGAATGATCAGGGGCGTGTAGTGGTAGCGGGTGGCGACCGCCGTCCCGCCGAGCAGCAGCAACGCGACCGCGATAAGCAGTCCGGCGATGAGTGCGCGATCGCGCGATGCCAGGTTTTGCCACCTCGGAAGCCGGTTCAACAGTCCAAACTGATCGAACAATGTGATGTACATCGGGTACTCCTACTGCCTGAATAGTGAGTCGGCAGCGGGTTTCGTTTCACAGAGGCTGCGAGCAGTGGAGCGACGAGCGAGCGGCACTCGCGAAGACAATCTTCGCTCGAAAAGCACCAGTAACCAAAAGAGGAAATCCGTGAGAATCCCTGCAATCCGTGGTTCAAACGGCGACGGTTATCCCCATCCTCGACTCTAATTGGATGTCTCTGTGGTCGTGCTCTGTGTAAGTTTGTGCTCTCTGTGGTTGCCTTTCAAAAGCCTTACTACAGAGGACACTGAGGTTCACAGAGAACTACCACAGAGTGAGGCGGAAGGAGCGGTGTTTTAACCAAACTTCTTTTCGCCACGGATTTGCAGGAATCAACACGGATTGAGAAAATTGGATTCCTGAGCGGTGAAAATCCCACCACTCGCGTTGTACCGCGGCGCGAATCTCCTCACATCAGCGCAGATCAGGCCCGGGAAGTTCGTCTTCTTCCCACTTTTTACAAACTTGGTTCGCCTAACGTTGTGATATGGTGCTGGCTCGCTAGCGTTTTACAACAATGACATCGCCAGATTTGCTTCGAGCATGGACGGACTTTTACGTGATCGTCGGCTCATCCGCCGGCGCGCTAACGGGGTTGCAATTTGTCGTCATCGCGCTCATTGCTGACCGCGAGGTGGCGCGTGGGATGTTGGAAATTCGTGCATTCGCCACGCCTACCATCGTGCATTTCTGTGTTGCGCTGCTGATTTCTGCAATTGTGTGTGCGCCTTGGCATGGTCTGGCGGGACCAGCCATATGCCTTGGGATTTCCGGGGCTGCGGGCGTCATCTACGTGGCGCGCGTCATCCGCCATGCTCGCATCCAAACCAGCTATTCGCCCGACCGCGAAGACTGGCTTTGGTACGCAGGCCTTCCACTCGTCGCATACGCGATCTTGTTTCTGGCGGGAGTGGTTTTGCGCTGGCATCCTGCACCTGCAATGTTCGTGGTGGGTGCATCTGCTCTAATGCTGCTCTTCGTCGGCATTCACAACGCATGGGACACAGTGACCTACATCGCCATCGGCATCGAGCATACCGGCAAGTAGCAAACTGACAGCCGGTCAGAATGGCTGCTGTAAACTGGCATCAACCGGTCCGTCCAGCGCTCCTGGGCTCGACGAAACAGGCATGAGACCGCTCATCTTTTTCGTCCTCCTTACCTCCCTCGCGTGTCGCGCGCAAGTTCCTGCAACTATGTTCGACCAGATGAGTACCGAAGACCATTTGAAGCAGGCAGGCTGGTGGCCTACGAAGCCTGCCGCCAGTCGTGACGACTATGTAGGTTCAGCGGCGTGCGCCGATTGCCATGCAACCTTAGTTAAAGGACAGAACCAGCACTCGATGGCGCACACCGCCATGCTGCCTGATGATTCGCCGATTCTCGCTCAAGGTGACGCGAAGTATAAGAACGGCGCGTTCAGCTACGACATCCACCAGCAGAACGGGCGCGAGATTTATTCAGTCACGAACGGCGCCGATACCATTTCCACTCCACTTTTATGGGCTTTTGGCAGCGGCAATCTCGGGCAGAGTTATCTTTTTGAACGCAACGGAGATTTGTTCGAAACGCGTATGAGCTTTCTGCCTGGCATTGGATTCGATCTGACGCCTGGTCATCCGAAAACTTCTACTTCACTTTCGAACGCAATCGGACGGGCCGTGCCTCCGGATGAGCAGGTGAAGTGCTTCGGCTGTCATACGGTGGGATCGAGTGCGGGCAAGCACTTTGATCCCCTGCAATCGATGCTGGGAATTTCCTGCGAAGGTTGTCATGGTCCCGGCGCCGCGCACGTTGCCATGGCGAAAGCCGGAGTTGGCGGAACGCCGGAAATGATTTTTAATCCCGCGCACCTTACGCCGCCACAATCGCTTGATTTCTGTGGGGCTTGTCATCGCGCGTGGTGGGACGTGGCCAACGTGACCGATATTCACGCCATTCGCTTTCCCGCATTGCGGCTGGAACAGAGCAAGTGCTGGGGCAATGGAGATGCCCGGCTGGTTTGTACTGCGTGCCACGATCCGCACCAGGCGCTGGCGCGGGAAGCCTCGGCCTACGATAGCAAGTGCCTGGCTTGTCATCTCCCGAATGCATCCCAAAAGAAGGATGCCACTCACATAGCGGCAGCCTGTCCGGTTGGGACGAAAGAGTGCAGCAGTTGCCACCTTCCAAAATACGAGCTACCCGGAATGCGGCTGACTTTCACCGACCACAAGATTCGTGTGGTGAAAAGCAAAACCTTTGAAAACTGACCTCGCGCTGTCACGACAGCGTTTCCGGCTTTCTTTTCCGAGCTAAGATTCAAAACATGCACGACAACACGAAGTTGCCGGTGGTTACCGTTTCGCGGCGGGGCGCAGACCGCCTGCGCGCAGGGCATGTCTGGGTATACCGGTCGGATGTAGTCGGCGCTGACGCGATTCCTCCCGGAGCACTGGTCTCAGTCGTCGAGGAACGCGGGCGAGGCGCCCGCGCCACACACCCCTCGGACAAGAGTGCCCGGACCATACGAGGACTGGGTACCGCTTTCTACAGCACTTCGTCAGAAATTGCTTTGCGATTGATTTCGCGCGCGCCGGTCGGTCACGTGGATGATCTTTTGCGCGAGCGAGTCCGCGCTGCCATCACTTATCGTAAGCGCTTCGTCGAGAAGAGCAATACATATCGAGTGATCTTCAGCGAAGGCGACTTCCTGCCGGGATTGATCGTCGATCGTTACAACGATGTTCTTTCAACCCAGGTGCTCACGCAGGCGATGGACCAGGAGGAGATACGTGAGTTGGTCATCTCGGAGCTGGTCGACGCATTCAGCCCCACTGCGATTGTGGAGCGAGTTGACGCGAGAGTCAGAAGGCTGGAAGAGTTGCCGGAAAAGGAAAGCGGAATCGTCTGGCGAAAAAAGCCCGTTGATGATGGGGAGCCGGGCGTCTCTGTCCCGCACTCAAGACAAGCGGGAGCTCCGTTTTCCCAGGATCCAATCACCACCGAATTCCAGATGAATGGGGTTCGCTTCATCTATGAAGCCCTGGGCACACAGAAAACCGGCGCGTTCCTTGATCAGCGCGAAAATTACGCTGCCGCGGAGCGTTATGCCCGGGGTGAAGCTCTCGACGTGTTCTGCTACCAGGGCGGTTTTGCTCTGCACCTGGCTCGAGCTTGTGAAAAGGTGACCGGGGTCGACAGCTCCCGCCCCGCGCTGGAAATCGCAGACAGGAACGCCGGGCTGAACGGAACGGAGATTGAGTGGATCGAGGCCAACGCCTTTGATCTGCTGCGTGACTATGCCGACTCAGGACGGAAGTACGACTGTATCGTTCTTGATCCGCCAGCTTTCGCCAAGTCCAAACGCGATCTGCAGACGGCCGTTCGGGGCTATAAGGAGTTGAATTTGCGGGCGCTGAAGATGCTTCGTCCGGGAGGGATTCTTGTGACCTGCTCCTGTTCGTACCACGTAAGTGCATCCGATCTGCTCGTAATTCTCCAGTCTGCCGCACAGGATTCGCACAGGATTGTTCGCATCCTGGAAAACCGAGGCGCGGCCAAAGACCATCCGAACGTACTGGGAATCCCCGAAACAGCATATCTGAAGTGCTTAATAGGGCTTGTAAGTTAAAGCACTACAAGCACATTTAGTAGTTGACAGTAATACACTCAAGTTATATGCTTGTGTTGTGCTAAGATAGTTGCAAAACGCAACCAAGCCATTTAAAACCACAAATTTTAGAAACACTGATCTATAGGAGGATTGTCATGACAGTTTTAACCCGTTGGGATCCTTTCCGCGAGTTCTCAACTTTGCAAGACCGCATGGGCCGCTTGTTCCGCGACTCGTATGGAGATCGCGAGGAGGCGCTGACCACCTCGACCTTTGCCCCCGCGGTGGACGTCTATGAGGACGAACACAACATCACGCTGAACATCGAAGTGCCGGGAATCGAAGAGAAGGACATCGATGTGCGTGTCGAGAACAACACGCTGACCGTTCACGGCGAGCGCAAGTTCGAGAAAGAGCAGAAGGAAGAGAACTTCCGCCGCGTGGAGCGGCAGTATGGCAGCTTTACCCGCTCCTTCACTCTGCCGAACACGGTCGACACCGAAAGCGTTCAGGCCAACTATGACAAGGGGATTCTGAAGATCCAGCTTGCCAAGAAGGCCGAAGCGAAGCCGAAGCAGATCAAGGTGAACGTCGGCAGCCAGAAGTCGATCGAAGGCAAGGGCGCTGGTAAAGCAGCATAAGGCAGTGGCCAGTGATTCGTGGCTTGTGTTCCGGGGAGGCGGCAGCGGTGGACGCCTCCCGTTTTGTTTGAGCTAGCGGGAGCGTTGGTTCACAATGAGTCTGTGAAAGCCACCCTGGTTGCGATTGCTCTCGAAACTGGTCGTGCAAAAGACCACGCTCGCATCCTGCAATTTTTGGAGCAGAGCGCTGTTGATCGGCAAACGCTCAAAGACATTGTGGAGCGGCACGGCCTGTCAGCAAAATGGAGCCAGTTCGAACAAAGATTTTTGAAGGAATCTCAATGAGCAAACCAAAGCTGCAGGCGCGCCTGGGGGCACTTAGCTTCTCGGAGAAGATCAAGATTCTGGAGAAGCTGCGCGAGCGCGAGAAGGCCATTGCAGTGGCCGGGTTGAGGCGGGACGGATCTAGCCGGAGCTCCAGCGCGACCTCAAAAAAAACCCAGGAATAGTGCATAGAGCGAGGCAATTACACAATTGCCAAATTACGCAATTACCAAATCGAGGTTTTCCCCATGCCAATTCGTTGGGACAAGTTCACATTAAAAGCGCAGGAAGCCGTGCAGCGGGCGAACGAACTCGCCTCCGAGCATGGCAATCCTGAGCTTCTGCCGCTGCACCTGCTGGCGGCATTACTCGAAGACAAAGAAGGAATCGTCCCGCCGGTGCTAGAAAAGATCGGGATCGGGCCGCAATCTGTACTGAACGACGTCTATCAGGCGATGGACCGTCTGCCGAAGATTTCCGGCGCAGCGGCCCAGGCATCTCTTTCGCAGGCCGCGAATCAACTGCTCGATCAGGCTTTCAAAGAAGCCGACACATTCAAGGACGAGTACGTTTCAACCGAGCATCTACTGCTTGCAGCCACACAATTGAAGCGCGACGCAGCCCAGGAGATTCTCGCGCGCCACGGTGCGACTCATGACGCAATTCTGAAGGCACTGACGGCTGTTCGCGGATCGCAGCGAATTACAGATCAGAATCCGGAAGCCAAGTACCAGGCCTTGGAACGTTACGCCAAGGACCTGACCGAGCTCGCCCGCCGCGGAAAGCTCGATCCGGTGATCGGGCGGGATGAAGAAATTCGACGCGTTGTGCAGGTGCTTTCACGCCGCACCAAGAACAATCCGGTGCTGATCGGCGAGCCGGGTGTGGGCAAGACAGCGATTGTCGAGGGCCTTGCGCAGCGCATCATCTCCGGCGACGTTCCGGAAATTCTAAAGAATAAGCGCGTAGTGGCTCTCGATCTTGGGTCGATGCTCGCGGGAGCAAAGTATCGCGGCGAATTCGAAGACCGGCTGAAAGCTGTCCTTAAAGAAATTGAAGACTCGCAAGGCAGAATCGTTCTCTTCATTGACGAGCTGCATACTCTGGTCGGCGCGGGTGCTGCTGAGGGCGCAATCGATGCCTCGAACATGCTCAAGCCGGCGCTGGCCCGTGGCGAATTGCGCGCCATTGGCGCGACCACGCTGAATGAATATCGCAAGCACATTGAAAAAGACGCTGCGCTCGAACGCCGCTTCCAGATCGTCTTCGTGGGCGAGCCGAATGTCGAAGATACGATTGCGATCTTGCGCGGATTGAAGGAACGCTATGAAGTTCATCACGGCGTTCGGATCAAAGACTCGGCGATCGTGGCGGCGGCAACATTGTCGCACCGCTACATCTCCGACCGCTTTCTGCCGGACAAAGCCATCGACCTGATCGATGAAGCGGCGGCGTCGCTCCGTATTCAGATCGATTCCATGCCGACGGAGATCGATCAGCTTGAGCGCCGCGCCACGCAGCTTGAAATTGAAAAGCAGGCGCTGAAGAAAGAAAGCGATCTGAATTCAAAAGAGCGCCTGGCGGGAATCGATAAAGAGCTTGCCGGAATTCGCGAGCAGTCGGATGCGCTCAAAGCCCGATGGAAGCAGGAGAAGGACCTCATTGCACGCTCGCGGCAGCTGAAGGAAAAGATCGAGCAGCTCAAGATCGAAGAGCAGGCTGAAGAGCGAAAGGGTAATTTGCAGCGGGTAGCGGAAATTCGCTACAGCCTCATCCGCCAGGCAGAGGAAGAGCTGGCGAAGGTTACTCGTCAGATCGAGGGAAAGTCGGACAAGAATGTCCGACCCACACAAGCACGGATGCTGAAAGAAGAAGTCGACGAAGAAGACATCGCGAGGATCGTCTCGCGATGGACTGGCATTCCGGTCTCGAAAATGCTCGAAGGCGAAGTGAAAAAGTTGGTCACGATGGAGGAGCGCCTGCGCCAGCGGGTTGTCGGCCAGGATGTCGCGGTCGAACGCGTCTCGAATGCGATTCGCCGTTCACGCGCGGGGCTCAGCGATCCCAAGCGGCCCATCGGATCATTCATCTTTCTGGGCCCAACGGGTGTCGGAAAAACTGAACTGGCCCGCGCTCTCGCTGAGTTCCTGTTCGACGACGAGCACGCGCTTGTGCGCATCGACATGTCCGAGTACATGGAGCGGCACGCGGTTTCTCGCCTGATCGGCGCGCCTCCGGGGTACGTCGGTTATGAGGAGGGTGGCCAGCTTACCGAACAAATTCGCCGGCGGCCATATGCAGTGATCCTGTTCGACGAAATCGAAAAAGCCCACCAGGACGTCTTCAACATCCTGCTGCAGATCATGGACGATGGCCGTCTCACCGACGGTCAGGGCCGTGTGGTTGATTTCAAAAACACGATCATCATCATGACCTCCAACATCGGCGCTTCGTTCTTACAAGCAGAAGGCCTTAGCTCCGAGAAGGGCTTCGAAGATGCGTCACAGCAGGTGATGCAAGCACTCCACGCGCATTTCCGGCCCGAGTTCCTGAACCGCGTGGATGACATCATCGTCTTCCGTCCGCTGGGGAAAGACCAGTTGGTCAAGATCATCGATCTGCGGCTTGAAGATCTGCGCCGGCTCTTGGCGGATCGCAAGATTTCAATCGAGCTCACGGAGCCAGCCAAAGACCTGGTCTTCAGCGAAGGCTTCGATCCGAACTTTGGCGCGCGGCCTCTGAAGCGTGCGATACAAAAGCTGATTCAAGATCCGCTTGCCATGAAGATTCTGGACGGCGAAGTCCTGCACGGCGACCACGTTGTGGTTGATGCCGAAAAAGGCAAACTCACGTTCAAGGTGAGCCATAGAGTCGGCGAGCCGGAACCCGCCGCTCGGTAGCTACGGCGTTGTCCCGGTCACGGTTGTGACCGTCAGTTGAGGCAACTGATGATTCCAGCCGGCGGGAACGTGTTCAAAGTAGATCCGAATAGGACGGGCTTCGTTCGGCTGAATCGGCGCCTGGGTCAGGTCCTGCGAGGTGGCGTTTCCAGCGGTGCTGCCGCCCACGATTCCTTGCACCGGCCGGGTAACGGTTTCAAGCATTGGGCCATTGCGCCCGAGAAATTGCGCCTGCACCTGCACGCCGGTTATTGCCGTATTGCCCATATTGTGGAGAATTCCGCTCAGGTAGAGCGCGCCTCCGACGGGGGATTGCGCAATTTTCATGTTGGTGAGCTGGATCTGCTCGGCCGTAGGCTGCTGCGGAACTTGGGCTCCCGTCGGCGGAGCAGTTACGTGCGGCCCTCTCGGGAGTATCGCAATGATGGCAATCAGAATTGCTGCTCCGACAATTAACGCAATGATCGGCCAGGGGAACTTGTTTTTCTTGATAACTTGTACTTTGGCGTGCTCGTTCTCTGGCCTGCGTGGCGGAATATTCGGATAGTCGGGCAGCTTCGGATTTGTGGCCATCGTCAACTCTCGTGCCCCGGTCGGGCGCAAATACGATGGCCTCTAGCACACCGGAGTTTTCTCATCCAGCAACGATTAGCGGCTGTGGAGCCGTGGCACGGAAAAGCTTTAACTGCCAAGTTCGCAAAGCGATCCCGCAAAGTTCGCCAAGAAGCACCCTGTGCTTCATTTGCGTACTTTGCGAATCCTTTGAGTCTTTGCGGTAAGAAAGCTTGCTCGTTTGCTGAATCCAGCGACTGTCCTTTAGAATCAAAAGGTTCAGCAATACATCTGGAGACCCTATGAAGGCAGCTATTCATCCTGCATACAACGAAGTACGCGTGCAGTGCGCGTGCGGGCACAGCTTCACCACGCGTTCCACGCACAGAGGCGACATTCACGTAGAAATCTGCTCGAATTGCCATCCATTCTTTACCGGCAAGCAGAAGCTGGTCGATACCGCCGGCCGCGTCGAGCGCTTCCGCCGCAAGTACGGCAAGACGACTGCGGAAAAGAAGTGATTGCGTGTGGATCGGACATTCCTGTCCGACAAGATTAAGGCCTTCGCCCAGGGCGAGGGCCTTTTGCTTTTACAATTGAATAGTGACTGACATAGGCAAGATGCTGGTGTTTTTTGGCGTTGTGCTCGTCGCCATTGGATTGCTCTTGCTTCTTCTCGGCCGAACGAATCTTCCGATTGGGCGCCTCCCCGGCGACATTCTTTACCGAGGCAAGCACACAACGTTCTATTTCCCGCTGGCGACTTCGATCCTGCTGAGCGTTGTGCTGACGGTGATTTTGTATCTGGTTGGCAGGATCAGGCACTGAGCTAACGGCGCCTCTGGCTGATAGCCGGCTTGTGATCCTTGGGGTACAGCACCACTGACCGCCGCATGCCTTCGCCCGAGCTTTCTGTCACCAGGTCCTGCTCATCTCGTAGCGCCAGGTGCACGATGCGGCGCTCACGCGAAGACATCGGTGCAAAGTGATACGGCGATCCTGTCTGGCGGACTTTGTCTGCCGCAACCCGCGCTGACATTCTCAATTCTTCCAGTCGCGCCTTGCGGTGCCCCATGCAGTCGAAGCTGATCTTTTCGTGTTCGTTTCCGGGTAGGTGAAGCATCTCCATGGCGAGCAATTCCATGGATCGCAACAGTTCCGCGCCGCGCTCGAGCAGCAGCGACGAATCCGGACCAGCGAATTCCACCAGAATGTCCGGCTTCTCCCAGTCGCGGTCGTCCGCGATTTGCGGGTCAACCGTGATTCGATATTTCAGCTTGAGCCCGGCGTGCTTCACCAAGCCGTTCAGAAATCCGTTGAGCTGGTTTGCAGATTGAATTTTGTCCATAAAAGCAAGCTTTCAGCTATCAGCCGTCAGCCATCAGCTCCTTCGTTTCACCTTCTCCAACGTGAGATGAATCTTGACAGCATCACCCAACTTCAACCCTGCAAAGTTTTTGCTGACGGCTGATGGCTGATGGCTGAGAGCTGATGGCTAGCTGCTGTAATTCGCCACGACTCTAACCACCTTGTCTTCCGAATCAAACTCCATAAACTCGCCCGACTTCGTGCCAACCTGGTTCCGATAGTAAAGCACGACGCTCGAAACTCCCCACATCACATCCAGCAGCTCGAAACTCAGCTCAGGATATACATCCAGGCCCTTCTTAAAATATTTGCGCAAATCATCGGCGCCTTCGACCCTGCTGGATTCATCACCCAGGAGTCTTGCCGCCACCGGCGAGGTCAAGCTCACTCCCGCAGCGTAGTGACTCATGATCGTATCCAGATCGTGAGAATTCCACGCTTCGATCCAGTCTTTGGCGAATTTGCGGGCCTTGGTTTCGGTCAGCATGGTGATGTATTGCGAAACGTCGCAACAATCGGTTTGGCTATTGGCTCTTAGCTCTTAGCTCTTAGCTTTTAGCCAACCCCAAAAGCCCGCTTTGAGCCAAAAGCTAAGAGCTAACAGCTAAGAGCCATTCTTCTTTTTCCTTGCCCTCTTCGCCGCGATCTCGCGCATCTCTCGACCGAGCGTGGTTCGGTTCATGACCCATTGCTGCCCAATCATGATCAAATTGCTTTCCGCGTAATACAGGTTCAGTCCAGCGGCCAAATTGTAAAAGATAAATCCCATCATCGCGGGCATCATGATGTTCATCATCTTCTGCTGCGTCGGGTCCATGCCCACCTGGGGGGTCATCTTTTGCATGACAAACATGCTCACGACCATGATGGCGGGCAGAATTAAATACGGATCACGTATCGAGAGATCGTGTATCCACAGCCAGTGCGCCTGCCGCAAGTCGATCACGGCGGGAAGCATTCTGTAGTACGCCCACAGGAACGGCAACTGCACCAGCATGGGCAAGCAGCCGCCGACCGGATTCACGCCTTCGCGTTTATACAGCTCGCCGATCTCCTTCTGCATGTCCTGCTTTCGCGGATCACGCATGCTGTATTTTTTGTACTTTTCCTGGATCGCCTTCATCTGCGGCTGCACGCGCTGCATCTTAAGCGCCTGCTTCATCTGCGAAATCCGCAATGGCAAAAGCGCGAGGGTGATGATCAGTGTCTGAATGACGATCGACCAACCCCAGTTGTGGACATACTGGTTGGTCCATCGCAACCAAATAAAGAGCGGGCGTGCGATCAGGCTGAAATATCCAAAATTCAACGAGCTGCGCAGGTCTTTGTCAGCGCCGTTGATGGTGGGGACAGATGTTGACTCCAGCACCTCGAGCGATTTCGGCCCGACGAATAAACGCTCGTTTGTATCACCCGGCTGGCCAACTGCTGCGCCCAAAACATCGGCCGGCTTTGTCTGATTGCTTCCCGGCGTCGGCGGCGCGTCGATCGAGTTGTGCAAGGTTACGACGTATTGATTTTCAGGGTTGTCGGGAATGAAAAAGGCCCCGAAGTACTGGCTGCTGACTCCGGCCCAGTTAAAACTGCTGCGCATCGTATTGCCGTTAGAAATCTTCTTGGCGGCAAGGTGCTCGGTATTGCTGTTGAACTGATATTCGATCTGTCCTTGCGAGTAAGCGTAGCCAGAAGTCTCATCACCGAACGCGGAAGGCCACGCGGGAAATGCATACGCGGGACTTCCATTCACGGAAACCGATGTCTGCACCCTGACGACGTAACTGTGATCAAACTGTAATGTCTTCCGCACCACCAGACCGGAATCCGAGTAATCGAAGGTAAGATTCGTCGGCGCGGCATTGGCGCCCGTTTCACTGGCAACGTACAGCGCCGAATTCAGCTTGTTCCGCAGCGACTCATCGTAGCTCCACAACGAAAGTGGATATCCGAACTTGGCCGCGGCAGCCTGGTTAACAAGATCGAGTGGCTTGCCTTGATCGTCTTGATATTTCTTCAAGATCCACGACTTCGCCTGTGCGCCGCGATTGGTGAAGGTAATGCGGTACAGATCGTTCTCGATGACGGTTTCGGATTCCGATTGAGCCTGCTTTGTCTCGGGTGCGGGTGCCGCGGCACTCTTCTTCGACGTCTTCTGTGAAGGCTGCACTTTCTTTTCGGCTGGTGCTGCTGACGAGACCTGCTGCGGAGCAGGTGCCGGCGGCGCCGGTGTTGATTGCGCCGGCTGCGCTGGGCGGGCGGTGCTCGCGGGCTGTGGCGCGTACTTTTTCATGTAGTACTGCGCGCCGAAAATCGCGATCGCCATCAGCAGAAACACGAGCAGGAATTTCTGCTCCATGCCAGGTTCGGATTGTGGGCTCTTGTACTCTGGCATGCGTCTTAGTGGGGACAAGCACGGACTGTGTGGCGCGGACCGGGGTCCCCATTCGGCGCGATTTTTGTCGAATGGGGTAGGAGACGTTCCTGTCCGCGAGGAACCTGGGGAAGCGGCACCGGATCAAAACCGCCCTTCACAAACGGATGGCAGCGCAGTAACCGCCAGGCGGATAGAAGCACTCCGCGAATCGCGCCATGTCTCTCAATTGCTTCTGCAGCGTACTCAGAACAGGTCGGGACGTAGCGGCACGCAGGCGGCAGTAGCGGCGAAATCGCGTATTTGTACGCGCGAAGGATTCCAAGCAAGATTTCTTGCGGAATATGCCGAGGTTCTGTCTGAAGCCGAAAGCCTGAAGCCTGAAGCCGCTCTTTCAAACCTGGTTGCCTTTCTGCGTTGATCGCTCGATCACCTGGAATGCCTTCGCCACTTCCGCCTGCAAGACCGCGAACTCGACGTCGCGCGCGGGCTTCTTTGGATTGATCACCACGTCCACGCTCAGTTCCGGCGGAAATCCATTCAGCCGCACGGCTTCGCGCAAACGGCGCTTGATTCGATTCCGCTGGACCGCGCCTCCCAGCGCCTTTCCTACTGTAAATCCGATACGCGGACCGGCGGCTTCCTGTTCCGTGCGACCCAGGTAAAACACCGTCATGTGCGACGCAAAATGCCGCCTGCCCTGCTTATAGACCCGCTCGAAATCCGCGTGCCGCAACAGGCGGCGATGCTTCGGGAAACTTATCTTCGCTGATTGCGGAGCAAGATCGGTCAAATCGGCTCCAGGCTTCCGGCACCAGGCACAGGCTTGCAGAGGCCTGACGCCTAAAGCCTGACGCCGGATTTATTCTCGAAATCCTGGCTTAACGGAAACCCGCTTGCGCCCCTTGGCTCTGCGCCGGGAGATTACCTTCCGCCCGCCCTGGGTCTTCATTCGGGTGCGAAAGCCGTGCACCTTCGAACGTTTGCGGCGGTTCGGCTGGAATGTACGTTTCGGCATGAAAAGTCTTGCGCTCCTGTTGTCAGAATGGTGCTACTTCTCGCAAATCGCGATTGCAAAATGAAACGAGAAGTAGAGCACCCGCTTCGATTTTGTTGAAGAAAAAGTATAAATGACGCTTCGTGAGCACGTAAACCGAGCCTGGGCAGGATGTGGCGACGGTAGAAAGGCTGCTAGAGCATTTGCGGCGAGGAACTGTGGGGTTGTGTGATGCCGCTTGCACCAGCGACGCAGAAAACAGTCTTGCGCCGTGGGAAAACTTCAATGGCTGAATATCGCCATCCAGACAGTGGAGAGCAGGAAGATCAACATTGCCAGACCGATGACCGTCAACAGCATTTCACTGAAAAGGTCCGGTTTCATCAATTCGTCTCGTCGCATATGCAAGCTCCGGACCCATCATCTCTCTGCACTGTGCCTGGCGCGATCAGGTGAATCGGGTAGTTTGCAAGACGAAAACCCTGGCGAAAGCACCATCTCCCTACTCCCGTCGAATCACTGGGTTACGGGATAGCACGTGTACGAAAAGAGCCTTTGGGCCTGCCTCATGGCAAAGCTGTACATTGGCTAGGGCAAAACACTCTGAAAGCCTGATCGCTTCCAAAAGAATTGACCTAAGAATTGACCTATCAAGACGCGCATCTTGGATATAGCATAGTTGCCATGAATGGCCTAAGAGCGCTGCACGCTTTGCCGCTCGCCCTGGTCACGCTGCTCGGTGCGCCAACAGCACATACTCAAGACCAGCCGGCTCGGTTGTCGATCATCGTAAACAAATCCTGCCTCATTCAGCCGGAGTCCGACCCATCGGTCCTCGGCGATCACATCGATGCGTTTCGCGATGACGCCATTTGTCACCTTGAGAGTGTTCTGGCCTCACACCATATCGAAGAGAAGATCGCAGACGGTGTGCGCTCTCGCTTTTTTGTCCGAGTCGCCGAGCAGGAATACGTGGTCCAGAATCCGACTGATCAGCCTGCCGTATTCACT
>DAIPJJ010000106.1:0-15352 GCA_036770325.1 Terriglobales bacterium
GAAGGCACCAGCGAGATACAGAGAATGGTGATTGCCAGGCAGTTGCTGAAGGAGTAATGCGCCTCTGCAAGTCGCGGAATTAGATCCCATGTTGACATTCGGATCCCAAGGCTCCTACCAGTGGATTGTTACAGACAACCAACGAATTGATTTGCTACAGATCTGTCCGGAAATCGTGTTGGGAAAATACATTGCAGTTACGTCGATTGATAGCGGTGCGCTAGTACCTAACGACAAAGAGAAGGCTTTAGGGTGGAAGAATCAAGGGGACATCGCTTACAGCCCAAGAATCGAGAGAACTGAGGACTTGCCGCGAGAGGGTTGGGATGAATGGTACGTTTTTGCAAACCACGCTCACTTAGGAACGAGCCACCTTAATGGAAATATCTTCGAGGTGCCGGACGAACCAGGACAGGTTCGTGTTTTCGTGAACTACTGCTTTGGCCCTCATCTAGCCGAAATGAACCATCTCGCGATTTTGTTCTGGCGGCAGTTGGAAAGGATCCGCCCCGAATCGTATTTAGCGGAGAATGATTACCTGACCTTCGTGACACAAAATGCAAATCTTTTCGCTGTAGTTCGTGATGGTCTTGAGAAATCCGTGACACCGTGAAGCATCGGCGGCCATGGTTTGCATGCCAGGCTCTCCCAGACAGCATCAAGCAGTTCGACCTTTGCGTCGGGCGATAGGCGCTCAATCTGATTTCGCAAGTCACGCATTGAAATTTCGTTAGCCCGGTTTCGAGCGCTAGACAAAGGCTCTTTCTGCTTAGGCTTGGGAGAAGTGTGCGAATGATTGCTCCCGGCTTTACACTCAATTACGTGCACAGGGAGAACACTTTAGGGCAGCACCTCCGCTCCGGTGATCCCCGCGCGCTTGCCCGTGCCATCTCGACGGTCGAGAACCACGCGCCGGGATGGATCGATCTTCTGAAGCAACTGTTCTCGCACACCGGTAAAGCTCTCACGATAGGCCTAACCGGCGCACCGGGAGCAGGCAAGAGCACGCTCGTCGATCAACTGGCGAAGCAGTATCGCGCGCAAAGCAAGACCGTCGGCATCATTGCCGTCGATCCGTCGAGTCCTTACACAGGCGGAGCGATTCTAGGCGATCGAATTCGCATGCAGCAGCACTTTTCCGATCCCGGCATTTACATCCGCAGCATGGCCACGCGTGGTTCGCTCGGAGGCTTGGCGCGCACCACCGCCGATGTTGCTTCGGTTCTTGACGCGGCCGGTCGCGACCTCATCCTGATCGAAACCGTAGGCGTCGGGCAGGACGAAATTGACATCGTCCGCCTAGCCGACGTGACCGTCGTGATTCTTGTCCCCGGCATGGGGGACGACGTTCAGACCATCAAAGCCGGAATCATGGAGATCGCCGACGTGTTCGTGATCAATAAAGTCGATCGCGAAGGCGCAGAGCGGGTGGAACGCGAAATCCGCGCCATGCAATCATTGGCCGTCCGCTCAGACGAATGGACTCCGCCGATCGTGAAAACGGTTGCGACTGAGAACCAGGGAACTATGGAGCTTGCCGACGCCGTTGCCGCCTACGAGTCCCACCTGCAGAAGCGCGGACTTCTCGCCCAGCGCAGAATCAAGAATTGGGAAGGCCGTTTGCTCGAAATGTTGCGCGATTCAATGTTGCAGAGTGCGCAAGCGGCAATGAAAGATGGAGAGCTTGAGCGGCTGGCGAGTGAGATTGCGGAACATAAACGCGATCCATATTCAGCAATCGAAGAGATTGCACACCGCATTCGCCGCTAGTTGGCGCGGTCGTAGCTCTTGCCAGAGCGAGGCAAACCGGCACCGCGCTCCAGAGCGGATATCAGCACCTTGCGTAGCCGGTGCCGGCTTTCGAGATCAATGCTCACGAACTCAAACCCGACTTCGTTTACGTGCGCCCGCCGCAGCACAACCTGTCCGCGAATGCGGCGCATCCCCACGTTCATTTCCAGGTCTGCATCGGAGCCCACGCGCAATGCATCTTCTTTTGTCCCCATCCCGCCGCCCAGGCTCATTTCGTGCACGGAGATGGTGGATTTTCCCCACGAACTGCTGATCGTCGCTGTAATCGGCCGCTTGAGTGCCACACGCTCGTAGCGGCGCTGTCTAACCCACGGGCACGCTGGAGCCGAATCCAGAGGCCCTATCGCCAACTCTCCCGGTTCCAGGCTTGTCTCGGCCATTACTTGCGCGGCAAATGCAACATCAATTTTCGCCAGAGATTGCGCAGCCGCAATCCGCAGTTCGCGATGATGTTGGTACTTGAACATCTTTTTCGATTCGAAGAGATTTCTCAGCACCGGCACAGCATCCGGCTCGCGCAATCTTCCTAGTGCCTCAATCGCTTTTAGCTGGAGCAGTGGAGGCCGACCCTCCGCCTCGCCAGCAGCAGCCATTACGATCAGCGGAGGCGCAGCGCTGCGATCGCCGCTCATGCCGATTTCATCGAGCGCCTGTGGAATCACTACCGGATCAAGAAGCTCAAGGATTTCAAGCAAAGTCCGCCCGCGATCGGTTGCCGCACCATAGGCAATCTGCCTGACGATCAAATCATGATAGAAGCGGTGCAACTGCGGCAGCCGCTCCGGAAGGAACTCCAGCAGGCTGGCAACATCCAGCCGGCTCATCAATCCGACCGAAGAAACCGCCAGCCGCTGCGGCCCGGTACGCAGCATTTCGCAAAGATACTGATGCGCGCCCATGCCGAGTTCGTGTACAAGTTCCACGATCCGGTCACAATCCTCGCGGCGCATGGCGCGGAAAAACCGCTCTGCCAGATGCTCAGCCGCAGCTTGTGAATTGCGGCGCAAAACCCCGACGAGGTCGGCGTTGAAGTGCTGCTGTTCGCGAAGAGCGTCTTCTATGAATTCCGGCAGCCGTCCTTCAATTCCAATGCGTGAACGCAACTCGCGTTCGAGCGCCGGCCGCCGGCTGGCAACGTACTCAATGGCTTCGCAGGTTTGAGCCACAGCGCGATATTGCTTCCGCTGTGCTGCCTCTGAACTCAGCCGCACAAACGCCGCACTCAGAAGCGCCTCGATCTCAGGATTCGATTCTTTGGCGATCGAATCTCCTAGTTTTTGCGCCGCATCGCCAAGCACCGTGCCGCCAACTGCGGCATACAAATCCGAAAGCTGCGCGATTCCATCTGCCACGTGCGAACGATAGTCAGGATCTTTCGAAGCAACCGCAGCAGCGTAGTTCGTCAGAATTGCAGAAGCTGTTTCCCGATCGCCACGCTGGATCAGCAGTTCCGTATACTGCCGAATATTTCGTGCCGGAACACATGCCGCATCCTCTGAGAGCAGCGCCCGCTTTTTGCTTCCTTCTGGCAACTCCGACCAGAACATTCGATCCAGAATGTCGGCATGCGAATCCACCAGCATTCCCGCCCGGCTCATCTTGTCTTCCTGCACTTCGAGAATCTTGCGCAGGTTCGACATCTGGTCGCTCATCTGCCCGAGCAGTTCATGGACTGCATTGACTCTGAGGTCGCCGCTCTCAAACCGCTCAAGAGCATAACGGATCGCCATCTGCTCGGCCGCGCGCATCAATATCGGCTTCGCCGCCTTCGAGTCCGGCCCGGAACTCGAAAGCTCATCGAGCAGCATGAGCACCGAATCCTTGATCTTTTCTTCTGCCCGATGCAGTTCGGAGCCGATCAGCTCCGGCTTAGGAGAAGAAGTCGCGCCCAATTCGCCGAAGCGAGTCAGCAGATGTAATGCTTGTAATGTCTCATTGTTGCTCAGTGTGAACGGGGCATTCGTCCACGCGCCAACGCCTTCGGTCGGAGGTGCCGTGCTCTTCGGAGCCTGCGATCCTTCTGCTGCTGCAATCACCTGCACCAGCTTGGTCGGATCATTCAGCCAGTCCTTGAATTCCGGCCCAAGTGACTGCGCGGCAATCTGTGCCGCAGCCGTCATGCTTGCGGTTGCAGGATCAGCAGCTACGAATTTCACTTCGTTGACTCGAATGTTTCCCTTGTTATCGGCAAATGCGTTCCTGATCTGGTCAGCTAAATCCTGTGCTTTTCCGCCGCTGAAAGCGAATGCGCGTACCAGCTTTTCGAATTCGTCAGCAGTGACATCCTTGCAGAACTGAATGCTGGCCAGGCCAGAAGCTGTCAGCAACTGTGCGAAGCCGCGCTCGGCTTGTCCGGTATCGATTGCCACGCCATCGAGCAGCAATCGCTCGCCGCTAACGCCTAGTACAAAGTGACCCTTGCCTAAAGGCATGGCATCCCGTAGCTCAGCCCATGCCACCTCGAACTGAGTCTGCGTGCGTTTGTGCTCAAAGCCATACAGCCGTACGTATTTAACGAGGATATTCAGGCTATGGATGAAGGGACGTGCCGATGCCTGAGTCGCTGCTTTGCTTGTGCCGGCGCTTGGAATAAGAGTACTCTCCGAACTTATGCTTTAGCCTAAGCCGAAAGAGACCTCCGCGCATGTTACTGAGGTCATAGGACGTCAGGAGTTGTCTGGTTCTAAGCGGCTGAAAACAGTGAACCAGTGGAGAGTTTCCGCACTTTGCCCAGCCCCGCGTTGACCTCGCGGACAGGCCTGCCGCTGTCGATTGGTTTACTTTTCCGAGAGGGTGAAATTCACAGTCGCGGTGGAGTTCGCTGACACCTTAACCGATTTCTCCCAGGTGCGCGGTGGCCCAAATACCGGCCGCTCGACGCGTCTTTCGGTGAGGACGTCAAACGTGCCTTCGTTGTGCGCTACGTTCCAACCCTCGTGCCAGGCAACCAGTTGGTATTCGCCTGCCGGTACATTTGTCAGAACAAATCCGCCGCTCTCGTCGGTCACTGCATAGTAGGGATGCGCCACGACCAACATCTCCGCGTTCATCCACGTGTGGCCGCCGTTGCACTTCAAATTCACCAAGCCCAACGCCGGCATCTGTCGGGAGACAACCTGATCAGGAAACGGAAACGGCAGGTTGTAGGTCGCAGCTCCATCCATATGTACGGTATGAAGGGTCGCGTCAGAGCTGCGCATTTTCAACGTAGCCCCGACCGGCACGAGCAGAATATGCGGTTCATATCGGCAGTGCTTCTGGTCAAGAAAACGCCGCTGCTCCGGCAGGTCCATTTCTTTGCCGCGAGTGATGTTTTTCAGATAGACGACCGTATTTGCGACACCTTCTTCAGGGCCTACTATCAGGCGGTCGAGACTGACGTTCTTTTCAGAATTAGGATCGCAAATCTTAGGATCTTTAGTGATTGCGGCCGTCGCCAGGTGAGGCATCGGCCCGGACCATTTAACAGTCCCTTTGATTGTGCCGCCGTCGGTCACGGAAATGACCTGATAATCCTGCGCGAAAATGGTGGCGGAAAAGGCGAGCACGGCGCTAGCAAGCGCGATCGAAAAATACTTCTGCATAAAAAACTCCACTGATAAAGGTGCTCGGTCTTCTTGATCGTAATGGTCGCGTGCTCTCTCGCAAGTAACCGGAGTAACCGCCGAGATTAGAGTTTTCAAAGAGGGGAGAATCAGTCGGCGTGGCTGCCTGCAGGTGAAATCTGTCTCGGGACCGGACGTTGCTTTCCTCGTAGCGCCCAACGCGCGCGATCAAGGTAAAGATAAACGACAGGAGTGGTGAAAAGAGTCAGTGCCTGGCTCAGAATCAGGCCGCCAACAATCGTGATTCCCAGCGGCTGTCGCAATTCTGATCCCACGCCTGTACCCAGCGCAAGGGGCAGACCTCCGAGCAGCGCCGCCATGGTCGTCATCAGAATCGGACGGAAACGCAACATGCACGCTTCAAAAATGGCGTCTTCCGGCGACTTGCCTTCACGCCGCTCCGCGTCTAGCGCGAAGTCGATCATCATAATGGCGTTCTTTTTTACGATTCCAATCAACAGGATGATCCCGATCAGGCCCATCACGTTGAGCTCTCGGTGAGTGACGAGCAACGCCAGCAATGCTCCAACTCCCGCCGAAGGCAGCGTCGAGAGAATTGTTATCGGGTGCACGAAGCTTTCGTAGAGAATTCCCAAGACTATATAAACAGTGAGCAATGCCGTCAGGATCAGAATTGGTTCATTGGCAAGCGACTCCTGAAACGCCGCTGCCGTCCCTTGAAAACTGCCGTGAATGGCCGCAGGAAGACGAAGTTCGTTTTCTGCGTTCATGATGGCTTGCGTGGCCTCTCCCAGCGAAACATTCGGCGCCAGGTTGAATGAGAGAGTCGCAGACGGAAACTGCCCCTGATGCGGCACGGCCAACGCAGTATTGGACGGACCGAAATGAGCGATCGCCGCCAGCGGAATCATTGTTCCGTTCGACGACGCTACATACGTCGTTTCGAGCGCCGCTGGACTCTCTTGATATTTCGGGTCAACTTCCATCACCACGTGATACTGGTTCAATTCCTGATAGATCGTCGAAACCTGCCGTTGCCCGAATGCGTCGTAGAGTGCATTATCGATTGCCTGAGGAGTCACACCCAGCCGCGAAGCGGTATCCCGATCAATCGTTACATTTGCTTCGAGGCCACGGTCTTGCTGGTCAGTATTCACGTCGCGCAATTCATGCAAAGTGCGTAGCTTTTGCAGCAGCTTCGGTGCCCACGAGTTCAGTTCCTGCAAGTCTTCGCTTTGCAACGTGTATTGATATTGCGCCTGGCTCGAGCGTCCACCAACCGTCAGGTCCTGCGACGATTGCATATACAGCGTCGCTCCCGGCACCGCTGCCAGCTTTCGCCGCATCTCGCCAATCACCTGGTCGGACGTTATCTTTCGCTCTTTCCCTTTGGGCTTCAGCGTGATGAACATTCGTCCTTGATTGCGCGCAGTATTGCCACCCGCAAATCCGACAATCGTCTGCACGTTTGGGTCTTTCATCACGATGCCGACGAACTGCTCCATCTTTTGCTTCATCGCAGTGAAAGAAATGTCCTGGTCAGCCTGCACAGAGCCGCCGATTCGCCCTGTGTCCTGTTGGGGAAAGAAGCCTTTCGGAACCTGAATGTACAGATAAACCGTCAGGCCAGCAGTGGCGATGGTGATGATTAGCGTAAGCAGTTGGTGGCGCAACACCCAGCCCAGCCCGCCGCGATAAGTTTTGAGCGTCCAGTTAAAAAGCCTTTCAGAGCCGTGATAGAACCACCCGTGCTCCTCTTCATGCAGTGGCTTCAAGATCTGGGCGCACATCATGGGGGTAGTGCTCAGTGACACTAGTAGCGAAACGCCTATGGCGATGCTGAGAGTGACCGCGAACTCACGAAAGATCCGCCCGACGAGTCCGCCCATCATCAGGATCGGAATGAACACTGCCACCAGCGACGTGCTCATCGAAACAACTGTGAAGCCGATCTCTTTGGCTCCGCGAAACGCCGCGGCCACCGGCGCCATCCCCTGCTCGATGTAACGAGTGATGTTTTCGAGCACCACGATCGCGTCATCCACCACAAAGCCTGTCGAAATTGCGAGCGCCATGAGCGACAAATTGTCCAGGCTGTAGTTGAGCAGATACATCACGCCGAACGTTCCGATCAGCGAAAGGGGAACTGCAATACTGGGAATGATCGTGGAACGAACCGTGCGCAGGAACGCGAACACCACCAGAATCACCAGCACGACGGAAATCAGCAGCGTAATTTCAATGTCGTGGACTGAAGCGCGGATCGTCGTGGTGCGGTCCATCACCACGTCCAGATGGATGGCTGGCGAAATCGAAGAAGCCAGTTCTGGCATCAGCGCATATATGCGATCAACCGTGTCAATGATGTTCGCCCCGGGCTGACGGAAAATGATGATCAGCACAGCCGGCTTGCCCTGCGCGGACTTGTCAGAGGTACCATGCGCCGCAAGTCCAATAACTCGCGCGTCTGCGACCGAGTCCTCCACGTCAGCGACATCACTTAGCCGCACCGCAGCACCATTCTTGTACGCCACGATCAGCGGACGGTACTGGTCTGCAGTCTTGATCTGATCGTTGTCGCGAATCGTCCACGCGTTAATTGGATCGGACAAAGAACCCTTCGCAAGATTCGCGTTTGCGCTGCTGAGCGCGGTCCGGACCGTGTCGAGTCCAATCCCCAGCTTGTTCAGCAGATTCGGATTTACCTCAGCACGCACGGCAGGCTGGGCCGCTCCGCCGACAAAAACCTGGCCAACGCCGCCGACTTGTGCCAACTTTTGCGCCAGCACGGAGTCTGCAGCGTCGTACATCTGCGGCAGCGTGTACGTGTCGGAAGTTAGCGAAACGATCATCACTGGCGCGTCGGCAGGGTTTACCTTGCGCCACCACGGATTGCTCGGCATGTACGAAGGCAGGTTGCTGCGTGCGGCATTAATGGCAGCTTGCACGTCGCGTCCGGCGGCATCGATGTTGCGGCTCAGATCAAACTGCAGCACGATTCCGGTCGAGCCGATCTGGCTCGTCGAAGTCATCTGATTGACCCCGGCAATACGCCCGAACTGCCGTTCAAGCGGAGTAGCAACAGCAGAGGCCATCGTTTCCGGACTCGCGCCGGGCAGCGATGCGGAAACCTGAATGACCGGGTATTCCACCTGCGGCAGCGGAGCGACCGGCAGCATGTTGAACGCCAGAATTCCCGCCAGCAAAAGCCCAATGGTGAGAAGGGAAGTGCCGACCGGACGCTTAATAAATGGAGATGAAACGCTCAATCCTAGTCTCCAGCCGCCGGCTGCTCCTGGAAGTGGCTAAAGCTGTAGCGCGAGAACCGCTGCGACAAGCGATCGAACCAGAGATAAACCACCGGCGTCGTGTAGAGCGTCAGCAACTGGCTCACCAGCAATCCGCCAACAATCGTGATGCCCAGTGGGTGCCGCAGTTCCGACCCCGTGCCGCTGCCCAGCGCAAGGGGTAGGCCGCCGAAAAGCGCAGCCATCGTCGTCATCATGATCGGTCGGAAACGGAGCAATGACGCCTGGTAAATTGCTTCTTCGGGCGTCTTGTGTTCGTCGCGTTCGGCTTCGAGCGCGAAGTCAATCATCATGATGGCGTTCTTCTTCACGATTCCAATCAGCAGGATGATTCCAATCAGGCTCACAACTCCGAGATCGTTGCCGGTGATGATCAGCGCAAGCAGTGCTCCGACGCCTGCAGAAGGAAGCGTCGAAAGAATCGTGATGGGGTGTATGTAGCTCTCATACAAAACGCCGAGCACGATATATACAGTGATAATTGCCGCCAGAATCAGTAGCGGCTCGCTCGAAAGTGAATTGCGGAAGGCCGCAGCGGTCCCTTGAAAGCTCGTATGAATGCTCCCGGGCATATGGATCGCAGCCTCCGCAGCATCGATGTCCTTTGTTGCCTGTCCAAGCGATGAGCCTTGAGCCAGATTGAATGACAGCGTCACCACCGGAAACTGCCCCTGGTGATTGATGGCTAGCGTGGAGTTCGAGCGCTCAATGTGACTGAATGCCGAAAGTGGTACCTGCGCCCCGGTGTTCGACTTCACGTAGAGGCTGTTCAATGAGGAAGGATCGCGCTGAAATTGCGGATCCACCTCAAGCACCACGTGATACTGATTCAGTTGCGTGTACATCGTGGAAACTTGCCGCTGACCGAATGCGTCGTACAAGGTGCTGTCGATCTGTGCCGGCAAAATTCCGAGGCGCGATGCCGAGTCGCGGTCGATCACCAGGTCCGCTTGTAGTCCTCCATTCTGCTGGTCGCTGGCCACATCGCTCATAGCCGGAGATTGGTTCAGTTGTTGCATGAGCTTCTGCGACCACTCCGCAAGCTCTTGCGCGTTCGTGTCCTCCATCGAATACTGGAATTGCGTGCGGCTGACGCGGTCTTCGACGGTCAGGTCCTGCACCGGTTGCATGTAAAGAGTGATGCCGCCAACCTGCGAAAGCGGCCCCTGCAATCGGCGGATGATTTCAGAAGCTGTCGAACTTCGCTCGGCACGCGGTTTCAGATTGATCTGGATGCGGCCGCTGTTCATCGTCAGGTTGGTGCCGTCAATTCCAATGAACGACGACAGGCTCGCGACGTCGGGATCTTTCAAGATCACACGCGCTAATTGCTGTTGCCGCTGCGACATGGCAGCGAAGGAAATATTCTGCGGGGCTTCGGAAATCCCGAGAATCACGCCCGTGTCCTGCACCGGGAAGAACCCCTTCGGCACCACGATATAGAGCAGGATTGTCAGAACCAGCGTTCCCGCAGTGACCAGTAGCGTTGCCGTCTGATGTCCGAGCACCCACTTCAACGTGCGGCCATAGCCCTGAATAACGTGTTCATACTGCCGCTCCGACCATTGATAAAAGCGTCCCTCTTCGTGAGTGCCTTTGGTCTTGAGCAAGCGCGAGCTCATCATCGGCGTCAGCGTTAGCGACACGATCGCCGAAACCAGAATCGTCACTGCTAACGTGATTGCAAATTCGCGGAACAATCGCCCCACGATGTCGCCCATGAACAACAGAGGAATCAGCACCGCGATCAGCGACACCGTCAACGAAACGATCGTGAATCCAATCTGCCCGGCGCCTTTGAGCGCTGCATCGAGCGGCGAATCGCCCGCTTCGAGAAAGCGATCGATGTTCTCAATCATTACAATCGCGTCATCGACCACGAATCCCGTCGAGATGGTCAATGCCATGAGTGTCAGATTGTTCAGGCTGTATCCGAGCAGATACATCACGCCGAACGTGCCCACGATCGAGAGCGGCACGGCAACGCTGGGGATGATCGTCGCCCGCCAATTCCTCAGGAACAAAAAGATCACCATCACGACCAAGCCGATCGTGAGTAACAGCTCGAATTCCACGTCTTTGACTGACGCGCGAATCGTGGCTGTACGATCGGTCAGAATCGAGACCCGCACCGCCGCGGGCATGGAAGCCTGTAACTGCGGCAGCAGCCGCTTGATCTTGTCCACGACGTTGATGACGTTCGCCCCCGGCTGCCGTTGAATATTGACGATCACCGCCGGCGTCAACGTCGAACCCTGGCCCATCCACGCCGACTGATACACGTTCTCAACACCGTCCGCAATGTTGGCGATCGCATCCAGCCGTACCGGCGCGCCGTTCCGATATGCGATCACGATGGGCGCGTACTGCGCTCCAGAAAGCAATTGATCATTGGCGCCGATAGTGAACGACTGGCGAGGCCCGTCCAGTGTTCCCTTTGCCTGATCCACGTTCGAGCTCACCAACGCGGTACGCACGTCTTCAAGACTCAATCCATACGAAGCCAGCGCGGTTGGATTCGCCTGCACTCGCACTGCAGGTTTCTGCCCGCCGCTGATCGAAACCAGGCCAACGCCCATGACTTGAGATATCTTTTGCGCGAGCTGCGTGTCGGCAAGATCCTCGACTTTGGAAAGCGGAAAAGTGTCGGAGCTTACAGATAACGTAAGGATCGGCGCATCCGCCGGATTTACTTTGCTGTAGATCGGCGGATTCGGCAGATCGACAGGAAGGTACGTGCCTGCTGAGTTGATCGAAGCCTGCACCTCCTGCTCGGCGATATCGATGTTTTGGTCAAGATTGAATTGCAGGGTAATGACTGAAGCACCCAGAGAACTGGTAGAAGTCATCTGGCTCAGGCCGGGCACCTGTCCGAATTGGCGTTCCAAAGGCGCGGTCACCGATGACGCCATCACCGTCGGATCAGCGCCAGGATAGAACGTGGCTACTTGAATTGTCGGATAGTCAACTTCGGGAAGGGCTGAAACCGGAAGCTGCAGGTAAGCCACAATGCCCACCAGCAAAACACCAATCATCAAGAGCGACGTGGCGACCGGGCGAAGAATAAACAGCCGTGACGGATTCATTGCGAAGCTGTCCCGCGATTCTGGTTTCCTGTCTGCGTGGGTGGCCCGTTGCGGTGATTACGCCGCGCCTGGCCTTCGTTCGTGTTGGGTTGAGCATTCGCAGAAGATTGATTCTGCCCTTGCTCTTCGTTCCCACCAGTGTTGCTGGCGTTACTCGCTCCCGCACCTTGCATATGCGGCTGAACTTTGCTGCCTTGCTGCAGTTTGTCCTGCCCATCGGTGACAACGGCGTCCCCAGGCGCGAGCCCGCTCGCAATGGCGCTCAAGTTTCCCTGTGTGACAGAGACCTTTACCTGGCGCACTTCGACCGTCTGGTCCGGTTTCATCACGTAAACGTAGTTACCTTGCGGGCCGTGTTGCACGGCAGCAGAAGGCACCACCGTCACGCCCTTTTGCGTCTCCAGCAGCAGATGAATATTTACGAACTGGTTCGGCCAAAGAGCACTCTCTTTGTTCTCGAAAACCGCTTTCAACCGGCCAGTTCCGGTCGTCTGGTCGATTTGGTTGTCAATCGTGAGCAGCTTTCCGGTAGTTAGCTTGGTCACGTCATCTCTGCTGTACGCGTCTACTTCTAGAGGGCCCTTGCGCATGTGCTGCGCCACTTCGGGAAGCTGGTCTTCAGGTAGCGTAAAAATCGCTGTAATCGGCTGCAACTCAGTGATGACGAGCATTGGATTTGCGTCCGAAGCGTGAACAATATTGCCGGGATCCACCAGCCGCAATCCGATACGTCCTGAGACCGGCGCAGTGATGTGGCAATACGCGAGATTCAATTTCGCGCTATCAACCGCGGCCTGATCGTTACGAACCGCTCCCTCAAGTTGATCAACAGTGGCTTGCTGAGTATCCACCTGCTGTTGCGACATCGCGCCGGAATTCTGCAGCAAATCTTTGTAGCGCTGGTAATTTAGTTTTGCGTCACGAAGCGTGGCCTGGTCTTTGAACGATTGCGCCTGCGCCTGTTCCAGCGCGACCTGATAAGGCCGCGGATCGATCACCGCCAGCAACTCACCTTTGTTTACAAATTGCCCTTCTTTGAAACGGACATCCACCAGTTGTCCATCGACGCGGCTCTTCACGCTTACCGTGTAGTACGCCTGGATAGAGCCAAGTCCGGTGATATAAATCGGCAAGTCTTGTTTTTGCGCAGAGGCAACCGTCACCTGCACAGGCTGCCCTGCGCCCCCTCGCGTTGCAGCCGAAACCTTGGAATTGGAATTTGAGCTCGAACAAGCCGGTAAAAGCGCAGCAGAAACTATCAGAACTGAGAAGGCTACCCACCGAGAAGACTCCTGCCTCGACTTCAGGAGAGAAAAACTCATTGATTGACCTCGCCTCCGCCTGGATGCTGCGCCAGTATCTTAAATAATCGCGACACAACTTGCTTACGTCCGCACACAACACGGTCAAGACTTTGATGTGCAGGGAAGTGGATTGTCATCAGGCATTTACAAAAATTTACCTGCTCGGCCCGGAGTGGCCGTCGTGAGTGGCCGGAATGCCTCGGTTCGCGTTATATTGACGGCCAACAGACCCGCAATGCCGAACCCTGCCGCTCAACCCACAATCGAGATTCGCGACATTGAAACTCACGCCGAAGTAGGAAGCGTGTTGCAGCTCGAAAAGCTCGTCTGGGGATTGTCCGAAGCTGACGTAACCCCGTTCACTCTGGCTATAGCTCTGAAATCAGCCGGAAGCATTCTGGTCGGCGCATTCGACAATCGAAAGCTGATCGGCTTCGCACTCGCATTTCCCAGCATCGAGCACGGCACGTCGTGCTTTCACTCGCATATGTGCGCAGTACATCCGGACTACAGGGATCACGCAATCGGCTATCGCCTGAAGCTGGCTCAGCGGGACCGCGCTCTGGCTGTGGGGATAAAAGAAATGACGTGGACCTTTGATCCCTTGCGCAGCACCAATGCCCACTTAAATTTTTCAAAACTAGGCGTTATCTCCGACAGCTACCGCGTCGATTTTTACGGGCCACAGACTTCCAGCCACTTGCACACCAATGGCACCGACCGCCTCTGGGTGACCTGGCAGATGGCAGAGAAGCGTGTTTTCGAAAGGGTGAACGGGAAGAATTCTATGGCTGAAGTAGTTGACGCTCTTCGCCATGTCGAGCCGCTGGTGCGATTCAACGGCAATGGGCGCCCAGTGCAAGGGGATCTGAAGGCAGGTCTCTCACGCCAAAGAATCGCGATCGAAATCCCCGGCGATATGGATCGTATTGAACACGAAGATCGCGACCTCGCGCATGAATGGAGGCTCGCGACGCGTACTGTCTTCACCGAATCGCTTGAGGCAGGATTTCAGGTTAAAGAGTTCTGCCGCTCGATTCGGGGCCAGCAAGGCCCGGGGGCATACCTGCTCGAAAAGCGCCAGGACTAACGATTGCTCCCTCTGTGGGTTTTCTCTGTGCAACCCTGGTTCTCTGTGGTTGAGCCTTTATTTCGTCTTCAGGAACGGATTGTTCTCGCGCTCTTCGGCGATGGTAGTAGTTGGCCCGTGCCCAGGGAGGACAGAAGTTTCGTCAGGCAAGCTCAACACTTTTTCATGTATCGACAGCATGATCTTCTCAAACGATCCACCCGGGAGATCAGTCCGCCCGATGCTGCCGGCAAAAAGCGTGTCTCCGGCAATCAGCTTTTTTTCTGCCGGAAAATAAAGACAAATGCTGCCTTCGGTGTGCCCGGGCGTATGCATGACAGTTGCAATCAATGATCCTGCCTGCACTGTCTCCTGATCCACCACAGTGCGATCGATCTTGACCACTCCGGGGTCCCGCATTCCAAGCCACGCCGCCTGGACGTCCAGCATTTTCAATAGAGCGTAGTCATTTTGGTTTAGAAGAATTGGCGCACCGGTCGCTTCGCGCAATTTCATCGCACCGCCCACGTGATCAATATGCGCGTGGGTGATTACGATCTGCTTGACTTTGAGATTATGTTTTTGAACGACGGCCAGAACATCCGCGATGTCATCGCCAGGATCGATGACCATGGCCTCGCGCGAGGCCTCATCGCCAATGATCGAGCAGTTGCAATGCAGCGGCCCGACAGGAATAATTTCGTGGATCATGAGGGTCGGCGGGCAATAAGCAGGCTCGCAGCTCACTGCTACGTTCTTATTTTTGCGGAGTGCTATTCGCGGGCTTCGCCGGCGCAGTCGTCGAGGTCTTCTCGCCTTGCAGCACCGACTTCGGCCCCCCTTTTTTGGAGGCGGCGATTGAAAGCGTGATTGACGTCAGCATGAAGATCACCGCGCACCAGGTGGTGGTCTTAGTCAGCACGGTCGCGGCCCCGCGCGGACCAAACGCAGTCTGACTCCCCTGACCGCCAAATGCGGCAGCGATATCTCCGCTCTTACCGCTCTGCAAGAGCACAACGATGATTAGGAAAAAGCACACAAAAACGTGAATCAGCGTAATCAGTATGATCATGGAATCCAGGAAACCTTTTAAGTGATGGCTTGTCCCGAGGTGCTCAAGATTAGTGGTGCGGAAGGCGGGACTTGAACCCGCACGCCTTTCGGCGCCACCCCCTCAAGATGGTGTGTCTGCCAATTCCACCACTTC
>DAIPJJ010000261.1:0-4365 GCA_036770325.1 Terriglobales bacterium
GCAAACTGATTCACACTTCGAATCTCTTTTATCACGAGTATCAGTCGGAACTCGCGAAGCGGCTGACGAGAATTTCAGGCCTTGACCGCGCATTTTTCTGCAACAGCGGGACCGAAGCCTGGGAAGGAGCGCTGAAGCTGGCTCGTGCGTATGCCCGCGCCAACAATAACAACGGACATAAAGCCAAGTGGCGCTTACTAGCACTCGAAAATTCTTTTCATGGGCGCACCTTCGGGTCACTCGCGACGACGGGCCAGAAAAAATACCGTCATCCGTTCGCGCCTCTGGTTCCAGGAGTGAACTTTGTCGCATTCAACGATCTTGAAGATCTGAAGCGGCAGTTCGATGGAAGCGTGTGCGCAGTCTGCCTCGAAACCATTCAAGGCGAAAGTGGAATCCGTCCTGTGAGCGGCGACTTCCTGCAACTCGCGCGCGAACTCACGGAAAAATCTGGCGCATTGCTTCTGATCGACGAGATTCAGTGTGGCCTTGGACGCACAGGCAAGAATTTTGCTTATCAGCACTACGGAATTAAGCCGGATATGGTGACGGTTGCAAAGCCACTGGCAGCAGGCTTGCCACTTGGTGCTCTGCTCACGACCGATCGCGTTGCTACCGGCATGCATCCCGGCCTGCACGGCACAACGTTCGGCGGTGGTCCGCTCGCATGTGCCGTTGCAATCGAATTCCTGAAGCAAATGGACAGCTTGCTGCCGCACATCGCGAAAATTGGGAAATATTTCGTTGCACAACTCGACCAGCTTCAGTCGAAGCACGCATCGATCAAAGATGTTCGCGGGATGGGGCTGATGCTGGCGATCGATCTCGACTCCGCCGATCTCGCGAAAGCAGTTCTTGCCGAGTTGCTGGCGCAGGGGATTCTGATCAACCGCACACACGATACAGTTCTGCGTTTTCTGCCGCCGTACATCATCGAGAAAAAGCATGTGGACGTGGTGGTGCGAGCACTAGACAGCGCGTTACGGAAAAGCAAAAGCCCCGACCACAGAGGACACAGGGTTTCGCAGAGAAAAGCCACAGAGGAAGGAGCTATTCATTGAGCAGCCAAACCTATGCCGTTCCGGCGAGACCGCAGCCGGCCATTACAACAATTCCCGGAAGGGATCTGGTTTCAATCCGCGATCTCTCGCCTATCGAGGTCGAATCGTTGTTCGAACGCGCGGCAATGGTGAAGGCCCGCCCGCAGGATTTTCGCTCCGCGCTGGCCGGCAAACACATCGCCATGTTCTTCGAGAAGCCCTCGCTCCGCACGCGGCTCACGTTTGAGGCCGGCATCTGCGGCCTTGGCGGCTCGGTCTCGTTTATCGACCAACGTCATGAGCGGCTCGACGCTCGTGAAACGCTGAACGACATCGCGCACAACCTCGAGCGCTGGGTGAGCGGAATTGTGCTGCGCACATTTGCTCATGAAACTGTCGAAGGCATGGCCGAGTTTGCCTGCGTTCCGGTGATCAACGCATTGAGTGAGGTCGAGCATCCCTGCCAGGCGCTGGCTGACTATTTCACGTTGCAGGAGAGATTTGGAAATCTAAAAAAAATCACTCTTACCTATGTGGGTGACGGAAACAATGTCGCGCACTCGTTGCTGCTCGCGGCGGCGTTGCTCGGATCGAAGATCCGCATTGCTACTCCCAAAGGCTACGGACCAAATGCGCAGATACTCTCCGACGCTCGCGAGATCGCAAAGAACACGGGCGCGAGCATTGAGATCATGACTGATCCGCGCAAAGCTGTGAGCGGCGTCGATGCTGTGTACACCGATGCCTGGACGAGTATGGGACACGAGCACGAGACCGAAGAGCGCACAAAGATATTCCCGCCATATCAGGTGAATGATGAGCTCATGGCGAGAACCGCGCCACACGCGGTGTTCATGCATTGCCTGCCTGCGCACCGTAACGAAGAGGTTACCGATGCGGTGATTGACTCGGTTCGCTCAGTGGTGTTCGACCAGGCCGAAAACCGCATGCACATACAGAAAGCAATTTTGCTGATGCTGGTTGGCGGCAAGAACCGCCAGCCCTTAAGGAGCGCTCATGCTTGAGAAAGTTGTACTCGCATATTCCGGAGGTCTCGATACCTCGATCATCATTCCTTGGCTCAAAGAGAACTACAACTGCGAAGTCATCGCCATGGTTGCCGACGTTGGACAGGGTGATGACATCGAAGCGGTTGTCGAGAAGGCGTATAAGACGGGTGCGAGCAAGGTACTTGTCGAGGACCTTCGCGAAGAATTTTTGACGGGATATGTTTTTCCATCGCTCAAAGCAGGCGCGGTTTACGAGCACAAGTATCTGCTCGGCACTTCTATGGCGCGCCCGGTGATTGCGAAGCACCAGGTGGAAGTTGCGCTCCGTGAAGGTGCGACGGCCGTTGCCCACGGATGCACGGGCAAGGGAAACGATCAAGTACGTTTTGAGCTTACGTACCAGGCGCTGGCGCCCGAACTGAAAGTGATCGCGCCGTGGCGTGAGTGGAGCCTGAAGTCGCGCGAAGATTGCCTGGACTATGCCGAAGCGCACAAAATTCCGCTGGCCCAGAGCCGAGAAAAAATCCACAGTCGCGATCGCAACCTTTGGCATATCAGCCATGAAGGCGGAGAGCTCGAAGACGCGGCGAATGTGCCGTTTCCGAGCACGTGGCAAATTTCGAAGTCGCCGCAGGAGGCTCCCGACCGCGAAGAACACGTGCAGATCGAATTTGAGAAGGGTGTTCCCGTTGGCGTGAACGGAATGCGTCTTGATCCGGTTTCGCTCGTCGAATTGCTCAACGAGATTGGCGGCCGCAACGCGATCGGCCGCGTCGATATCGTCGAGAACCGGTTTGTCGGAATCAAATCGCGCGGATGCTACGAAACTCCCGGTGGCACTCTGTTGATCGCCGCACATCGTGAGCTCGAAGCGCTCTGCTGCGAACGCGACGTCATGCACTTCAAGCAGCACATCGCGTTGAAGTATGCCGAACTCGTTTACTACGGTCTGTGGTTTACGCCTTTGCGGGAAGCGCTGGATGCATTCGTCGAGAGCACGCAAAAAGAAGTGACTGGCACGGTCACGCTGTCTTTATATAAAGGGAACGTGTCTGTTGTCAGTCGCAAGTCCGAGCACTCGCTGTATCGAACGGACCTCTCTTCCTTCACGATGGGCGAGAGTTACGACCAGAAGGATGCGGCGGGATTTATACGTATTCTCGGCCTGCCGTCGCGGTCGCGCGCGCAGATTCAAAGACAAAAGAATTTAACCGCAGAGAACGCTGAGGGAACATCGAGTTCGCAGAGAAAACAGGAAGAGGTTGTGCGATGAAGATGTGGTCAGGGCGGTTTCGACAGCCCCTCGATCCCGCATTCGAAAAATGGCAGCGGTCGTTTGACTTCGACTGCCGCTTGCTCGAATGCGAACTCGAAGCCAGCGCGGCCCATGCGCGGGCGTTGCAACACGCAGGTGTACTTTCAACCAGCGAGCTTGAATCCATTCTCAAGGGACTCGATCAGATCGGCGAGAGGGCAGCAAGCTCGCCCGACTTCCTCGACGATTCCGAAGCTGAAGACGTTCATCACTTCGTCGAGAAGCAGCTCGTGAAGCTGATTGGTGATGCCGGTTACAAGCTGCACAGCGGCCGCAGCCGCAACGAGCAGATCGCGACTGATTTGCGGTTATACGTGCGCTCGGGTTGCGATGAAATCAGCGAAGCAATTTCCGAACTGATTTCGGCGTTCCTCAACCGCGCCGAGGAAGCTGGGCAGGCTGCCATGCCGGCTTACACGCACATGCAGCGCGCCGAGCCTGTGTTGGTTGCGCATTGGCTGCTTGCGTATATGGAAATGCTGCTTCGGGACCGCGACCGCCTCGGTGATTGCCGCAAGCGCGCGAACCTGTGTCCGCTTGGTTCAGGCGCAGTTACCGGATCGACCTTGCCTCTTGATCGCGAGCTGATGTCGTCCGAACTTGGATTCGATGGGCCGACCGCAAACAGCGTGGATACGACCAGTGACCGCGACTTCGTGCTCGAGTTCTTGAATGCGCTTTCTTTGCTGGCTCTGCACCTGAGCCGCTGGGCCGAAGAAATGCTGCTCTTTTCTACGCAGGAGTACGGTTTCATACATTTGCCTGAAGCATATTCGACCGGCAGCAGCGCCATGCCTCAAAAAATGAATGGCGATCTTCTCGAACTCACGCGCGCCAAGGCCGCCCGAGTCACCGGTGATGCGACAGCGCTCATGATGACAATGAAAGGCCTGCCGCTCGCCTACAACAAAGACTTGCAGGAAACTCAAGAGCCACTCTTTCACGCGACCGAAAACGTGCTTTCATTGTTGCCGTTGATCACCGGCTGGATGGAATCGGT
>DAIPJJ010000107.1:0-15169 GCA_036770325.1 Terriglobales bacterium
GGTCACCGCCATCATGGTCATGTAACCGCCATAGCTTCCGCCCATGGCGATCAATTTTTTGGCATCGACATAGCCGGTCTGCTTTACGAAATCTGCTGCGGCCAGAACGTCCTGCAAATCTCCACCGCCCATATCGAACAGGTTCGCGTCTTCGAATGCCTTGCCATAGCCCGTCCCGCCGCGATAGTTCGGCGCGATCACCATGTATCCCTGATTCACGATGTGTTGAACGAAGCGATTGAAGGAATCCATGGTCTGCGACTTGGGCCCGCCGTGAATGTAAACGATCGCAGCGTTCTGCCCGTTGCGTTGCATGTTGCGGGTGACGTAAACGAAGGCTGAAATCGTCCATTTGCCATCGCGGCTGGGATAGTGCACCAGAAAAGGCTCGACCAGATGGTCGCTGGGAACTCCGGCCATCAGCGAGTGCGTGACCTGCGTAGATTTTCCGGCCGTGAGGTCGTATACCCACACGTCGCTCGGCGCACTCGCGCCGTTGTGGTAATAGATCAGCTTTTTCCCTTCGCGGGAAAATGCCGATTCCGCGCCGCCAAACGAATTCAGACCTTTCTTGAGGGGCAACTCCCTTGTTTTGTCTGCGGCGATGTCATGGAGGTACAGATTCGTGTACCCATCAACATTCGCGCGGAAAGTAGCAAGCTTTCCATCCGGGGAAAAATTGCCGCCCGAAATCTCCCACTTGTCCTCGGTGATCCACTTGATTTTTTTCGTTGCGAGGTCGAGGACGCCCGCGTTGTGGTATCCGTTGGCCGCGTTGGAAGTGACCAAGAGCGACTTGCCATCCGGAGAGAAGTCACTCGCCGTATAGAGCTTTTCGCCTTGGTGTGGAGTCGCAAGCGTGCTGGTTCCAGTCGCCACCTCGGCGACAAAGATATTCGAATTTGTACCCTTCGCCTCTTCCTGCGTGTAAGCAATGAACTTCCCGTCCTTCGACCAAACCGGCCCAACATTCATCTTGTCGGCAGGTGTGTTCGTCGTAACGTGCTTCACATCGCGCAGGACGGTATCGAATACATCGATCTCAAAGACAGATGACGTCTTCGGCTTTACCATGTAGGCGAGATAACGTCCGTCCGGAGACCATGTCGGATACTCCTCCGAGACTTCGCGCGTCTTCGTCACATTAACTACTTGCCCGGTTTTCGGTGAGACGAAGAAAATGTCCCACTGCTCGTCGCCATCGTAGTCAGATTGATACGCGATCCATTTTCCATCTGGCGACCACGCTGGATGCGTCTGCCGCTGGTCGCTCACGGTGAGTTGCATCGGCCAGCCGCCAGAGAACGGGACCAGCCACAGATTGTTGCGCCCGGTGATATTTGAAACGAAAACGATCGTCTTACCATCCGGCGACCACGCGGAATCGCCGATCTGGCGAGTCATATACAAGCGTTCGAGCGAGAGGCTTTCCTCTCCTTGCTGAACGTTCGCGTCTGGCTTTGAGGTAATTTGCTTCGGATCGGTAATCGCCTGAGGTGGGGTGAGAGCCTGCGCAATTGCAAACGTGCTCATGCTTACGACGATAGCAAATCGCGCGAGGCGAATCATCATTGCTCGCGGAAGTGAGAGCATCATCAGTGAATGAGAATGGCCGAAGGCTGGCCCTGAACGGCGAACGGACCCGAAGTTAGCGCGACTAGTTTTCCCGTAGCATTCACGCGAAACGCCGAGACACTGGATGCGCCATTGTTCGAGACGACAACCCAGTTAAAGGTGTTCGAATTGTTCGCTACATTCGCAGTGATGCCGCCGGAGAATACCGAGGCTCCGCCAGAAACGGCACCGCCGAGCGACGTCAACGCGCCGGTTGCAGGACTGTACTGAAATCCACTGACCTGATTCGATCCGCGGTCCACTACATAGACGAAATCAGACGTCGGATTGATCAGCACCGTCGCAGGGCCGACTCCTGCTGCAACCGGTGAACCTGAAGAAATCTGCGCAAGCGTGCCATTCGGACTTGCGCAGGTGGCCGAGACCTGGATGCAAGCGGCAAAGATACTCATGTTGTTTGAGCCTGAATTGGCAACGAAAAGGTTAATGGCATCAGCCGCAGCGCAGGTCGGCGTGGCCGAACTGGAGCTGACACCAGCGCAGCGCGAAAATGCGAGTCCACTTGGATTAGCTCCGGCGCCGTATTCGTTAATGAAAGTCAGTGCTCCGGATGTTGTGTCGTATGAAAAGCTCTCGACCGTATTGTTAAACGCATTGGCCACGTAGACGAAATTCCCAGCGGGAGAAGCCGCAACCGCGCTCGGTCCGGTGCCGCTCACCTCGCCAGCCAGGGCCGTTGGGAAAGGACTGCCAGCGACTTCGGTAAGGCTGGTATCCGAGACGGAAAAGACCGAGATTGTTCCTGACGCGACATCACTCGATGTTCCCTGATTGGCGACGAAAAGAAATTTCCCCGTGGAATCTATGGCGAGCGCTATGGGCGTCTCCCCGGCTGCGGTACCGCTGCCGGAAGCGGCCAGGGTACCGTCGCCGTTGACCGTGTAAGCGGTAATCGACCCGGCTGTTCCGTTGGCGCCGGAGTTAGCTATAAACATCGTCTTAGCGTCGGGCGTGATAACCATTTGGACGGGCTGCACGCCCGTGGCTGCGGGAGCACCATTCCCGACGAGAGCGATGGAGCCATTGTCCTGATTGATGTTGTAAGTGCGTACCTTTTGATCGCCTTGGGTAGCGATCCACATCAGACTGGTATTCGATGGAGTTTTGGATGAATTGATGCAGCCACTCCACAGCCCAACAGCCAAGCCGGCGACCGCACCCCGCACCCAACGAGACTTCATGCGCATTTAGGCTCTTCCCGATTTAAAGTTTCAAAGGTTTCAAGTTTCAGAGCTTCAAGGTTTCGCCCAGAGGCAAGTCACACCAGCCCCTCTCTCCAAGGACAGCAATTCTAACGGCCTTTGCTTTTGGAAATAAGCGTACAACGTCGAGACGCTGGTCTTCGAACCTTAAAACCTGAGTATTCAATTGTGTATCAGGAATGGGCAGAAAAGAGCAAACTGGCCGAGACCGTTATACGTCTCTAGCTGCGGAAACTGGAGCACGTTCGGGAACCTTCTCCGACGCGAACTGCAGCGGCAAACGGATCTCAACCAGCAGCCCACCCTCAGGAAGGTTGGATGCGCGCACAGTGCCTCCGTGAAGCCTGATTGCCTGGTCGGTAATCGCCAGGCCTAGACCCACACCGCCCGTGGAACGTCCGCGCGCGTCGTCGATGCGATAGAAAGGTTGAAAGATCCTGTCGAGTTCTTCTTTGGGCACACCCGGGCCGGAATCGCTGACCGAAATGACGGCGTCTTCCCATTCGCCGAACTTAAGCCTTTCAGCACGGATTTTCACCGCCGTTCCCTCGCGTGTGTAGCGCGTGGCGTTTCGCACAACGTTTTCAATGGCGCTTCGCAGCAGGGCGGGGTCTCCGCTGATCGGGAGTTCGTCAAGGATCTCGCATTCCACCTGCGTTTTGCGGCTTTGGGCTTCGAAAGCTGCGTCGCGGGCCACCTCCTGGACCAGTTCTTCGAGATCCACATGTTGCCTTCGTACAGTGCTTGCGCCACTCTCCAGGCGGGCTATCGTCGTGAGGCTCCCAATCAATTCGTTCATGCGGCTTGATTCGAGACTCATGCGATCCAGAATTGTTTGCGCCTCGGGGCCCGTACGCTGGCGTGCTAGTTCAAGAGCAACCGTCAAGCGCGCAAGTGGAGAACGGAGTTCATGGGAAATGTCTTTCAGCAGGCGCGATTGCGCGTTGATCAGCTTTTCGATCTTCTCCGCCATCAGGTCGAAGTCATGGATGAGCTGAGAAATTTCATCCCCATTTGGCGACGAGCGGCCGCCGACGCGGGCGGAGAGATCGCCAGCCGCAAGCTTCTGCGCAGCCTTTCGCAGGCGAATAACAGGCGCGGTAAGGAAGCGCGTCAGGAAGTAGCACACCAGCCCGGAAATGAGGATGAAGATTAGAATTCCTAGCCCTGGCACGCCTTTGGGTCCGAAGAGTGGGCTTTGTCCCGGAGGCAGCTCGGTAACGAGGGTGTAAGTGTGCCCATCTTCAGCGACCGTCGAAGCCTTCAGCATCTGGAAACGAGGGTTCAGCCGGCCGAGCAGAGTATCTGTTGTCCTCCGTTGACCTTTGACCGTTTCGATAAACCAGGGGGGCACCGTGTGTCCCAGAAGGCTTTCGTCATCGCGGAACAAGACCGCGCGAATATGCCGGGTGTCACGAATGTTGCGCAGATACTCCCGCAGACGATCTACACCGCCGGCCTGGTATGCAGCGATGGAGTCGTTAAGGAATCTCGTTTGTTGCGCCTCGATGGCGGAGGTTTGACGGGTGGGCCGCATGGCAACTGTGACGATAATCGCGACCGCCAGGAACAAGGCCTGCGCGAGCCAGAAGGACAGAAAAATCTTAAGAAACAGGCTCTTCATCGAGTTGCGTTTTTCGTCTTCGGACGGGTAAGCGCGAATATATAACCTGCGCCACGAACCGTCTTGATGTGGTCACCGGTGTCTGAGTCGCCAAGCTTCTTGCGTACCTTGCTGACGTGCATGTCGATACTGCGATCGAACGGCGAAAATTTTCGGCCCAGAACTTCATCGACAAGCGCCTCGCGTGTAACCACGCGCCCGGCTTCGCGCAGCAGGACCTGCAGCAGTTCGAATTCGACCGACGTCAAATCTACTGGCTTTCCGCGATGCAATACAGTCCGCGTTGCGGGATCCAGTTCCACGTCACCTACGCGAATGACTTCCGGGACCTCCTGTTCCTTGCTCTTGCTGGAACGACGCAAAATTGCTCGGATGCGCGCGACCAGTTCGCGAGGGTTGAAAGGCTTCGGCAGGTAATCATCCGCGCCGATCTCAAGCCCGACAATGCGGTCCACGTCTTCGCCGCGCGCGGTAAGCAGCAGAACAGGAATACGCGAGTCATCCCGGATCCGGCGCAGGACGTCGAACCCATTCAGCCCCGGAAGCATGACGTCGAGGACAATCAAAAGGTGGTCGCCACTGAGCGCACGGGTAAGGCCGGTCTTCCCGTCGTGCACAGCCTCGACCTGAAATCCCTCCGGTCGGAGATACTCGCTCACCAGCGAGCAAAGTTCAACGTCGTCGTCGATGACCAGAATCCGTTCCACAACGTTCATTTTAGTGGCAGACAGGCAAGCAGCCGGTAAAGAATCGTCAAATCCGGCAATCCTGCGATTTACAAAGATTTACTCGGATTGACCCACTCTTTACCGCCAACTTCCGGGCGACTGTGTTCTAGTTTATGTACGTCCAAGGTGGAAATCAGGAGGATGAAATGAAATCAATGAAATCAAAGTTAGGCGCGATGGCAGCCGGTCTGGCAATGTTCGCCGGGATGGCATTAGCACAGGACCAAACGGCCCCGGCACCCACCGGCCCGAAACACCACATGATGCGGCACTTCAAGGGAGGGCCTGAATTTGGACTGCCTTTGCGTCAACTCAATTTGACTGACGATCAAAAGGCACAAGTTAAGCAGATCTTCCAGAGCGAAAGAGCAAACATGAAACCGCTGATGCAGCAGGAAAGGACTGCTCATGAAGCAATGACCCAGTTGATAACCAGCGGAAGCTTTGCAGAAGACAAAGCCACAGCAATCGCAACCCAGGAAGCTCAGACGCACGTGCGCATGCAGGTTGAGCACGCCAAGATCGCATCGCAGATCTACCAGCTTCTAAATGCAGACCAGAAGGCGAAAGTCGCGCAGATCATCTCGCAACGGCAACAGCGAATGCACGAACGGATGCAGAACCAGCAATCCGCACCGCAGAACGAGTAACGAGGGGACCGAGGACGGGCGGCAACGCCCGTCATCTCTGCAAGCTTATCGGGCGTTCATTGACGTGCTTAAACTGTTCCTGAAGAAGAGGAAAAATTGTGGCGAGCGTCACAAGACAACCCGAGTTGGTGGGTTTAATAGCAACAGAGATTGCTTCCGGAATCGATGAAGCTGTCGGTTACTGGCTGGGACGCGTCGAACGCGAAGTGCTCGACACCAGCTTAAGTCCGGCCGAACAGGTACGCGCGATCTCTCGCGTGTTGAGGGAATACAAAGAGGTAACCGGAAAGCCGCAGATTCGCTATGGCCGCGCCTGAAGTGGTCGGATAATGCTCTCTGCAACAACGCCGCCGGAGATGATGGCGAACCTTGGAGCAAGCCTGATGAACTTCGATAGAGCAATTTCATTGCTCAGTCATTCAAACTGGGGATTTCTTGCTCTTTGGATCGTGCTGCTGGGCGCCGCCTTTGGCGCTTGCTTTTCGGAAAACGTTGCTTACATCACCGAGCGCCGGCACAGCAAGAGGTCTCATCAGTAAAGGCGACGCTCGTAGCCGCGATTTGCCGGTCTGAACCTGCTGCTAGAATCACCCTAGCAGCCCATGTTTCCCAAAGCTCTGCTCCCCTTAGTTCCCTACCTGAAGAAATACCGGAAAGGTTACGTCTGGGGTGCGGTATGCGTTTTGCTGATGAACAGCGCTTGGGCGCTGATCCCGCCGATAGTCGGCCGCGCTATCGATGATATGCAGAAGGCCGGAATCTCTCTGCATAAAATTGGGATGCTCGCTCTGCTGCTCCTGGCAGTTTCCGGGACTAAGGCAATTTTCCAGTTTCTGATTCGCTGGATCGTGATCGGGGTCTCCCGGGATATCGAGTTTGATCTCCGCAACGATCTCTTCCTGCATCTCGAAACGCTTTCGCACAGCTTTTACCAGCGCACGCGTACCGGCGACATTATGGCCCGCGCCACAAATGACTTGAACGCTGTGCGCATGCTGCTCGGCCCGGGGTTCATGTACACGGCCAACACCATTGTGTTTACCGCGATTGCCCTCGGTTTCATGATGCACATCAGCTATCGGCTGACGTTTTATGCGTTCCTGCCGCTGCCAGTCGTCAGCATCATCGTTCAATACTTCGGGCGGCGGATTCACGAACGGTTCGAACGAATTCAAGCGATGTTCTCAGAGATTTCCGCTCGCGCTCAGGAGAATTTTTCTGGAGTACGGATCATTCGGGCCTACGTACAGGAAGAGGCGGAAATAGAAGGCTTTGAAGTTGCGAACCGCGAATACATTTCGCGTAGCCTGACTCTGGTGCGGTTGATGGGCATGCTGTGGCCGACGCTCGAGACGATGCTCGGGCTGGCCATCGTTTTGGTGTTGTGGCTTGGCGGCAGAGAAGTTTTGTATGGCCGCATCAGCGTTGGGGATTTCACGGCGTTCAATACGTTTATGGCCCAGTTGACGTGGCCGGTAATTGCGCTTGGATGGGTCATCAACATCTTCCAGCGTGGAACGGCTTCGCTCGGCCGAATCGACCAGTTGATGCGCGAGCGCCCGGAGATTGCAGATGCAGCGAATGTCCGGCAGAGACCGGAGTTGCCGCTTTGTGGTGATATCGAATTCCGCAACTTGAATTTCGCCTACAACGGAACACCGGTCCTGAAAGACATCAATTTGCGAATTCCCTCGGGAAGCAGCCTTGCAATAGTCGGCCCGACCGGTTCGGGGAAAACCACGCTGGTCAGTCTTATCCCGAGAATTTACGAATCTGAGCCAGGATCGGTGTTGATCGCTGACAGAGCCGTTCGGGAATATCCGCTCGCGGATTTGCGACGAAACATCGGATTTGTTCCGCAGGAGACTTTCTTGTTCAGCGAAACTATTCGCGAGAACATCGCGTTCGGCGTGCAAAATGCCAGCGATGAGCAGGTCCGCTGGGCGGCGGACGCAGCAAGCATTGGAAATGAAATTGAGAATTTTTCCGAACAGTACAACACGCTTGTGGGAGAGCGCGGGATCACTCTTTCCGGGGGGCAAAAGCAGCGTACCGCGATTGCACGCGCTCTGATCCGCAATCCACGAATCCTGATCCTGGATGACGCGCTCTCGAGCGTGGATACTCAGACCGAGGACAGGATCCTGAATCATCTGCGGGAGGTGATGCGTGATCGAACCACGATCTTCATTTCGCATCGCGTCTCTACCGTTCGCAACGCCGATCGCATCGCCGTGCTTCATGGTGGCCGCATCGTCGAACTCGGAACTCATGAAGAACTGATTGCCGCGAACGGTTATTACACCGACCTCTATAACAAGCAGATGCTCGAAGAAGAGCTGGCAGAAGTGTGAAAGCCACTTCGGCCACGGATTTTCGCGGATCACAAATTCCAGACTGTTATTGGCTGGTTCGCTTTGGATTTTACAAACTTGGGCGGACCACGCTTGACTTTTCGCTAACAATGCCAAGCCCGCCATCCGCTAGAATTCTGGCGTGAAGCGGAGACCCACTCACGAACTGCTGGACAGCGATTCGGGTACTCCCGACGAGGTCGCCAGATCGATTCGTGACTTGCAGTCATTCAACATTCGTCTCGGTGGAGTAACTACCACCCGGGAAATGATTCGCTCAGTTGCGCGGCAGACTCGCAAGTCCGGCCTTTCCATCCTCGAAGTAGCGTCAGGAAGTGGATTCGTGCCAGCCCATGCAGCTCGCGAGCTAGCCGAAGAAGGCATCTCGCTGCAGATCACACTTCTTGATCGTGCCAGCACTCACCTTCCGCGGAATGGCGCTTCACGGAAAGTTGTTGCTGACGCACTGACGCTTCCCTTTACTGACTCTACCTTCGATCTGGTTTCGTGTTCCCTGTTCCTGCATCATCTTTCGCCGGCTGATGCGGTCCGATTCACGCGAGAATCGTTGCGAGTTTCGCGAGTGGCAGTGCTGGTCAATGACTTGATCCGGCATCCACTACATCTCGCCTTGGCCTACCTGGGAGCTCCCTTGTATCGGAGCCGGCTAACCCGTCATGATGCTCCTGCCTCAGTGAAGCAGGCGTACACGATCGAAGAGATGCAGGAACTTTTGTGCAAAGGCGGGGCGGCGAATGTGGAGACGCAAACTCATTATCTATACCGGATGGGCATGATCGCATGGAAGATGATTCCAAAGTAATGCTCTTCGATCTGGCAATCATCGGCGGCGGACCGGCGGGCTGTGCGGCAGCCATTACCGCAGCTCGCAGCGGCGCTCGCGTGTTGCTTCTGGAGCGCGGCCGTTTTCCGCGACACAAAGTCTGTGGAGAATTTGTCTCGGCTGAGTCGTTGGGCCTATGCGGCAGCTTGCTTGGCGGTGATTCGCAGTCACAGATCAGGACCGCACCGGTGATCTGCCAAGCGCGCATCTTTCTGGACGGCGCGACTTTACATGCACCGATCGCGCCCGCCGCCGCGAGCATTACTCGCTACGATCTCGATGCTGGGCTTTGGAGCGCATGTTTGGCGGCTGGAGTTTGCACTCATCAGGAAACGCACGTTCGTAGCGTCGAAGGGAATGGACATTTTCGAATTGAAACCACCCGCGGGAATTTCGACACAAAGGCAGTTATCAATGCAAGCGGCCGGTGGTCGAATTTCACCAGTGAAACTACTCGCGCACAGATGAATGGAAACAAATGGCTGGGGATCAAAGCACATTACTACGAAGAATGTGCTCCTCATTCGGTCGACTTGTATTTCTTTGATCAAGGTTATTGCGGAGTACAACCAGTCAGCCATTTTGAAGAAGGAATGGGCATGCGAATTAACGTGTGCGCGATGATCAGAGCCGACGCGGCGCGTTCAATGGACGATGTTCTGAGACAACATGCTGAGCTACTGGAACGTAGCCGGACGTGGACCTTGGCCACACAGCCAATCGTGACATCGCCGTTGGTGTTTCACCAGCCGGAGCCGCTGCAGAACTCGATGCTTCAAATCGGCGACGCGGCGACCTTCGTCGATCCGTTTATCGGGGACGGCATTTCTCTCGCGATGCGGAGTGGCGCATTGGCAGCCGAGTGCCTGGCTCCATTTTGGAAGCAACAAATCTCCCTGAACCGGGCTTTAGAGAACTATTCACGCGAGTACCACAAGCGCCTCGTCCACATCTTCCGCGCATCATCGAGGCTTCGTGGACTGCTCCGCTGGCCCAGGGCTGTTCGCAGGCCAGTAGTTTCGGCGTTGGCAAAAACTCCGTTCTTAGCCAGACAGATCGTCAGAATGACAAGGTAGTTTTCGCTAGCGAGGGAAAGGGATAATAGTGTTAACGAATCACCAGAACTTCGCGAACGTTATCGCGCGAGAGAAAGAACTTGATAGATGCGAAATCGCGGAAGAGGTTTTCGATGTGGCGGTTGTTGAATACACGCTGCAGGGCGAAGTTCTTGGCCCGGTCTTTTCGAGGCTTGGCGTTCAGCACCTGCATTTCCAGCACGTCAGTAGCTGTGATGTGATAACGATAATACGGCGCGTCAGGACCGGCTTCGCGCGTGTGAAAAAAAGCCAGCAGCATTCCGCCCGGCTTCATTTCCGACCATAGCCTGCCGATCACCGGCTTGACCAGGCTTTCATCAAGGTAGTCGGCCAAATTCCAGCAGAAAACCAGATCGAAGTGCGTATTCGGGTACGCCAGATTTTCTTCCAGGAATTTCTTGCTATCCAGTGTGGGCAGCCCCTGTTCATTGCTGATGGCGAGCGACGGTTCCGCAGAGGCCTCAAGCAGGTCCTGGCTATAAATTTTGTGACCGCGCTCGGTAAAAAATCGGATGTTACTGGCCGAAGTCGCGCCAATATCGAGTACGCAAAGGGGATCTTCAGTCTTCAGAATTCGCGAAAGCTCGGCCATTGCACTTGACCGGCGGGAAAGCCTCTCCTGAGTTCTGGGTTCCGGCGGAGCCGCCGGCGTGCTGCGGAAAAATTTCATAGTTGAAGCGCCGCTATGTGCGCAACCGCGGAAGTAGCACTAGCGGCAATCAAACCCCGTGTGTTGCTCAATATACCCCGGCGCAGGTTCCGGGGGCCAGCCTACTTTGTTGACTCAGCGCTTCCCGGCGCGGAATGCGAAAGCCCAGCAGAAGCCGCGGCAACTGCCGTCCCTGAACTGACCTGGGGCTTGCTATCCGTCAAGATTTCCAGCTTGCCCTTGAAATAAGCGCCTTCTTCGATCGCGATCCGCCGCGTTTGCACATCCCCAGTGACGACGGCGGTCTTTCGCATCTCGGTCCGCTCGCTGATCTGAAGATTCCCCTCCAGCGATCCGCTCACGGTCACGTTCTTGGCCGTGACATTTGCATGCACGCGGCCTTCAGGGCCAATGCTCAGGCTGTTTCCCTTAAGCAGAATACTGCCGTCGATCTGACCATCTACATAGATATCTTCGTCGCCAGAAATCTCCCCTTTGATCGAGACGGAGCTTCCTATGCGAGCGAGTTGATGCGTAACGGCTGTGGACATGACCCCCTCCGCGAGCGGCGCGATTCCCGCAGTTGGATTGTAAATCATCTGCGTCTGCGCGGGCCTTGCGACCTGAGAGCGGTTCGCAACACCAGCATGTAGAGAGTGCGGATGAACTAAGCCTTGCCTTAGAGACAACATGGCGCTATCGTTTTCTCCTCTAACCGATTGGTGCACGATGCGCCCTTGCCCTCAATCCAAGCTGATCGTCACCACCACGGTCCTTCTGCTGACTCTGTATGTGCCCTGCGCAACTGCCGCTGACGAGTCGGACGAACTCCATCTGCCTCCTGCTGAACTGGTGCGGCGCGCCGTACACAATGAGATTTCGTCAAACCAGGGCACAGGACTTCACTTCAGCTTTAAGGACGAAAAGAAGACCCCACAATATTCACAAACAAAATTACTGGTGGAAACCCAGGAGGCAACGGCGGGACTCCTGGTAATGCAAAATGGACACCCGTTGACGCCGCAGCAGAAGCAGGCAGAAGAGGCGCGGCTGGCAAACTACGTTCACAACCCGCAGGAACTCCGTAGAAAAAAGAAACAAGAAAAGGAAGACGCCGAGCACACCACCCGAATACTCAGTGCCCTTCCCAACGCTTTCCTTTATCAGCGAGACGGAACCGTGCAGGGGCGAGAAGGTCTGGGTTCGCCTGGCGATGAACTCGTCCGGCTGAATTTCCGTCCAAATCCGAATTACAATCCGCCGACGCACGTGGAACAGGTGCTCACAGGCATGTACGGTCATGTGCTCGTCGATGCGAAGCAATTGCGCATTGCCGAGATCGACGGCACATTACAGAAGGAAGTTGGGTTTGGCTGGGGTATTCTCGGACACCTTGATCCCGGCGGACGGTTCCTCGTGCAGCAGGCCGATGTCGGCAATCACCATTGGGAAGTGATTCACATGGAGCTGTCGTTTACGGGGAAAATCCTGTTCGTAAAGAAACTGAGCATTCAGTCAAGTGATACTTTCTCTGATTTCCGGCCGGTCCCCGGCAATCTGACCTTTGCGCAAGGCGTGGAGCTCCTCAAGAAGCAGGCGATGGAAGAACATCCGGAAAGCAACGCTCAGCAAGCTAAAGAAAAGCAGGGTGCGCAAAATCACAATCAGGCTGAACCGAAAGAACAAGCCGACAAAACGCTGTGCTGCGACCACTAGACACCCGCAGCTTGCCCTCGCAAAACTTCCTTCCTGACGGTGAGTTTCTCAATAAGCTTTTTCTTCGGCTCAAAGCCGGTACCAGGTAGATCGCTTACCTGAATCGTGCCGCGCGAAGTGACTTCGATCTCTGGCTCGACTATGTCTTCGTGCCAATAGCGCTTGGAAGCTGAAACGTCTCCCGGAAGGGAAAAGTTCGGCAGGGTTGAAAGCGCAATGTTGTGTGCGCGCCCGATTCCGGTTTCGAGCATGCCTCCGCACCAGACCGGAATTTTGTGATTTTCGCAGAGATCGTGAACCGCAATGGCTTCGCCAAATCCTCCGACGCGGCCGACTTTGATGTTGATGATCCGGCAAGCGCCAAGTTCAATCGCAGCTTGCGCGTCGCGTGCGTGGTGAATGGATTCGTCGAGACAAATTGCCGTCATCAGCTCACGCTGTAACTTTGCGTGATTGAGAAGGTCGTCGTGCCAGAGCGGCTGTTCGATCATCAGCAACCCGAATTGGTCGAATTCCTTCAGATGTTGTGTATCTTGCGGGCTGTACGCGGAGTTTGCGTCACAACTGAGCAGAATATCGGGCCAGCGTCTCCGGATTTTTGCGAGCACGTCGAGGTCCCAACCCGGCTTCACTTTTATTTTGATCCGCTGATAGCCCGCTGCGAGCTCGGCCTCAATTTTCTCCAGCAACTGCTCGTGAGAATTTTGAATACCGATGGACACTCCGCAACCAATTTCGGTTCGACTGCCGCCTAGTAGTTTCCACAAAGGCTGCTGTTTGGCCTTTGCTTCCGCATCCCACAGAGCGTTTTCGAGAGCGGCCTTTGCCATGTTGTGGCCACGAACTCGCGACATCAACCCTGCACTATCTTTGGCCTCGGCGATGTCGCGTCCAATCAGCAGCGGGGCGAGGAAATCACGAATCGTCGCCCATGCGGTCTCGATCCACTCATAGCTGAAGAACGGGCCTTCAGATGCGACGGACTCTCCCCAACCTTCGCCCCCTTCACAGTGAAGCTCTACGAGAAGGACGCGACGATTGTCGGTCCGTCCAAAGCTGGTTTCAAAGAAGTGCTTCAGCGGGAGACGGATTTCGCGAAGGGTTATGGCTTCGATTCTCATCGTGTGCTGGGCGCCGCCGTTGGGATCCGCTCGCGCTCCTTGGCCTGCTGCCACAGCAATTCCAGTTCGTCCATGCTGACTTGCTCGGGCTTGCGGCCTGAAGGGGAAAGCTGCTCTTCGATCCACTGGAAACGGCGTTTGAACTTGCGGTTGCTTTTCTTCAGAGCGGACTCCGGATCCAGCGAAAGATAGCGCGCGATGTTCACCATGACAAAGAACAAGTCCCCGACTTCATCCTCGAGTCGTTCGCGAATTTCTTCTGGAACCTGCGGCTTCCCCGATCCGGCGATTCCTGCTCCCGGGGATTTTGCAGTTGCGGGGATTTGTTCGAGTTCGCGCTTCAGTTCCGAGGTTTCCTCGCGCAGCTTGTCAAACAATCCCTCGATTTCGGGCCAGTCGAAACCAACCCGTGCTGCTCGCGAGCTGAGCTTCTGCGCTTCCAGCAATGCCGGCATAGCGGAAGAAACTCCCGCGAGCACGGAATTTGCCTGCTCCGGTTTGGTCCGCTCGCCTCCCTCAGCTTCACGCTGCTTCTTCTTTTCTTCGGCTTTCAGGGCTTCCCAATTACGTAGAACCTCAGCAGAGGTTTCGGCAGTGACGTTGCCGAACACGTGGGGATGGCGGTCGACCAGCTTGTTTGAAAGCCGGTCAAGAACATCGTCTATTGAAAAGCGATTTTCTTCCGAAGCCATTTGGGAGTAGAAGAGCACCTGCAAAAGCAGATCACCCAGCTCGCCGCGCAGTTCCTCCCAGTCCCGATTGTCGATTGCTTCAAGTACTTCATAGGCTTCCTCGATCGTGTATGGCTTGATGGAATCGAAGTTCTGCTCGCGGTCCCAGGGACATCCACCTGGTCCACGCAGCTTAGCCATGATCGACACCGCGCGCTCAAAGCGCTCCCCAGTGGTAGCCATGGGTCTAGGTTAGCAAGTTTGTTTGATTTCGGCTCGCCTGCTGCCTCTCCGAACTGTACAAGGCGAAACGGAGATGCGGCCTGATTGTCATTCGCGCTACTACATGCACGATTATCGCCAGGCGCCGAGGATGGCGCCCATGACCACAAGTGCGACCGTCAGGTATCCGCCATTGATCGCAACGTAGCGGAACGGGCGGCGCTCGAATAAAGACACTATTCCGATCCCCATCGCCACCCAGCCAAACCCAGCAAGGAAACCTGCGGTCGCTCCCCAAGCGGCCGTCGTCTTTGGATCGTTCAGGAACATCGCCAGATTCAAAGCCATGACCAGGCTTAACAGGAAAGCAACGGCGAATACTTTGCCGCTGGCCGATGGCGTGTTCCCCGGGCCGTAACCGTTAGCGCGTTTCCAGGCTCCGGCGAACGCGATTGGCGAGTACCAGAGTCCTCCAAGCACAAATGCTGAGGCGGCGGCCACAAGAATTGCCCAAAGATTCAGAGTGTGAAAGTTCATTTCAAGTTTTCCTGTTATTTGCGATTGAATGCCGCAGCTATTTCTTTGCTCCACCCCACTCTTTTGACCAATCAAACGGGCCATTCACGAATCGGCGATGCAGGTTCGCGAGCAGTTGG
>DAIPJJ010000001.1:0-55114 GCA_036770325.1 Terriglobales bacterium
CAATGAAAACGTCTTCCCCCTGCGCCAGGAAAATTCGCTTCATACCGCCCGCCGGCGTTGCATAGCCGTAGTACTTCAGGTCAATAGGCGGTGGGGGAGGTGGAGGCGGTGGCTCGTTCTTGGCCACATCCGGTTGTGCAGGTGGCACAACTACCTTTGGAATATCCACAAAGACCTTGAAAATATTCCTTCCCGTCCCTTCGTATCTGGTTCCTTCGCTGATCTTCAGAAGATCCGTGCGTAAGGTCGGATCGAGCGACTGCGCGGGATTCTGCTTTTTGAGCGCACCGCGATCCGCTCTGGCTCCTGCCCGCACAGGGCGCTCCGGTTCCAGATTTGCGGCGACGGTTGTAGTAGCAGGTTCGGCTGCGCTCGAGGAGCCGCCCATGAATCCGGAGAAGCGCGTGGCCATCAACACCACCGCGACTACGACCAGCGAGATCGCTGCGATGACCTTGTTCCGGTTTTCCGCGCCTACTTTCACTTACGTCGTCCTCAAATAGGTCTCGACCTTGATCTGCAAAGCCACAATGCCGTTCTGTTCGCTACCGAGCTCCACGCCGTCAACAATGAAGAAAAGCTTGTCGCGCTCGAGGGCATTTATAAAACGCACGAGTGGAAGATAGTCACCGGAAAAACTCGCCGCTACTTCGACCCGCTGCAAACCATCCAGCGGCGTTTCTTTTACGCTGTACTTTACGCCGCCAATGCGAACGCCAGTTTCAGCAGCCAACCTGCCCAAGTCAGCGGAAATGGTTGACTCTTCTGCGGGGAACCGATCCTGATAGAACTGAGCTATTTCTTCCTTCGCGTGCGGAATTTTCTTGTCTAGTCCGCGCCAGGGTGCGAGCTGGCGGGCTTTCAAGTCTTGCCACGATTGCTGCATTTGCTGTTGCCGCGCCTCTCGCATTCCTGCCAGCGGTGTGAGGAGCATGACCACACAGACGGCATCGACCAGGACCAGGGCGCCGATAGCGACCTTCAACCGATTTCGGGTTTGCTTCAAATCGGGCATTACTGCATACCTCCGCTGCCGTGCTCGGAAGGCTCGCCCGAGGGAACATAGAGTGCGTCGATGTCAAAGGTTACGCGATCGTTAATTCCGCCGTTCTGCTGCTCACTGAACTTTTCCGTGTCGATGTGGGTTTGCCTGAAGTGCTTTGAACGTTCCATCTTTCGGACCAGATCAAGCGCCTGGTCGCGGCTTTCGCCACCAACCACTAGTTTCAGCTCCAGATTATTGTCCGGAGAGATTCCGGGGTGAATCGAGATCACATGTAAGTGCGCCGGCATCACCTGCTCCAGTTGTTCGAAGGCCAGGGTCCAGGAGAATGCTTTGCGGGCGAAGAGATCGTTCAGAAAATGGGACTGATCGCGTACCAGGCGGTTCTGCGGCTGATTGAGCATGGCGACAGCCTGGCTTTTCTCATGATCGAATGCCGCCAGTTGTGATTGGAGCTTGTTGATCTGCTGGCGATCCAAACTGGCATCACGAAATCCGATGATCGCGAAATAGAGGAGCGCGATCGTGATCAGGCCCAGCAGGCCAAGACCGGTCCCCCAGTACGTCCAGAACTGCCGAACGTCCTCGTAAGGTTGCGACGCGAGATTGATGTTGAGCCGCATATCAGGAAAGCAGCGCGCCGACTACTCCCGCCATCCTCCACTTTGGAATCGATCCGCCGCCAAGTCCGAGCTGGGATGCTTTTACCAGTTCCTTTACCTCAGCTCCGGTCTGCGAATTCAGGGCAGGCGCGGCGCCTGCAATGTCGGAAATCCCCGCGACATAGACCTCTTCGATATTGGTTGAATACGTGTCCTGGAAAAAGACTACTGATGGGTAGACGTCTTCAGCCAGTTGCTCGCCGCTGATGGTCACTCCGCGGGCATTCTCAAGCGTACGGAACAGGAGCAGTTGCTGCTTGTCGAGAATTGCAATGCTGGTCGTATGGGCATCCACTTTGATGACGAGAGTCCCTTTACTTCCAGACGCTCCTCCCAGTGCCGCGAGCATCGAGGGCAGGACGACGCCCGGGCTGAATCCTGCTTCGCGAAAGATTGCTTCGTAATCCTGGAGAACGTTATTCAAAGCGACCGCTGCGATGACGCGAACACCAGTCGCCGTTTTCGATGCGTGATAGGAGACTGACGCTTTGTCTACATCGAAGGGGAGCGACTTGCGCAGGCGGAAACGCACGACACCTTCCGCTTCCTGCGTTTTGTCCGGCAAAGTATCGAAATCCAGCAGGACCACTCGAACGGCCGCATCGGGCAGAATCGCGACGACATCTTTGGAGCGCCCGCCGACCTGCTCCAACGTGCGCCGAAGCGCGGAGACGACCATGTCTCGCTGGCGAACGTTCGTCTCAGTCAAATCCGGAACAACACAGCCGGGCGCAAGCTCGGTGGTCGAGCACAAGTCGAGGACCTGAGAATCCGAAGTGCGGCCGGCAATCACCCGGTCAGGAGCGATCTCGCATGCCAGCTTCGGTCGCGCGGATTGGTTGGTGCTAAACATAGTTGTCAGTTGCCAGTTGCCGGTTCCCAGTTACATTGCCATTTCTGGCAACTGACAACCGGGAACTGGCAACTTTTTTTACCGCATCGTCTCAATAAACGTGACCTTATTGATCTCCTTCAGCGTGGTCATTCCGTTACGGACTTTGTCGAGCGCCGATTCGCGCAGGAAGCGCATCCCTTCTTCCCGGGCAGCGCGGCGAATTTCTGATGTTGGTTTGCGCGCCAGAATCATCTCTCGAATGCGGTCGCTCAGGTCCAGGAGTTCGTGAATTGCAGTCCGTCCGCGGAAGCCGGTGCCTGCGCATTCAATGCAGCCCTGGCCTTCGTAGAACGGGACCTTCGACCACTGGTCGGGATCGAGCCCGCTGGCTTCGAGGACATCTGCCGGATATTTCACCACCTGACGGCACGAGTTGCAGATCAACCGGACCAGCCGCTGCGCCAGGATGCAGTTCAACGCCGAAACAAAGTTGTAAGGCTCGACTCCCATGTTCAGGAAGCGGCCGAGTACATCGACGACGTTGTTGGCGTGGACAGTCGTAAAGACCAGGTGGCCGGTAAGCGCGGATTGGATGGCAATCTGCGCGGTTTCGGTGTCGCGAATTTCGCCGACCATGATCTTGTCGGGATCGTGGCGCAAGATCGAGCGCAAACCACGCGCAAAGGTGAGGCCCTTTTTTTCGTTTACGGGAATTTGCGTGATGCCGCGAATCTGATATTCAACCGGATCTTCGATGGTGATGATCTTGTCTTCTTCCGTCTTGATCTCATTCACCGCAGCATAGAGTGTTGTGGTCTTGCCGCTTCCGGTCGGGCCGGTTACCAGCACCATCCCATAAGGCTCTTTGATATAGCGGCGGAACTTGCGCAAGTCATCTTCATCAAACCCAACGACGTCGAGAGTAAGCGAGCGGAACTTTTCGCTCATCGATTCTTTGTCCAGCACGCGAAGTACGGCGTCTTCACCGTGAATCGAAGGCATGATGGAAACACGAAAATCGATGGGGCGTTCCGGCTGGCCATACTTCACGCGGAAGCGTCCATCCTGCGGCACGCGGCGCTCGGAAATGTCGAGCTCGCTCATGACCTTGATGCGGGAAATGATGGTCGAATGATGTTCCTTGGCAATGGGCGGCATTGCTTGCGTGAGCACGCCGTCGATGCGGAACTTAATACCGACTGAGTCATCACGCGTCTCGATATGAATATCGCTCGCCCGGCGCTGGAGGGCGGTAAAGATCGTGGTATCGACCAGCCGAATGATCGGGCTCATATCGCCCTGGGCGGTCAGCTTGTCAATCGAGATGCTTTCGTCCGTGCCTTCGTCGGACTCGCGGACTACGTCGAGGGTAAAGCCTTCACTGGCATCTTCGAGGACGCGCTTGGACTGCTCCGTCTTCTTCAGAATTTCGCTGATCTGGGAAAGCGTCGCGACCTTGGTCACAATGCGCTTGCTCAACAGCAGGCTGATCTCATCGATCATCATCAACTGGCTTGGGTCGGCGATTGCAATCGCCAGCCGTCCGTCGGAGGTTTCTTCCAGTGGGACGAAGTTGTAGCGGAACATCAGGTGCGGTGAAATCTTGGTGAACAAATCGTGGTGCAACTGAAAATCGTGCAGGTCAACGAAATCGCAGCGGTACCTGCGCGCGATGTCTTTGGCGCGTTCGAGTTCGTCGACGCGGTTGGTCGGTCCAACCTGGCCATTTCCGCCGCCGACGAATACCGATTTTTTTTCTGCCATGCTGCTCATTCAAAACCTGCCTTGTCGCTCTAGTGAATGCTCGATCCCAATGTGAATATCGGCAAATAGAGCGAAATCAGGATTCCGCCGACAAAAACCGCCATGATGATCAGGATAATTGGCTCGATCAGTGCCATTGCCCCGGAGAGCGCCGTCTGCACGTCTTCCTCGTAAAACTCTGCCACCGAATTCAACATGGCTGGCAGGGCTCCGGTCGATTCCCCAACTTCGATCATCTCCACCGAAAGATCAGGGAATACTTTCTGTTCTTCCAGGCTCTTTGCCAGAGATTGCCCTTCGCGGACCCGCTCCGCCGCGCGATTGATACCGTTAAGAATGGTGCGGCTGCTCATGGAAGCTCCGGCTGTCTCGAGCGATGGCACCAGCGGCATACCGCCTGTGAGCAGGGTCGAGAGCATCCGCGAGAACGTCGACACGTGATACTTCATCCAGATATCGCCAACCAGCGGGACTTTGTGCGTGGCGCGATCGATTGCCTCGGCGCCACGATCAGTTGCTTTCCAACGCCAAAGCACAAATCCAAGCAGTGCCAGAACGACGAGCCCGACTGGAGCATAACGCTGGGCGTGAGTGCCGATTACGAGCATCACGTTGGTGATTGCCGGTAGTTGCGCATTCAAATCCGAATAGAGCTTTGCAAACTGCGGCACGACATAGGTCACCAGAAAAATCAGCATGCACGTAACAACTGACACCAGCAGGGTCGGGTAGACCAGCGATACGGCGAGTTTTTTCTTGAAGGTCAGAGCCATGCGCTGAAAATTTACGTAGCGGGTCAGAACTTCGTCCATGTTCCCGCTCTTCTCGCCTGCCATCAGCGTAGTTGTATAAATCTTCGGAAAGACCTGCTGAGCGGCGAATGCTTCCGAGAGCAGTTCTCCGCCCTTTACACGCTCGCGGACGTTCTGCAGCAAATTGCGAAAGTACCCATCGCGCTGGCGTTTTATTAACAGGTCCATAGAGCCAAGAACCGGCAGGCCAGCCTTGAGCAAGGTGAGTAGCTGCTGATTAAAAACCAGAAATACTGAAGATTTAACTTTGCGCCGGCTTTTGCCACCGGCCAATATGCCTTTGGGCTTCACCCAATAGACGAGGAAGCCTTGTTGTGCGAAGCGATCGCGCACCTCAGCTTCGGAGATTCCATTCTCCACTTGTTGAAGCAAGCGGCCGCGCTCGTCCGCGACTTTGATCAGAAATTCAGCCATTTTCTTGAGGAGTCCGGGCCCGCCCGACCTCAGTCTAACATCGAAAAATCCTCGATTTTACAGCTACTTAGCACCGAAGTGTATCCGGAGTAACGTCGATGGGCTGGATCAATTTGCGGCCATTTCGTCTATCACTTCCGTTCCCGGCGCAGGCGTGAAACGGAACTGCGCATCGGAAATTGAGACGTTCTCTTTCTGGTCGCTAAACCGGTACTCAGTCATAGAATCGTCGCTGGCAAAAATCAGAATCCTGGCAATCTGGTGATCTGGAGTGACCTCGAGAAGCACCTGATGAAATCTATCCTCCAGCCCCTTAGGAACGCCCCTGAGAATCATGTCATTCTCGTGCCATACCCGAACGTCGGGAGCGAAAGAAAGACCCGTTAACTCCTTCTCCAGCTTGGTCTTACCCAGCAAAAAGGCCAGCGGCGATCGAAGATCATCCAGGTTCTTCATCGAGGACTTCCGCACCTGTTTCTGAGCCGGAAGATAGAGCCATCCGTTTCGTCCGTCGCTGACGAACAACTTCTCCTCTGGAGAACGGTATTCCCAACGCATCTTGCCGGGTTTTTTCAGCCACAGCTTGCCGGATTCCGTCCGTTCGGTGCCCGAGCCCTGGTAAATCTCGGTGAAATCCGCCTCCAGCGTTTGGAGGTGGTTATAGCGCTCATCGACCAGATGCGCCACGGCGTTTACGTTGGGCAGGCCGAAGCACGAGAGCGTAGAGAAGCCGATGAGCAGGCAAAGAAACAAACGAACCGCATGGGATGGGCGCATATGTCGGTGATCCGGAGTGATGAATGTACTGAAATCGCGAAGGGAACCGCCCTGGATTGTCTCAGATACAGATACTTAGATGCATCTGACCAGAGTCTTAATTGCGATACGGGTAACTACTCGTGGCCGTACGGATTGTACTGTATCGAACAATCAGAGTAGTGCAGGCATACTGACTTGGAATACGTGTCATGAGTTCGGCTTCCAAGGTCCCGATAGAGCGCCGTCGACGCGCCAATCTGTTTAAGGATTTGCTCCGCATTACCAGGAGCGGGGAATCTACGCCGCTCAGGCGTGAAAGCGACCAAGTCAAGGCGCGTCTGCAACGGTGGATCGATCTGGCGGACCATGCATTGGGCCGAAACTCTCATAAGAACGGTTCCCCTCACTAAACATTCAGGCATTAGCAAATAGCGCTAACTTCACATGTTTGCCGGTCCTTTTCAAAAGAGACACGCCTGAGAATGCCTCAAGATGAACCGGATTCGCATAAGCGATATATAGAGATCTCGGTGCGGTTTGCAGGGAAGCTTCAATTCCTTTAACCAATTTGCGGAGTGCCGGCAACGGCAGGGGATTAAACAGGAAAATAACGCTCGGCTCATTGGGAAGCGTGAACTCAGTTGCGTCGCCACACACCAGCTCTATCGCAGCTTTCTGGGGAATGCCATCCATCTGGCGAAGGTTCTCTTCGGCTGCCTGATGCAACTCCGGGAGGAGTTCGACACCGATAATTCTCCGGAAACCATATTCGGCCGCAAGCAACAGGGCACGTCCCTTCCCGGAACCGATATCGATAAACGTAAACTGGGCGAAGTCAATTGAAAGTGCCGTCATGATCTCGTGAAATTCGACGGGTGGGATCGGCTGATAGGGTGAATTCAAGAGCCCCAGGAAGCGGGTGCGCCAGCTAATGGTCGCGCTTGTGGTGTTTACGCGGCGTTCCCAGTCGTAATCGATGTCCCCGTAGCGTTGGCGGCGCTGGGACGGAAGTGAGCCCGAAAGGAATTCTCGGACGAGCGATATCAGCCCCCAACTTGTAGAGAGGGCACTCGAGTTCTCCCGGTGAGCCAGCCACCAACGGCGGAGTTCGCTAATCAGCGCTGGATTGGTGGAAGTCATCGGGTATCTGCCCCTGTATTTGTCACCTTTCCCCACTCCCGGCTGTCATGGACCAGTCTGGAGCCCTGTCCCCCAGCTCAAACTTCGCGTGACTATCCCCCGTTTGTGCCTTGTGTTAAGGCTTTGCTGGGGTAAGATTAAATCAATCTGAGTCGATGACCCGGGGGCCAGCTCGGTGGACGGTACGCCGAAAATTGGATTTTATGGCCGGGAGCGCCGTCGTGCGCCTCGGCGAAAGGTGTACACCCCTGCCTACGCAAGCCTTAATGGGAGCTCATTAGGCGCCCCGCAGGAACTTTGCGAAATTCTCAACATCAGCGAGTCCGGCACTTGTATCCAGACATCGACACCGTTGAAGGTGAACCGCCTCGTTCCTCTCGTACTCGATCTCTCAGAAACCGGCTCTCGAGTTCACACCGCCGGCCACGTTGTGTGGGCAGAAAGCTCGGGAAAAGTTGGCATACGATTTCCGGAATTGCCGGAGGTCTCGCTTCAGCAGCTTCAGAAGTGGATGGCAGTGAATGAATCTGCCATGAAAACGGATGATCCCGGTCAGCAACCTGCACAAGAAGGATTTTCATTTCTCCGGCCAACGGTTTGCCCGTGGCCGAGTTCGGCGGCTGGGTATACGTCTTTGATTGCAGAGTGGGCTGAAATTCAAAAAGAAGTCGAGCTTTTTGGTCCCAACCTGGATCCCGCTCTGCATTTAATCGCTGAGCGTGCATCGGCTCTGACCTGGGCCGGGGGTGCGACAATCGCGCTGGTAGCTCAAGATTCTACGTCTGATCTTGTCTGCGTTGCGCGAACTGGGAACGATGCACCGGAACTGGGAGCCCGGCTGGATACGTGCTCCGGTTTTTCTGGCGAGTGCGTGCGCTCCGGCGTCGTCGTAAAGTGTGACGACACAGAGACCGATGCTCGCGACGAAAACGGCAGTTATCGCGCGATCGGCATCCGTTCGGTGCTGGCGTGCCCCATTCGCGCTTCGAAAAGCGGGTTGATCGGGATACTGGAAGTTTTCTCGCCGGAACCGGCTGCGTTTTGGGACAACGACACGCGCACTCTGGAACGCCTGGCGCGAATTGTGGCTAAGGCAGTCGAGCAGACGAATTACACTGGCGGGAAGACCATCTCTGTTGTAGAAACCAGAGAGATGAAAGCTGAGGAGCCACCAAACTCGATTGAGGCTTCCGAGAATCCTTTCGCACGTCTTGAGGACTCGACTACCGCGCGGAACGCCGCCATGTTCGCCAGCGGCATCATTGCGGTTATTTTTGCTGTCTGGTTCACGGCCCCGTGGATCTCCGATGCAATGAACGGCTTCATTTCGCCGCCGAAATCACAGGCTGCCGAGAGCGCTCCGGCGAGCGTGGACTACATCGGAATGAGTCTTGGCGACCTTCGCAAAATTGCTCTTCAGGGAAGTCCCAGCGCGCAATATTCAATCGCTTTGCGATACGCGAGCGGTGACGGCGTCACTCAGGATTACCACGAAGCGCTCGGCTGGTTTTTGAAAGCGGCAGAGAACGGCAATTTTCGAGCACCAGCCAAGATTGCAAGTTGCTTCTGGGCAGGCAAGGGCACTCAGCAGGACTACAGCAGGGCCTATTTCTGGGGATTGTTGGCGCAGGCTGCTGGGGACGACACCGGCCGAGTGATCGTGATCAGCAGTGCTCCGCATTTAAGCGATCACCAACGCCGTGCCGAGCAGCAGGAAGCCGACAAGTGGCTGCACTCGCACAGGTCTTCTTCCCCGCGAGCTTCCCGATAATTCCTGCGACATTCGCGCAGGTTCTTCAGGACTAAAATATCTTCAGAGGCTTTCGTTGTCGTCGCTTCGAGAAATTCTCAATCAAAATGTGCGCGAAGGCGAGTTGTACGAGCCTATCGAGCGGAACCGAATCCGCTGTTATGCATGCGGCCATTGCTGCCCAATTGCCGAAGGCCAGGCAGGTGTATGCAAGGTCCGGTTCAATCAAGGCGGCAAACTCTACGTGCCGTGGGGCTACGTGGGCGGAGTGCAGTGCGATCCGATCGAGAAAAAGCCTTTCTTTCATGCTTATCCAGGAGCGCTCGCGTACAGCTTTGGCATGCTCGGATGCGATCTGCATTGTTCATACTGCCAGAACTGGGTGACCTCGCAGGCGTTGCGAGATCCTAACGCAATTTCTCCTCCGCTGGAGGCTTCGCCGGAGTTGCTAGTGCGCGATGCGCTTCGACTCGGCGCGAAGGTCCTGGTCAGCACCTACAACGAGCCGCTGATCACGGCGGAATGGGCAGTCGAAATTTTCAAAGCCGCGAGGGCGGCCGGATTGAAAACCGCATTCGTTTCCAACGGAAATGGCACGCCGAAGGTCCTCGAATACATTCGGCCGTGGATCGATTTCTACAAAGTTGATCTGAAGAGTTTCGACGACCGGCACTATCGCCAGCTTGGCGGGCGTATCGCGCCGATTCTAGATACGATTCGCTGGCTGCACGAAAACGGAGTTTGGCTTGAGATTGTCACGCTGCTGATTCGCGGCTTCAATGACTCGGATGATGAGCTGAAACAATTGGCCGAGTTTATTGCGAGCGTTTCTACAGAGATTCCTTGGCATGTGACTGCCTTTCACAGCGACTACAAAATGAATGACGTGCAGAACACTCGACCGGAGGACCTGTTGCTCGCAGCGGAGATTGGGAAGAACGCGGGCCTCAAATTTATTTACGCGGGCAATCTTCCCGGCAGAGTGAAGGACCTTGAGGACACTCGTTGTAGTCACTGCGGCGCGAAATTGATTCGGCGCTATGGCTACTTCATCGAAGACTACCGACTGACGCCGAATGGCTGTTGCCCGGATTGCGGGAATCCAGTTCCGGGAAGATGGGCGGAACGGTTTGAAGGGCAAATTGCGGACAGGCCGTTTATTCCGGGTCGAAACAAGTTGGTGGCGATCACGTGAATTCTCATGCTTGTTGCGGCGCTGGCATAAGTTGTCCGCCGCAGAGCTAATGAAATCTCATCACAACGTCCTGTAGAATGTAACGGTGTTCTGACTCAACTCCCAGTCGTTCAAATTGCCGCCAGTACCATCTCGGGAACAGGCGCGAGGAAATCATAGTCGTGCGAGTCAGGATTGTGGATGTTCCGCTCGCCCGCAGCCGATATTCGGCACTTTCAAAACCCAGCCAGTGCCGTCCCGGCATGTGCGTACGATCAATTGTTAGCGCCATATCGTAAGGAGGATTCCATCCGGTAACGGTTTCCTCGATGTAACCGGAATTGAAGTAGCAGGTGCGTTTTGCGCCCACTCCTTGGCCTTGCAGAGCGCAGCGTTGCGGGATTGGCAAGCCCACGTACATCAGCAAAGGCTTGCTTGCCTGGACATTATCAATTGAAAGAATTTTGCTCCAGACCTGGTCTGGCGGTGCATTTACGACTACCGAGTCCTGAATCACCTCGATTCGAGGGAAGGCAAGAGACGGCTGCTCATAGCGCCCCCCGGCAAGCACCATCGCGGGGCCGAGCAACAGCAGTGCACCCATCGTTGTGGTGTGGTTTTTCGCGCGATCGAGAATCAATACTCTGACCAATACGCCAAGAACCAAGCCGACGCCCAATCCCACAAGGAGTATTGGGATCGCAAGTAATGCGCAAAGCACTCCTTCTTTCCCAAGCAAAATGAGGAGCAACAGAGGCGATGTCAGTGCAAGTGTGCTTGCGATCGCTTCGCCGCGCTTGCGCGTCACCATCGCAATTGAAAATCCAGCGGCAACCGGAACGAGTATGAACAGGGTCTCACCCATTCCGTTGTGATGCGACATCAGGAAAATATAGGAAAGGATGCCGAACCCGACCCCAACTCCGATGCCGACAAGAATCGCTTCGGCGGAAATTTTCCAACGATCCATTCGGATAGAGGACCTTAGTCCTGCTTTGCGCTCGCCAGCTTGACGTGTTTGGTTTCGGCGCGGTACTTCGCGACTCCGCGATACAGTGCTTCTGCAATCTGCTGACGGTAAGCGGAATTCTGCAGATTGTCCTCGTCCTGCGGGCTGCTGACGAAGGAAACTTCAGCGAGTATGGCGGGCATCTGTGTGCCGGTTAAGACTACGTACTGTGCTTCTTTGACTCCACGGTTCCGAATTTCAGGTATGCGCGAGGCCAGCCCGCTGAATAGCGATTGCTGAACGTCGGCAGCGAGTCGATGTGAATTGACGACCTTCTCGCGAATGTTTACGCCCGTCCAATCCACATTCTTGAGCGCCGGATCATCTTCAACCGTGCGGGCCTTCATTGATGAATAGGTAGTGGTGTAGTAGGTCTCAACTCCGCGAGCGGTTGAAAGACCGCTGTAATTTGCGTGCACAGAAATAAACAAATCGGCCCTGGTCACATTTGCAATTTCGGCGCGCTTCTCAAGCGGGAGATACGTGTCGTCCTGGCGAGTGTAGATGACGGCAGCGCCGAGTTTGCTTTCCATCAGCTTTCCCAGGCGTTCGACAACATCGAGCGTCAGGTCTTTTTCGAGCAGTCCCTTGCGGCCCACAGTGCCCAGGTCCCATCCGCCATGGCCGGCGTCAAGGACAACACGAAATTCGGAAGATGTTAGGGCGGCGCGGGAAGGCTTTTTCTGTGCACTTGCGATTGATGGCGATGGTTTGATCAAAGGCGCCGGCGCTGCGCTTACTGGCGGCTTGTGAACATCGATCGTTAGACGATACGGGTTCGCGTCGAGTTTGACGGAAACTTCCGAAATCCCTTTGGTGTCGAGTACCACGCGTGTGACCCCGCTCGATGGCTCGGCCATCCGCACGCGCTTGATGAACGTGTCATCGACCACGATGCTTTGATTGACCAGGCCTGGCGCCATCTTCGTGTCATAGAGGTCGAAGTAAATGCGGGGCGGATTGTCGAGCGTGTGGGTCTCGTACTGGATCTGGTCTTGCACGTCGACAACGACAGTACTCGAATCTGCTGAAGACCAGTGGCGAATGCCTGTGACTTCGGGGGTGCTTCCTGGTTTCAGCACGGGTTGAGCATGGAAATCCGGTTCTTTGGAAGCGGGCTCAGCAGGTGCCGGACGAAACGGCGTAGTCTGCCGCGTATTGGCGCTCGTCAGTTGTTCGGCATGGTGCAGCCAAGCCCAGCCGAGAGCGATTACCACCGCCACAAGGGCGGCGATGGCTAAGATGCCAGAAAACGAACGTTTCTCTTTTGGCAGCGAAAGGGCCGGCATCGGAAAGGGTACCGGTTCTACAGGAGTTGCGACTGGGGCCGGTACCTCGGCGACAACGGCATCAGCGCGAACGGCCGCTGGCTCGACGCCTTCAGGTTTCACCGGAATGCTGGCTGTTTCAAATCTGCGCGCGAACGGCTCTTCTGCTGGTCCGGTAAGAGGAGGCAGATCTTCTATCGAAGGGGTCGCGGGTTCCTCGATATTCAGGGCCTCTAAATTCGTGGCAATCTCTTTGGCCAGTTCCTCGCCGCCGGGAATTGGCGGCTCTGCCGCTGCCTGTGGAGGTTGAGGCAAAATCTGTTCCGCCAAGTGGGCCAGCCGGTCTTCTTCCGCCGGATGTATCGCGGCGAGAATCAGTTCCCCAAGCAAATTAAGGCTCTTGACGTCGCTCTCATTGAAGCCATGCGGCTCCGCTGAAAAGGCCTCGATCAGGCCGATAACACGGCCACGAGCGGTCAGTGGAACCGCGACCATCGAACGGGTACTTAATATGCGGCATGCTTCTGCGTTCACGCGCGAATCGGTTTCCGAGTCGTCGCAGCTTACGGTATGACCTTCACGGAGGCATGCGCCGGAAAACCCGGAGTTTGGATCAAGTCGGATGCCGGGATCAGGAGCGATCTTGCCGGTTGATGCGCGGCAGACGATTGCGTCGTCTTTCACCAGAGCTATAGCAACACCGTCCGCGCCCGTAATGGCGGCAGCGCGCGCGGCGACCAGGCGTAAAACGTCTTCGAGACCAAAATATTCATCTGGAGAAATGTCTGTCGGGGCCGCGTTCGTCCGGCGTCGCTGAACCGCCTGCTCATGGATGCAGGCAAACGCAAGGAGGACCTGGAGCGCATCTTGTCCGTCAGTTGTGGGGAATGAGGCTACGGGAGGCGAGTTGTTCCATCCAGCGGCGGCATTATTTGGATTTGCGCTCATGAGCGATTGAAAACGCACCTCTTGGCCACGCTTCCTGGCCGGTCAGTTGGACCGGATCCCGGAATTGGCTGCACGGGCTGGAAAAATCGCTAGAGGTAAGTTACAGCGGTTCAGCGCCAATCGCAATATCTCAATGCGAACAAGTACATCCCAAGGTGCTGCTCTTTGGTAAGCATTCCACAGGTGCGGCTGGTAAAATGAGCGTCTCAGGTTCGCGTGATGGAGCGGGAAAAGCGGGAAAAACAGGAAAAGAAGCCGCGCTGGAAACTTCCTCTGGGGCTAATGGCGACGGGAGTTGCAGGGGCGGCAGTGCTGGTGCTGCGCGGCTGTTGGCATCGCAAGATGAGCTGGCCTGTGCGTTACCAGGAGCACTCGTACCAGGTTTGCCTCGGCTGCGGCATCAAGCGGCTGTTCGACGAAAGGTCTTTCCGGGCTTACGGGCCATACAGTTACGACTTAAACCGGCTGGTCTCCTGGGATTCGGATCAGAAAGCGAAGATCGCGGCAGAAGAGACAGTCCAGCAGCGGCCGGCGTAGTTCATCTCCCCACAAAGTCTCACTTACTTTCGCGGTGCTGGTTCCGTAATGAAGGAGTATTCATTCAACGGGCCAAAGCGCCTGCGCTCGGCATACATACGCCAACGCCGCCAGACGATCCGCAGGCTGGCCATCACCGGGATCGAAAGATAAACGCCGAGAACTCCCGCGATCTCTCCGCCCGCAAGCACACCGAAAATGGCGGCCAAAGGATGCAGCTCCATGCTCTTACCCATGATCCGCGGAGTTATTACGTAGTCTTGGACAAGGCGCCAGGCAACGAGGAAGATCAGAACCAGCCACCAATGCGAACCGGTGAGCAACGCGACGCCAATTATAAGGGCTGCAGCCACGAGCGGCCCCACCACGGGAATGAACTCCAGAAGGCCACCCGCCGTGCCTAGCATTAGCGCATACGGTACTCCCGTGGCGCCGAGAAAAGCGGAATAGACCATCCATGAAAGTGCGGCCAGCGTAAGCTGCGCGCGAATGAAATCCGCGAGCATCTGGTTCATGTCACTGATAACGCCCTGCATGAATTCACGTTGCGGCTTTGAGTGCACGAACGAGAGCGCGACCTGGCTGAAGGCGTGTCCATCGTGAAGAAAGAATGCTGCCAATATCGGGACCAGAATCACCAGCCATGATTCTTGCGCTACTTCGGCAATACGGAGTCCGGCCTTCTGGGCCAGATGCAATAAGTTATCGCGATGCGAGGAAAGGTATGCGCTCAACTGCCTGCTGGTGGCGGCGCTGAGATGATGCTCGATGCCAATTTCCTGCGCGATTTGTCCGGTGCTGACCTTCTCGAGCAAAGATGGCAGTGACTCGGTAAGCTTCTGTGTTTCGCGGCCGATCTTCGGTCCGACAAAGAAGAAAAACGTCGCAAGGAAAATCACGATCAGGGCATAGATAATCGCAATAGCAGCTCCGCGGCCTTTGGTCCAGCGCTGGACCCGAGATACGGCAGGATCGACGAGGTAAGCAAAAAAGACGGCGAAGAGAAAAGCGATCAGCGTTCGGCGAGCAACATAGAGAAAGCCAAAGCCCAATGCGAAGAGCAGCACTGTGAATAGAACGCGGGTCGTGCGGCCGTCGATCAGTGCCATAAAAGCTCTTTGTTGCCGGAGCGGAGTGCTGTCCCAAACCTAGCGTACTCTTTTCGTGCCTACTCCGGTGAAGAGATCAGTCGCGCACCACTTCGATGCCGTTATCGCCCAGCAAGCGCACGAGCTTCAATTCATCGTCCAGCCAGAATGCCCAGTCGCCGGCTTCGGACTTCAACACAAAGCGGCTGAGTTCCCGCTCGGTACCGCGGATGGTGACTTTGTCTTTCCCGGTGAACTCGATCGAGACAGGCATCGAAGTCCGGGCATGCGGATTCAGGGTCCCAAGCTGTACCTTTTCATTTTGAGGACAACCGACTCCGTTTGGCTGCTGCTTGCAGCCGGTGGACAGGTATTTCCAGGCGAGGACCTCGCGCTGAATGAAGAAGTAGTCGTCGAGAATGGACGTCGAGGAGGGCAGCAGAAAGTTCTGGTCATGCGGTTTCGCGTTCTGCCCCATGAAGATGTGTTCGACCAGGAATGTATCGTTCGGTTCGACGACAACGTTCATCTTCTCGGGACTGGTCTCTTTCCACTCGTAGCGCCGAAGTCCAACTGAAGGCGTAAGCTCCAACTGAGATGTTTGGTCGGCGGTGTGCTCGCCTTCCTCCGATTTGAACTCGGAAGAGACCACGCTGCCTAGAGGGCTTTGCTTGATGGAAAACACCTCGGTGGCGACGCGATGTGCGCCGCTGAATACTCCGAAGGATCCGGAATCAACGATCTTTGGAGCAGGGGTCTTGTCCGATGCAGCCACTGGAGTAAGAAGACTGACAGTCGCAAGGAGGCTAACCGTGATCACGAGGCTTTTCAAAAAAAATACTTTCACCGGGAACTCCTAATTCCATCCAGGCCTGCCCTGGAGATGATTTCATCCACAACCGACGCGATCTGTTTCCCTGTGGTCTGTACGCAGAACGCCGCCTTCAGATATGCGGGCCGGCGTTGCTCGTAAAGTGAATCAAACCGCTCCCGGTCCGCCAGCAAAGGCCGAACGACTCCGGGTTGTGCACAACGGCGGAACAGTTCATCCGCGGGAGCGTCGAGAAACACTGCCGGAATCTCATTTTCGCGCAAAAGCTGCTGGATTGTGTTGTCGATGAATGCTCCACCACCTAACGAAAGTACTGTGTGCTCAAATGGCAAGCTCGCGACGATTTCAGCCAGGACACGCCTTTCCAGGTTGCGAAATGCTGCCTCTCCACTCTGGGCAAAGACTTCCGCAATGCTGCGCCCCTCGCCCGCTTGAATGAGATCATCGAGATCGAGGAACCGCCAATCGAGTTTGGCAGCCAGCGCTTGTCCGACAGTACTTTTGCCGGCACCCATAAACCCGACGAGAGCAAGATTGTCAGGAGTAGGGTTTTTAACTGGAGAATTCAGCGGCGAGGCGGTTTCATCCGTCACGGAAATGATTGAGATTGTGACTATTGGCGCTTCTTGAGCAGGATTCTACCACTGAAGGAAAACAACTTTACCGACGAAGCCGCTTTACCTAACGTCCCGGAGAGGGAGTTGGCGCCCTTGAGAATGAACGGAGCATGCTTTGGCTCAAGTGAAAAATCGCTATGCACAGCACCATTCGTGGAACGGGCGAGCACATCGATGGAAGCATAGGCGGGGGCGACTGCATCGATATTGCCCGTATGACTGGTGAAAGCGTATTCGCCCTCATCTCCGAAATCGCCGTCGTATTCGATCTTTCCGCTGTTGGAATTCACTGCCACAAGTTCGCCAGTGACGCCGTGCATGATGACATCGCCGCCCACGGACATGATTTCGACGTGCCCACGAATGTTGCTGAGGCTGACGCTACCGTTCAGGGTCCTGACATGAACGTGGCCATCCGCACAGTCGGCAACCTCGATAGGCCCGGTGTTGCCGGTGACGATTACATCGCCGTGTAACTTCTCGGCGTGAAGTCGGCCAGTGTCTGAGTGGAGCGTGACGTTTGAATCCGGAGGAACTGTAACCTCATATTCCACTATGCCGCTCTTTTCATCTGCTCCCTGGAGAAGATGTGACGCTACTTCAACTCGATTCCGGCTCTTGCTCTGGTCGAGCTCAACTTTGTTCGAGTGAAGCATTGCGACGACTGTGACTTCGTGGTCAGTGCCCGCCTTCACAACGATTGGACCGTAGGGATTGTTGATGGAAATCATTGGGTGCTTGCCGACTTTGAACGACAAGTCCTTACGGATTGTGTCTGCGCCAAACGCAACGCCGGCCAGCATGAGGCAGATCGTCAACCTTGTCGCACATTTACCCGAGGACATAGTGGTCTCCCCAATCATTGCTCATCATCGCTTGGGTCTTCAGCGATGCGATAAAGCATCTGTTTCTGCTCGTAGGCGTTGATCAGCAACTGCTGCGAGTAGATATCATTCGGATTGTTCCTGACGGCTTCCTGCGCGTCGCGAATGAAAGCATTCGCCTGGTCAAGATCGTTTCGGTAGGCGGCCACTTGCGCGGGCGGTCGTGAAGCAACCCGATTCAAAACGTCCTTGTCTTCAGAAGCCACGTTCGGGGTAACCATCGTATGTTTGGCGGGAGTTGCCGGCGCCACTTGTCTTGCGACCGGCTGATTGTCGCCAACTCTTGCGGGCTGATACAGCTTAATTCCTGCCGCAACCAGAAGGGCGGCAGCAACTGGTACGAGCCACGCACTGCTCCATCGGAACTGCCACCTACGCTGCATAGGGCGCGCGGGTTGCCTGATTAGTCCTTCCTTACGGAGCTGAATCTCTAAGGAATTCCAAACTCGCGGACTGGGTTCTTCCAGTTCTTTCAGCGAGGCGGCGTGCTCAGAAATAAAGTTCAAATCTGCTAACAAGCCGGAGCACGTAGGGCATGAATTCAAATGCGCCTGTTGCTCGGAGGTATGAGTGCCCTCGAGGTAGTTCGGCAATGCGTTCTCAAATTGCAGGCAATTCATACCGCTTCCACCGGGACGGGTCGCGACTTCATCGCTTCCCGACTTTTTCGGCTCTTTTTGCTCGAAGGAGTTCACGTAATTTTATTCGTGCTTTGTGCAATTGCGACTTGCTGTTTCCAATCGAGCAGCCGACCAAGTCTGCAATTTCGTTGTGTTCGTAACCCTCGACGTCGTGCAGTACAAAGATCGTACGATACCCTGGCGGTAGTTCGTCAACCGCTCTTTGCAGTTGCAGTCGGTCAATGGAGCCGGCCAAACGCTCATCCGGCGCTCCCGGCTCTTTTCTTACTGCGGCGCCTTCGTCGTCGCCCTCAGTGGTTTCGTCGATCGGAACCAGTGGCAGCCCCTTCTTGCGAAGCTGCATAAGAACTACGTTCACCGCCATGCGGTGAAGCCATGTGGAGAAGGCGGACTCCCCTCGAAATGTCCCAATCTTACGAAACAACTGCAGGAAGGCTTCTTGCGTAAGGTCTTCTGCCGAAGCGGTATTTCCGGTCATCCGCAGGCAGAGCGAATACACCCGGCGCTTGTGCAGGTTGTAGAGGAATTCGAACGCCTCCGGATCACCCTGCTTGGCTTTCTCGATCGCCTCAGCTTCAGAGAGCTTGTTGCCCTGTGGTCGTCTCGCGTCGGTCAAGTCGCCTTTTCCGGCCGCATTAGGTCTGATGCGGCACAAAGTTCTTTTCGTTGTACCGCTTGCGGCAGAGTAGAAGGGTTGAAAGTTACCCTGGTTCGCAGACTAAAGGGTACCTAAAGCAAGGTCAACTATCCTACTCTCTAACCCGGTACTCCAAGAATTATTCCCAAAAAACGGGCCCTCTGCGTCCGTCAGAAAATCCTCAGCAAACTTCCACCTCGCAGGCAAGACTTCACGGATAGATTTAGCTGCAATTAGCCAATGCACTCAGGCCGTCGGAGAGCCGTGTTTCTGTTTTCGCTGCTGGCCGCGGCCATCTTGGGAAATCGCGCCTCAGCCCAGCCGGGGCTAACGACCGATGCCCGAGTCGCTCTTGCAGTTCGGACGGAACGGCCCCCCAAAATGGACGGGACTTTAGCCGATCCAGCGTGGGCCGCGGCGCCGATTGTCTCGGATTTCCGCCAGAAGGAGCCTATGGAGACCATGCCGGCGACGGAAAGGACCGATGTGCGGATCCTCTACGACTCGCGGCACATTTACTTCGGAATCTATTGCCACGAATCTGAACCGACACGGATTGTTGCGAGTGAGTTGCGAAGGGACTTGTCGCAGGACCTCGACGATAATTTCGCAGTTGTTATCGATCCGACGCTGGGGCACAGGAACGGATATATTTTCGAAATCAACCCGCTCGGGACCCAACGCGACGGCGAGGTTATCGAAGAGCAGGCTCCGCCACAGACCGATTCAATCGTGGATGCGAGTTGGGATGGACTGTGGGTTTCGGCGGCCAAGATCGTCGAGGATGGCTGGACTGCCACAATTGAAATTCCGTTCAGCACACTCAACTTTCGCGGCGGCTCGGATGTGACATGGGGCATAAATTTTCGCTGCTTTATACGGCGCAAGAACGAAGAAGACGAATGGGCCGGATATCGGCGAATCTTTGGATTCTGGCGGGTTTCCCAGGCGGGAACGCTTCACGGCCTGAAGGGAATCGAAAGCGGGCGGCTGCTGGTAATCAAGCCGTACGGACTCTTTGGAGCACAAAGCGATTCTGGTCAACCGTGGGGCGCTCTGCACACCGGCGGCGTCGACGTTAAGTACGGACTTTCAAGCAATGTGATTGCCGTAGGGACGGTGAACACCGACTTTTCCGATGCCGATGTCGATCAGCAACAGTTCAATCTCACCCCCAATCCGATTCAGATTCCCGAGAAGCGGCGATTTTTTCTTGAAGACTCCGACGTTTTCGACTTCCTCCTGTGGAACCAGGATTTGCTGTTCTTCAGCCGGCAGGTCGGGATCGATCCCGTAAGCGGACAGGAAGTACCGATCGACGCAGGAGGCAAGATTGCAGGGCATGCAGGTGGATTCGATCTTGGCGTGATGGATGTCCGAACGCGCGCCGAAGGGCCAAACCCCTATGCAAACTACTCAGTTTTTCGGGTAAAGCGGCCGCTTACACCAGGTTCGTACATCGGCTTTATTGCAACTGACAAACAATCCGGAAATCCGTTCGACCCCTACAATCGTACCGGCGGCGTCGACGCAAAGTTCGTCCTGTTTGGAAATCTCAACTTGCGCGGCTATTACGCGAAATCGTGGACGCAAGGATTGTCCGGGGACAATACGGCTCTCGGAGGCCGACTGACTTATGCAAACAACTGGTTCAATGTCTACACCGGTCACGGCATAACCGAAAAAAATTTCAACGCCGAAGTCGGATTCGTGACCCGTACCGACGATCAACCAACCATTTTTCAATTCAATCTCACGCCGCGCCCGCATGCCTTGAATATTCGCGAGCTCGATTTAGGTGCGTTTGTGTTCCACGATCCTGACACGCAAGAGAGACTCATCTACAAGGAATGGAGTCCAAGCATTCGAGTCTTGTTCAACGACGGCTCGGAGATCGATTCAAATCCACAAGATGTCGTGTATCAGTACCTCGGGCAGCCATTGCATTTGTACAAGGACATATTTATTCCTGCGGGCGGTTATCGGTTTACCGAACACCAGGTTTCATATACTTCGGCAGGCAATCGGCGCATCACCTACGTAGGAAATTTCCAGTGGGGCGACTACTACACCGGTACGTTGAAGAGCGCAACCCTTACCGCGCTGTATCGCCCGAACACTCACTTAACTCTTGCGATGAATGACACTCTGAATGTGTTTCGCCTGCCGCAAGGGAACTTCAACATCGAACTTGCTGGACTGCAGGTGAGTTACGCGTTCAACCGTTTTGTGAACCTCACCACATTTCTGCAAGCTGATACCGCTCAGAACCAGGCGGTCAGCGCGAATATTCGGCTGCGATACACGTTTCGTCCGGACAGCGATCTGTATGTCATCTACAACACTGGCACCCGCTTTCAAAGTTTGGTAGCTGGAAATCCAATTCCTGTGCGCGAGCAGAGGTTCGCCGTGAAGGCCACCTATTCCTGGTCGCGCTGAGAGGCTGCGCTGCGTATCCGGCGGCTATAATCGTCGCTGGAGAAAGCCGAATTGGATTGCGATTTTCGTCTCGGCGAATGGCTGGTCAGTCCGGCGCTGAATCAGATTGCCAGTAACGGAAGCAGCGCGCGCGTGGAACCAAAAGCCATGCGCGTGCTCGTTTATCTCGCGCAGCATCCAGGCGTGGTGAGCAAGGATCAACTGATCGCAGCGGTATGGCCGGATGTCTTTGTCTCTGATGACGTGCTGCCCGGTTGCATTTCGGCACTGCGCAAAGTTTTTAGCGACGATGCCCGGCGGCCCAGGGTGATTGAGACAATCCACAAAGGTGGTTATCGCCTCTTATTGCCGGTTGAGACGCTGAATGGCAACGGCACGCCTCATGCGAAAACAGAGTTACCTAGATCCGACCAGCCGAAACTTTCGACCAGACTGATTCTTGCCGTAGGTGTAATTGCTCTGGCTGTGCTTCTGGTGGCTGCCTTTGCCTGGGCGTCATATCGGCACCGATATGATTCGATCGCCGTCTTGCCTTTTGTCGACACGTCCGCAGATTCCACGACGCAATACTTGAGTGATGGCATCGCCGAGCAGGTAACGAACGATCTCTCGCAACTGAGGAGTTTGCGAGTGATGGCTTGGACGACGGTCGCGCGATATCGAGGTCCGAAGCTGGATGCGCGAGCTGCGGGGCGAGACCTGGGCGTAAACGCAGTGTTGACTGGCCATCTGGTGCGAGAGGGCGATCACATTGCGCTTCAGGCGGAGTTGGTTGATGTGAACCGCGGGACACAGCTTTGGGGAAAACAGTACGATCGGCAAACGTCAGAAGTCTCCAGGTTGCAGCAGGACCTCTCGAACGACATCGTTTCCAATTTGAGAGTGCGCCTTTCGGGAAAAGAGCAGGAAAAGATTCAGCAACGTCAAAATACGTTGCCCGCAGCTTACGAGCTCTATTTGCAAGGACGATTTTATTGGGGCAAGCGAACCAAGGAGGGACTGGCGCATGGAATCGACTTGTTTCAGCAGGCCATTGCACTCGATCCGAACTATGCCCTCGCGTACGCCGGTTTAGCTGATTGTTACAACCTGCTTGACGATTGGGGCGATACAGCGCCTCGAGATTCATTTCCCAAAGCACGGGCAGCGGCGGAAAGAGCCATCGCTCTCGACGACTCCCTTGCTGAGGCGCACGTTTCGCTGGCGATGGTGCACGAGGCCTACGATTGGGATTGGGTGGCGGCTGAACGCGAATTCAAGCGCGCCATCGAGTTGAATCCGAACTATGCCACCGCGCACCAATGGTACGGGCTGTTCCTCGCCAGCATGGGGCGTTTTTCCGAAGCGGAAGTCGAGGTCCGAAAGGCGCAGCAACTCGATCCTTTGTCCCCGATTGTCAAGATGGCGCTCGCGGAGGTTTACACCTGGCAGCGACGCTACGACGATGCGCTTTCGGAGTACAAGAAAGTTATCGCTCTCGATCCTTCATTTCTCGGCAGCTACGGCAATCTTGCTTATGTATACGAACAGAAGCACATGCTCACTGAGGCAGTGAACAATTTGTCGCAGCACTGGACCTTAAGAGGAGAGCCGGACTTCGCCCGAGATCTGCAGCGGGCTTATGCGAATTCAGGGTACCGCGGCGTGATTCGACAGGAACTCAAGAGGGCGCTGGATGAACGTGCACGAGGCGAGTACAACAGCCCGACCGGAATTGCGAGTTTGTACGCGGCACTTGGAGACCAGGCACACGTCCTCGAATGGTTGCAAAAAGGCTACGAAGAACATTCAAGCGGGATGGACTATCTGGCAATAGATCCGGAATTTGATTCTGTTCGCTCAAATCCAAAATATCAGTATTGGCTTGGGATACTCGGGCTGCCTTCCTCGGTCAATATTCCCAGAAGTTAGCTTTCTGCGAGATACCCTCACTCAGGACACTCCCGACATCAGGCGCTTGGTCGGCTTCACCAGCAGAAGCAGGATCATGGCTGCCACCAAGGGTACGATTGCAGTGAGACCGAATAGCTTCTGCAATGGCATGGACTCAAACATCGAGCCGGCCCGACCGGCGGCCCAGTCCCCAATACTAAGGGACAGGAACCAGACACCCATCACGAATCCTCCGGCGCGTGCCGGGGCGAGCTTGGTCATCGCGCTGAGACCAACGGGACTCAGGCACATTTCGCCGACGACACTCAGGAAATAGGAAAGATTCAACCAATTCGGGGAAACGCCGGTGCGGTTCGCGGGAGGAACCAAAACCAGAAAACTCAGTCCGACAAAGAAAAGTCCCCAGGAAAATTTAGAAGGGCTCGATGGCTCGCGTTTCCCGAGTCGTATCCAGAGCCAGGCGAAAATCGGCGCGAGAATGATGACGAACAACGGCTGCACGAATTGGAACCAGCTTGCGGGATAAATATAGTGGCTGTGAAGCAGGCCCGGAATCAAATCGGACACTTCGCGGTTTGTGTTGCGCTCGGCAAAAAGATTGAGTGAGGATCCAGCTTGCTCATAGGCAGCCCAAAAAATCGAAGACGCAATCATCAGAATCAGGATCGCGCCCGAACGCTTTCGGTCCTGGAGTGACCAGCCTCTGCCGAGGATCAACCACGAAAATACGAGGACGACGATGCCGATCAACACCCAACCGAGCGCGTCAGAGATCTGCTGTGCTGTAATCCTGATGACGCCATTCGAAGCGAGCAGTGCCATGACGACGAGAATTGCCAGGAATGCTGCGACCGCAATCGAGCCATTGCGCTTCTGTTTTCGGTCTTGCTCCAGATTTCCAGTACTCGCGGGGTGAAGTCCAGCCTCCCCCAGGTATTTTCCGCTCAGCGCATATTGAACGAGGCCCGCCACCATGCCTAAACCTGAAACTGCAAATCCAAGCCGCCAGTTGATGCGCTCACCAACCCAGCCGCAGATCAGCGGTGAGATCAATGCGCCGACATTGATTCCCATGTAGAAGATCGAGAAACCGGAGTCGCGGCGCTTGTCGCCGGTTGCGTAGAGCTGTCCAACGATAGTGCTCACGTTGGGCTTGAGCAGTCCAGTCCCGATCATCAGCAGCCCGAGACCGGAATAGAAAGCAGTGATGCTGGGCGAGGCCAGGCAGAAGTTTCCTGCCGAGATGAATATTCCGCCGTAGAGGACAGCGCGGCGCTGGCCGATGATGCGGTCTGCCACCCAGCCTCCCGGCAGGCTCAGCAAATACACCATCGCCGTGTAGAACCCGTAGATGGCGCCAGACTTCATCACGGAGAAACCGATGCCTCCGTTCTGAACTGCCGCGGTCATGTACAGAATCAGCAGAGCGCGAGTGCCGTAGTAGCTGTAGCGCTCCCACATTTCGGTGAAAAACAAAGTTGCCAATCCGCGCGGATGGCCGAAGAAGCGAGTATCGGCAGGCGGTGATGTGGCGCTTATGACGGCTTGAGCCATGTGCTCCCGTGGAAGATAGCAGAGACTGAAGGATTTGGCGACCTATCTATATGGGAAGACGCACATCAGGGTAACAGCGCGACCGAAAAATATAGGCTGATACACGTTTTTCCCGATTACCGCTGTTCATCGAACCGAGGGAATCTTTAGACCTTGCGCAGGAAGCACCAGAATATCCGGACGGGCAAACGCCCGCACGGAGAACCACCATGCGCGTTCAATACCTGTTCGCGATTCTGCTGCTCGCTGCCACGGTTCAGGCCAAAGAACCGAAGCACTACCAGAGCGGCAAACTGCTAAAGATGGAATCGGTGAAGTGCGGAGTAGATGAAAAGGACGGAAGCAGTCTTGCCGCCGAGGTGATCGGGACCGACTCCTCTCACAAAAAAACACGCGAACTCCTCTGTCCGCAGTACGTGCTCGAGAGCGAGAGCCTCGTCTACACAATTCAGCCGAAAGATGACAAACATCCAGCTCTATTGCCGATCGGCGACACTGCACAGTTCTTTGTCGAGAAGGACAAGATGCTGCTTCGTGTGGAAGATTTCGACGACAAGCAACGCCCATACATTGTCGTTTCGGTCGTGCCCAAAGCGCTCTACCAACCATCTGAGAATTCGCGCACCGCGGCGGCTTTGAAATAGTCCGCAACACTTCCAGACGCATAGAGGGCGCAGAAAAGTTTCTTTGCGCTAGTCTTTGCGATCTTTGCGGTTAAAGAGCTTCTCTACCGACCTGACGAAAGCTCTTAACCCGCGAAGCGCGCTAAGAATGCGCCAAGTTCGCAAAGAACCGTGAGAGCTGGGTAGATGAGGCGGTTGGAAAAGTCTTGCTCTACTCCAACCTTAGGCCTTTTATACCCACATTCACCTAAGGCATTGCGGGTGCCGATCAAACCCAACCAGCACATGTCACTCAGCATCCAAATTTTCGACCTGCTGCCCTGTCGGAAATTGCTGGGAAGGGTGCCAGAGAACTCATAGAAACTTCTGATAAGGAGAAGAGGTGTTCCAATGAAACGCATTATCTGGTTGGCGGTTATAGGAGTGCTGACAGCAGCACCTTCATGGCTTGCGGCACAGGAGGGCGGGGGTGACTATAACCACGCCAGTGTCGGAATCTTTGCGGACTACATGCGGTTCTCGCCGGGTAGATCCACCACGAATTTTGTAGGTTTTGGCGCGCGCGCCGGGTTCCATATGAGTAGTCACGTGCAGCTCGAAGGCGAAATGAACTACGACTTCGAACGGAACTTTACTTCCATTTGCAACAGCGGTACTTGCGCGAGCACATCGTTCCAGACGACGCGGGTGCGGCCACTGACTGCGTTGTTCGGCCCGAAATTCGAAACCCCTGGCGCATTTAAATTCTTTGTGACGGGAAAGGTCGGCTTCATCAACTTTACAACCAGCGGCGCTGCCGTAACGCCTGGTACTGTAGGCAATGCAATTAGCGGCGTAGGTGGCGGTGGCACTCACTTTGCCATGTACCCGGGAGTTGGGCTTGAAGGCTTCTGGGGGCCGTTTGGGCTTCGCGCCGAAGTTGGAGACGAGGTTTATCTTAACAACGGAACGTTTAACAATCTGAGAGTGACGTTCGGCCCGCAATTCAGGTTCTAGCCTGAGTGATATAGCCGTGCGTCAAAGCAGCCCGAAAGGGCTGCTTTTTATTGTATTTCTTATTGCAATGAAACCTGCAGTTTGTGTTTTTCGCAATAGACAGTCAGGACGCGATCAGCGCCGGGTTTGAGATCCGCCTGGATGGTTTCAATCTGGTCATACTTGTTACTGGGCGACACCACCCGCACCTGTAACCAGTGTTTTCCCGGGGCAAACTTGAAATGCGAAACCTGATTGACCTCAACCGTGCGCAGCAATGAGTGTTTTTGGCTGGCACTGCTCAAGTCTTGTTCTGAAACCAGATCATCGTCCAGCCAAATTGAAGCCCGCGCTCCCTCGAGATGGTGTTGGATTTCTACCCGAACGCTGACGAGTCCAGCATTCTCCGCAAATGCAGCCGCCATCACGGGCTTGAGTTTTTTAGGCGAACGAAACCGCCGTACTACCGGTTTCGTGACCGTGTCGGCAATTTTTGTTGTTGCGGCTTGCACTGTTTGTACCGGATGGTCACGAAATTGTTTTATTAGCTCAGGCGGAAGCGGAGAATCGTGAGTTCTGGAAATTCGCCACGCGAAGAACGATCCCGCCACGACAACAGTGAGAATTGCGGCTGCAAGCTGGAGTGCCGAGATGCCGGACGACCTCTGAATCACATGTCCCGCGTCCGCCTCTACGGCGTGCGCGAAAAACTCGGTTGCTTCGGCAAATGCCGCGTCATTTTCTCGGAAAGACTGAAGAGCTTTGGCGAGCGCTGCGCCGCTCGGATAACGCTCATCCGGGTTCTTGGCGATCGCGCGAGAAACAATCGCGTTCAATTCCGGCGGAATATCGCTTTGAAAACTGCTGACCGGCACCGGCTCAATGTTCATGACTTTGAAACACACGGTCTTTGCACTATTGCCCTGGAACGGGCGAAAGCCCGTCAGCATGGTGTAGAGCACCACGCCCAGTGAAAAAAGGTCCGACCGAGCATCAGCCTGTTTGCCGGCCATTTGCTCCGGGGCCATAAATGCCGGGCTGCCAACGATCTCGCCCGCTTGACTGACTTCCTGCGCGAGCCACGCAACTCCGAAATCGGCGATCTTGGCGTGACCGCCTTCAGTGACAAGAATGTTCGACGGTTTGATGTCGCGATGCACCACACCCTGAGTGTGAGCGTAGTCCAGGGCGGCAGCGATTTCCTGCGCGAACTGCAACGACGTGGCAAGCGGCAGCTTTCGTGTTCGCGAAAGCATTTTGCTGAGCGGTTGCCCGGTTATGTGCTCCATCACTAAGTACGGCTCGCCGCTTTCCGGGTCCTCGCCCGCGTCAAAAACCGTGACGATTCCCGGATGTGAGAGGCGTCCGGCGGCACGAGCCTCGCGCAAGAAGCGCGCGCGATATTCTTCCTGGGCACTGAAATCTGTGCCCCGCAGCGAAATTGTTTTTATCGCGACTGTGCGGCCGATTTGCGGGTCGTAAGCGCGATACACGACTCCCATCTCGCCGCGACCGATTTCGGCTTCGATCAGGTAACGTCCCAGTGACTGGTGGAGAGTTGTCACACCTTTGTAAATCTTAAGGTTCGCTAGTGTGCCAGTCAGTAATGAATCCGACCAGATGGCCTTACTTCGGTAACCAGAAGTGGCGGGAGTTGAATGACTGGTAATCAGGCAGTCACCGCAACGCAGGTCGAAAGTCGCAAAAGCGGCTTCAGACCGGCTACTCGGACCTATATACCAACTTGTAAACCTGCATTCTCGGACTCGCATCGAAGTTGTAACGCTTGTCTTTCTAGCTAAAAACGGATTCCAGCAGGGGTATCTAGCAATGAAAGTTACAGGTGTGTTTTGTCGTGCGGTGGTATGTGCGTGTGTATTGGTCAGCGCAGCATTTGCGCAGGAGGGAAGGAGATTCAACTTCAGCGCGGGTGCAGGTGTGTCATTTCCAACAGGCAACGCGAGTTCGAGTTTGAATACTGGATGGAACATGGACTTCCGGGGCGGCTTCAATCCCAGTCCCGGCCTTCTGCTTGATCTGGATTTTTCCTACAACCATTGGGGCCTTTCGGATTCAACGCTGGCGCAATTCGGTGAACCTGGCGGGTTCGGCGATGTTTGGTCGTTAACTTTCGCGCCGACGATGAGGCTTGCGCCTCATGCAAAGTTTGACCCCTACATTATCGCGGGGTTTGGGCTATATCACCGTGGGGTTTCACTGACCCAGCCGGCGACGGTACCGACGATTATTTGCGATCCATTTTTTGGATTCTGCTATCCCGCTGCGGTCAGTGTGAATCAGGTCGTCGCTTCTTTCAGCACATACAAACCTGGGTTCAACGTCGGAGGTGGAATTGAGTTTGGCATCCATGGGCCGGTGAAAGTCTTTGCTGAAGCGCGTTACAACGACATGTTTGCAACGCATGGAACGGACCTGACCTATGTTCCATTGACTTTCGGCCTGCGCTGGTAACCATACTGTAGTCCACCTTAGGACGGGCAACTTTGGACCAGAAAAAGTATTCTTTCTTGTATTCACCTGGAGTTGCCCATGATTTCTCGCCGTCGTCTAATCACTGCAATCTGCTCTCTGGCGCTGTTCCTCGGAGCGCGCGCTTACGCTGCCGCCCCTTGCCCTCTGAACCAAACCAACCCTTCCGTTACAGTTTGCACTCCCACGCCGAACTCGTTTGTGCAGAGCCTGGTGAAAGTGGTGGCCGGCAGTACGGACTCGAACACCGTCACCACGATGCAGATATACGTGGACAACAAACTCATCTATCACGTGAGCGGTCCGACGGTGAACACTTTTATCCCGCTGACAGTTGGGCCTCATCTGGTTACGGTGCAAGGTTGGGACAAGACCGGCGCAACGTTCAAGACGAATGTTCCGGTGCTGATGCAGCCGCCATGCGCGCTGAACCAAACGAACCAGACGGTGACGATCTGTTCACTGGTAAGCGGCTCAATCGTGAGCCAGCCTTTCCACGTGGTTGCGGGCGCGACAGACTCAAACCCAATCCAGTCGTTAACACTGTTTATCGACGGCAAGGGGCATGGCGGGAGTTCAGGTGCTCCAGTTCTAGACCTGTATGTGAGCGACTTGACGTTGGGAACACACTCAGTAGCGGTGCAGGCCAAGGACAGCACAGGCGCCCTGTTCAAACAGAAGTTCAATATCACCGTAACTGCGGCTTCGCAGGGACTCGCGAATCTGAATCACATCATCTTCTTCGTTCAGGAAAACCGTTCCTTCGATAGTTACTTTGGCATGCTCGGCAAGTACAAAGCGTCGGAAGGGTTGGACAATGACATTGACGGCCTGGACACCAGCGTCACGCTGCTTAACACTCAAGGCCAGCCTGTACATCCGTTTCACTATCAGACGGTTTGCACAGATGACCTCTCTCCTTCGTGGAATGAAGCTCACGTGGATGTGAACGGCGGATTGATGGATGGTTTCATGAAAACAACGACCTCGATTCCGTCAAGCAACGATCCGACAGGAACGCGTGCGATGGGTTTTTACGACCAGACCGACCTGCCCTACTACTATGAAGCGGGGGCGCGGTTTGCAACGAGTGATCGATTCTTCTCTCCTGAACTTACCCACACGATCCCAAACCGCTTCTATTTGTTCACCGCAACTTCGTTCGGCAACATCGTTGCGCCCAGCGGCCCGCCAGCCGGGGGCTACACCCAGCCGACGATTTTCGACCGTTTGCAACAGGCGGGCGTGAGCTGGAGATACTACTACCAGCAAAGTGCATCGAGCGCGCTCATTCAACAATTTTCGGGATACAACTCCGAGAAAGCCAATGTGGTGCCGATCGCGAACTGGTTCAACGACGTGCAGAACGACAGCACGCTGCCATCAGTTATCTTCATTGAGCGAATCGCCGCCACGGATGAACATCCATCGTCGAATGTACAGACTGGCGCGGCATTCGCGGCAGGTGTAATCAATGCTCTGATCGACAGCCCATCGTGGCAGGACTCCTCTCTAATTTTCACGTATGACGAAGGTGGTGGGTTGTATGACCATGTGCGCCCGGCGCGGGCGATTGTGCCGGATTCCATACCGCCAATGCTTCGTTCCGGGGACAAGCAGGGAACATTCAACCAGACTGGATTCCGCATTCCGCTGATCGTGTTTTCCCCTTGGGCAAGACCGAGTTTTGTCTCACACACAACGCGTGACTACACCTCGATTCTTCGTTTGATTGAGGACCGTTTCGGGTTGCAGTCGCTCACTCTTCGCGATGCCAATGCGGACAACATGATGGAGTTCTTCGACTTTTCTGGCGCGCCGCCGTTGCTGACGCCGCCCACGCTGCCGACACAGCCAACGAACGGAGTGTGCAGTCACGCAAAGGAGAAAGCGCCGGGATTCTAACCGCGTTCTGCTTCGGGTTTGCTGAGAGGCTGAGTTCCGCAGCAGCGCGAGAGAATCACTCGTAAGGGATTACAGAACCTTCCTCGCTAACAGCGCGAAATTCTTGCTCTGGTAACCTCGGCGTAGTGTCTCGTTCCCTATTGAGACAAGATTGCCGTTGTTTGGGAGCACAAGGATGGAGCTTTACGTCCGCTCGGATTCTGTCGTCTCCCGTGTCATTGCAGGTGAGACGTTGATTGTGCCGGTCAGCAAAGGTGTCGGCGATCTGGCTTCGATCTATAGCCTTAATTCGGTTGCAGGCACAATATGGGAGGCAGTCTCGGAACCCGCGAGCCAGGACGATATCGTCGACCGGATTGCGCAGGAGTTCGACGGCGACCGCCAACAAATTCATTGCGACGTCCGAGCGTTCCTGGTTGAGATGGAATCCGCGGGGCTCGTGAAGATGGTCGGGACCGCCGCTCACGTATGAACTCAGCGTCCTATGGCGAGTTCAGCCTTGCGCTGCATCAGCATTTTGCCAACAAGCGTTCTCCTCTGGAAGTTTCGCTGGAAGTTACTCGCCGCTGCCCTCTGCAGTGCCAGCACTGCTACAACAATCTCGCAATGGGCGATCTGGTGGCCCGGAACAACGAACTGACGAAAGAAGAATATTTCGCAATTCTCGATGACCTCGCCGCGATGGGTGTGATCTGGCTTTTGTTTACCGGAGGCGAGATTTTCGCCCGCAAGGATTTCCTCGAGATCTATTCGTACGCGAACCGAAAAGGCTTTCTGATTACGCTGTTCACGAACGGAATTCTGGTTAACGAACAAGTCGCAGATTTCCTATGCCAATTCCCGCCTTTCGGGATTGAGATTACGCTTTACGGGCAAACTCGCGAGACGTACGAAAGACTCACGCAACTACCCGGCAGCTACGATCGCTGCATGCGAGGGATCCACCTGTTAGTCGAGCGCGGGTTGCCGCTGAAGTTGAAGTCGGTCGCCACGAGCATAAATCGCCATGAGATCGCGGGGATGAAGGCGTTCGCCGAGCAACTGGGGATTGAGTTCAGGTTTGATTCGATGATCAATCCGCGGATTGATTGTTCGTCCGCACCCCTGGGAGTGCGCCTCAAGCCGGAAGAGATCGTGGCGCTTGAAATGCATTGGCCTGCGGTTGCCGCGGAGCACAGGAAGACTCTGGCGCGGGAACGCGAGTCGAGGCCGGCGACGACCAGCACGCTTTACTCCTGCGGCGGAGGGGTTCGCGCCTTTGCCATCGATCCGTATGGGCATATGAGCATTTGCGTGCTGTCGCATCAGGAATCTTACGACATTCGCAAAGGCAGTGTGCGCGAGGGATGGGACGAATTCTTGCTGAGAGTCCGCCAACGAAAACGCGGCCAAATAACGAAGTGCGCTGAGTGCCGGATCCGGAGTGCCTGTGGCATGTGCCCGGCAAACGGCGAACTGGAGAATGGCGATCCCGAAAGTCCTGTGGAGTTCTTGTGCGAAGTGGCGCACCTGCGTGCATTGGTGCTGGGATTTGAAATCCCCGCCCACGGTGAATGTGAGTTCTGTCCCGGAGGCGAGAACTACGAGCACTTGATGGAGTCAGCGGGAAGGATTGCTACATCAGGACTCGATCGCGAAGAGTGGGCGCGCCCCCAGGAACTGCTGCCGGTCCTCAACAATTCATCACCGGGCGCGGGCTGCGGCGGCTGCGGGTCCTTTCATTGAGCATGTCGAACCAGTTGAACGAATGCGTCAATGACATTGAATTGATCGGCAGCCTTGAGTCACTTCGTTCAGTCAGCGTCAATTCGCCCAGGCAGTATCGAAGGGGCTTCAGAATTGGTGGTGTGAGTCTGGAGTTGCTCGGTGCTTCGTTATATGACGTCCGCGGCGGAATTGAGATGGAGAAATTTGAGTCATACGAACAGAGTTCTGACATCTCGATCAACATCCGATGGCAGGAAACACTGGGTCAGCGCGTTAGTCAGCAGGCATTTGACTCGGGGGCAACCTGGCGCCTTTATCGAAATGGAGGCAATTTCGTACTCGATTTCAGTAGCGCTGCGCTGGCGCTAAATCCCTACAAGCGGATGTTGGTGGATGAAAGCTTTAGTCGAGCAGAGATCGTATTGAGCCGCTCGGCCCTGAACGCGTTTCCGGAAATCTTGCCGGTTGAGTATCCGATTTGCGAACTGCTGATCACCAACTATCTCGCATATCGCGGACTTGGGGTCGAAGTTCACGGCTGCGGGCTGATAGATCGAGAAACTGGCGCGCATCTCTTCCTTGGTCATTCAGGCGCAGGCAAGAGCACGACTGCGCATTTGTGGGAGAAGGCCCGTAACCCGGAGATACTTAGCGACGACCGCCTGATTTTACGTTTACACGACGGCGAACTTTGGATGTACGGAACTCCGTGGCACGGTGAAGCAGCATTCGCGCTTCCGGGTAGAGCGAAGCTGCAAAGAATTCACATTCTTCAACACGGTTCAGAAAACAGATTGATACAAATACACAAAGGGCGCGCAGTGGGCGAACTCTTTGCGCGCACCTTCCCGCCTTTTCACAGTAGAGCAGGCCTTGAGCGCACAATCGATTTCCTCGAGCGGCTTGTAGAAGTGGTGCCCTGTTTTGAATTTCACTTCATGCCCTACCAAAGTGCCATTGCGGCAATTCTGGATTTCGATAGATTGAATTGATCGATCCAGCTTCTCAGCTTGCGAATCGCTATGACTGACGACCGGCCGGCATCTTTTCTTTTCGAGCAATTTGTTGGGGAGCTGCTAACCAGCGGTTACAGCTTCAGGTTTCAAGCCAAAGGCCGAAGTATGTTCCCCACCATTCAGGATGGGGACATTCTCCACGTGGAGCCGGTAATCACGCGTGGACCCGCGGTCGGTCAGATCGTTCTGCTTCGTAAAGGCGAGGAATTTCGAGCGCACCGGGTGGTGCGGAAGCAGGGCGATTCGTTTGTGACTCGTGGCGATGCCGGCTTTGAAGACGATGGCGAAATTCCCCGTGGGCAGATTTTAGGCCTGGTTGTTGCGAAGCAATGCAGCATGACAGGGCGTGTGGTGCGATTTGATACCCTCGCAGCCCGGGTGGGTTTTTTCTTGCGAGCGTGCCGGCGCCGAACCGCGAAGTTCCGGGATGTTTTTGCGCGGAACTGAACCTAGTGGAGCGGCGGGAGCGCGGCTTTGTCGGTAATGCCCTTGCCTTCGGTGATCGTGTAAATGAAGTCCGCAGGTACATCCCTCAGATTTTCGGTGTTACCCATCGGCCAGCGAATTTGTACTTGTGACATTCTGCCTTGCTCGGCCAGGCCGAAATGCAGCCGCGGATCATTGCTTGAGATATAACTTCCGCCTGCTCTAACCTCGGCTGTTTGAGTCACAGTTCCAGCCGTGACGGTGACCTTTGCTCCGACCGCCATCCTGTTGCTTTTTGTTCCGACAAGCTTCAACAGCACGCGGTGATTGTGACCGGATGTTACGTTCAGAAGAAGCTGCGGTGGCCCATCCATATCGAGAACGACGATGTCGATATTGCCATCGTTGTTTAAATCGCCAAACGCAGCTCCACGACGGGACGCGCCGGGAATTGTTGCGAGCACGCTTGAGATGTCGTCAAACGTGCCGTTACCTTTGTTTTGGAAGAGTTGCATCGGCTCGGCGTAGCGCGCTGCACCGGTAATCTGGTCCATTTGCGGATAAACGTGTCCGTTGACAATGAAAATGTCGAGCCAGCCGGAGTTAAGGAAGTCCACGAATCCGGTGCCCCAGCCGACATTGAGATAGGTCGGCTGCGCGATTTTGGCTGCGCCGCTCACATCGCTGAATTCGCCTTTGCCGAGGTTGCGATAGAGCGTGTCAGGTTGTTCCGTGAAGTTGGTGACGAACATTCCCATGCGGCCGTCACGTAAATAATCTCCCCAGTCGACGCCCATCGAGCCCTGTTGCAATCCGTCACCACTGACCGCGGTCCCCGACAACATGCTTACGTCCTCGAAGGTGCCGTCGTGCTTGTTGTGATAGAGGTAGTTCGGGCCGGAGTCATTCGCAACGTATAAGTCAGGCCAACCATCGTCATCGTAGTCGCCCCACTCAACGCCGAGGCCGTAATAGCGATCGGGATCATCAACCCCCGCCTTTTTTGAAACTTCCTCGAATTTACCGTCGCCCAGATTGTGAAATAGCAGATCACCTTCGCCCTGCATGCCCCACGGCCCGCACTGCACACGAATTCCCTTGAAGCGGCACGTCTTCTCATCGCTGCCAAAGGTAGGAAGCTTGTCAATATCGAAATGCACGTAGCGGGAAACGAAAAGATCGACTCGCCCATCACGGTCGTAGTCTCCCCAGGCCGCGCCGGTGCTGAAGCCGCCAGCGCCCACTCCGGCTTTGTCGGTTACTTCCTCGAACTTGCAGTTGCCGAGATTGTGATAAAGGGCATTGCCGCCGTAGCCGGTCACATAAATGTCGGGCAGCCCATCGTTGTCGTAGTCGGCTACAGCAACGCCCATGCCCCATCCCTTGCGGGTCAGGCCTGCGTTCTGCGTGATGTCTGTGAATTTGAAACCGGAATCCTGGTGATAGAGGGTGATCAACGGATCGCCGCCCTGGCGATAGTGCTCGATGGTCGACCCGTTCACCGCGATCACATCGAGTTTGCCGTCGTTATCGCAATCGATCAGGCCAATGCCGCCGCTCATGGATTCGACAATGTATTGCTTGTCTGGAGTGGACATGTGCGGAACGGTGAGACCAACCTCGCGGGCGACATCTTTGAACTGCGGGAGTTGTGCCCAAAGCTCGGTACTGACGATGACGAAAAGAAGCGGAAATATTCGGATCACGGGTGAGGTGAATCAATTATAGAGTGCCGCGTGAACCCGCGAACCTTTCTGCGGAGCATTTCGTACAAACGTTGTGTGTAGATGCTCGTCCAATGTAGTAGTCCTGAAAGAACTTGTGTTCTTCAAAAATGTGTGTAGAATATCGTTTTTCTAAACAGCTACATACCGCGCGTACCGGAGGAGAGTGTGAAATTTTCTGTCCGCCTTCTGCTTTTCATCGTGGTTCTGAGTTTTACATCTCTCGTCTTCGCCGGCGACACAATCCCGAAAGTTGCCTGGAAGCGCGGCATCGGTGAGCCTCTTGAAAATCCCGGCGGACGAAAGCCGGCGCTGGCGCCGTCGGGAATGATCGACGATGGGTATTGGCAAGGCGCGCCCGTCGGCGGATTCGGCTCTGGGACCTTTTCGCGGACCTATCGCGGTGATTTCGCGCGGTGGCACATCAAGGGTGGCGTTCACAAGTATCAGACAGTGTGGGCGAACCAGTTCGCGTTATTTGAGAAGTCGCAGGACGGCGAACCGGTTGCGCAGGTGCTGACGGCAGGACATCCAGACGGCAATCAGTTAAGCACGTGGAAATGGGACTACCCCGTCGGCGCGGGTGACTACTACTCGCTTTATCCGAAGTCCTGGTACGACTATCGATGGGAGAAGTTTCCAGCCCATGTGACGCTCGAGCAGTTTTCCCCGGTGCTGCCGAACAACTATCGCGAGAGCAGCTACCCGGTCGCGGTGTATCGCTGGCACGCCGAAAACCCTACGGACAAGCCGGTTACGGTTTCGATTCTGGTTTCATGGACCAACATGCTCGGTTGGTTTCGCGATTTTCAGCACGACATGAGCGGCACGATCAACATCGGCAATCACAATCGATTTGTCGATGAGAGTGCCGTGGGCGGGCACGTGAAGGGAATCGTGTTTGATCGAGTTCGACCGAAAGGCGTGGTTGAGGACGATTGCGACGGGCAGTGGGCGATAGCCTCCGTACAATCGCCGGGCGTTGACATAAGTTATCAGACGACGTTTGTTCCTTTTGGCGGAGAGGAAGTTTGGAAAGCCTTTTCAAAAGACGGACGGCTAGCCAACGACAACACGTCTTGGATCAGCAGCGACGAGCCGCTGGCCGCCGCAATTGCAATTCGGTTCACGCTGCAACCCGGGCAGAAACGCGTCGTGCCAGTAACAATTTCCTGGGACATGCCGATTGTTGAGTTCGGCGCCGGGCGCAAATGGTATCGGCACTACACGAATTTCTACGGCACGACAGGAACGAATGCCTGGAAAATCGCCAAAGATGGTTTGCAGAACTCAATCAAGTGGAGCAATGAAATCGATGCATGGCAGGCACCGTATGTGAACAATGAGAGCAAGCCAGACTGGTACCGCAGCGAGTTGTTCAACGAACTTTATATTCTGACCGATGGGGGTTCGTTCTGGGGGCGGCCAGTAGGTTCCACACCTCAGAGTGCCGAAAGTTTCACATTCATGGAGTGCTTCGATTATCCGTTCTACGGCACACTCGATGTGCGCTTCTACGGGTCGATGCCGCTCGTGAAGTTCTGGCCCGATCTCGACAAGCTCGAGATGAAGCTTTTTGCCGACACAGTTCCTCAGAATCTGACGCAGAAATACATTTGGATCTGGAAGAGCCAAAATACGCAATCGCTCCAGCTCAGATTGCGAAAAGCCAAGGGCGCGGTGCCGCACGACCTCGGTGTGCCGGCCGAAGATCCTTTTAAGCTGCCGAACGCATTCAGTTGGCAAAACACCAATGACTGGAAAGACCTGAACAGCAAATTCGTGTTGATGATTTACCGCGACTATGTTTTCACCGGCAGGAAAGATGTTAGCTTCCTGCGTTCAACGTGGCCGGCGGTGAAGGAGGCATTGGAGCATCTTCGCCAATACGACCGGATTGGAGATGGATTGCCGCAGGGGGACAACTACCCAGACCAGACTTACGACGAATGGATTGTGCATGGCGATAGCGCTTATGCAGGCGGGTTGTGGCTGGCGTCGCTGCGTGCAGCAGAAGAGATTGGGAAGGTGCTTGGTGACAGCGCGTCGGTGACCAAGTATCACGACTGGTTCGAGAAAGGCCAGAAGACCTACGTCGACAAGCTCTGGAATGGCGACTATTTCCGCTACGACACAGAGAGCGAATACAAAGACAACGTTCAAGCGGACCAACTAGCAGGCCAGTGGTATGCGAATATGACCGGACTTGGTGATCTGGTGCCGCATGACATGCAGGTCAAAGCGCTCAAGAAGATTTTCGATCTGAACGTGATGAAGTTCGAGAACGGCGAAATGGGTGCGGTGAACGGCATTGCGCCGGACGGAACGCTGGTCACGAGCAACGAGCAGGTGCAGGAGGTCTGGACGGGAACGACTTTCGGCTTGGCCGCGCTGATGCTAAGTGATGGCTTGAAAGACGAAGGCTACAAAACCGCCTGGGGCGTGTACCACACCAATTGGGAGAAGGAAGGATACTGGTTCCGCACTCCTGAGGCTTGGGACAAAACCGGGCACTATCGCGCGTCCATGTACATGCGCCCTGCGGCGATCTGGGCCATGGAGATGACCAGGCCGCCGAAATAAACTGCGCACTATTACAGCAGTGTCATCCCGAAACTGCTCTCCGCAGGAGCGCAGGAGAGGGATCTGACGTCGGCCTGCGTTTACCGTGCAGCCGGATAGGCGATTCGGTGCATGCGGTTGAAATAGCCTGATCACGTCCTTGGTGGTGCACAAGCCTTGTCAGGTCCCTCTCTCGTCCGCCTGTGGCGGACCAGTTCGGGATGACAAATGGAATGGGTCGGAAATATTGGGGACTCGAAGTGCTGCAAAGTGCTGGTCAGCGCCTCACGAAATGGATCACAACTTTTTGTGACGCATACGGTCCCGCTGAATCGCCGCTGATTTCTACGAGAAGTTTGCCTCCCTGGATTGATGCTCCTTCTACGGATTCGATCTGTTCGGGATTCCAAACAGCTAGTTCGTACTTTGCTGCGGGCAAGCCCTGTGCGTCTAGAGTGAGCACATCGCGAGAAGCCGACCACGATTCCGAGGTAATACGCAGACCCTGACTTCTACTTCCGAGATAGGGAAGCACGTTATTGAATACGAGGCCGAAGTCGTTTCGCAGTCGAATGCGGAGAGCACTTCTCCCGGCCGAGATGGGAAGTTCGATCGAAATGTGTTGGTCTACGGCCGTTTGAGAAATCCGAAATGGCACGCGCTTGCCGTTCAACTCGACTTCCATAATCCGTGCTCGCGGACTGATCGCTGGCGAGAATTCAAGAGACGCAGCGGCGTTGCTCGTGATTGAAAGCGTAATTTCGTCCAGCGTTTTGTGATAGGCGAAGTCGAGCGTTGCGTCGCCCGCGCGAACGTTGTGAATGGCGAATGAGTTCCAGTCAGCCGGAACATGTGGCGCAAGCACTACCTTGTGTTCCGAGGCATTTGTTTCCAGTCCGAAAAGTCCACGCAAAATCGGGCTGATCACCATCGCCGCAGACCAGATCTGGTGCGGCGAACTGGTCGAGAGTCCCTGGTAGTAGTCGCCCGAGAGAACTTCGGTGACGTGACCGGGAGATCCGTCGAGCGCAAGCAGCGCATTCGCCCGCAAATTCTCATACGCCGGAATCGCACGATGGTAGCGGTACTCGCCGACCGACGCCCATCCGGTAAAGAGGGGCCAGACGGAACCGTAGTGGTAGCCGCCGGCATCGTATCGTGAAGCGCGGTCAGAAATAATGCGCATTCCCCAGTCAGACTGGTGATCGGAAGTGGCGAGTTGAGTAATCATCGACTCTGCCTTTTCCTCGTCGAGCACACCGAACCACATCGGAACGGTCGCGAGAACGCTGGGCTCAATTACCTGCTGATTGTTTTGATTTAGAGCGAAAGCATAGGTTCCGGATTGCTGCGACCAGAACACCTGATTGACAAGCTGCTTCTGGTGCGCGAAGTCGTCGGCGAGCTGCTTGCTGACATCGTCTTTCCCGGCTGCGTGTGCGAGATTCGACAGCGCCGAAAGCGCCTGTGCGCCGAGGCCGCTTTGATACAGCTCGGTTTTAACGGGCAGCAACGGACCGCCTTCCACCCATCCGTGACCGAAGCCAAAATTCTGCGGCAGACCTTGCGAGTCGTAAGTTGAGTGCAGGAACTGGTAGGCCTTCCAGAGGCTGTCCCATTTTTCGCGTGCAAAAGAAGTATCGCCACTTTCGTTGACGTAGTCGTTTGCAGCGATGATGTAGAGCGGCGTGGCATCGGCGGAAGCGTAGCCGTACGGGTAGTCTTTGAACCAGTTCACGAAGCTCGCGCCCTGTGCAATCTCATGCGGAATCTTTCCGTCAGCGCGCTGGAATTTTGAAATAAATTCGAGCGCGGTCTTTGTCGTCTCGAAATCGCCTTCGGCGTCGAGAGCTTGCTCGGTCCAGAAAGAGTCCCGGCCGAAATACCAGGCAAAGCCAGGGCGTTGGCTGGTGCCAGAGGTACGATATCCAGCGACAAGTCCGGTTCCAAGATACGGATTCGTGACCAGGCCTTGAATCACGCTGACGCGCGCCCAATCATAAGCCTGCTGAAGTTGCGCGTCGGGAAGCTCAAGTGTGGTGGTGCGCGACAGGTAGTCTGCGTAGTATTTGGCCGATTCGTGATCGAGATTTTCGTACTCGGCAATCAGATGCTTATAGGTGCTTTCGGCCTCCAAACGGCCATTCACTGAACCCGCGATGACTACGATTTTTGTTTCTCTTCCTTTAGCGGTTGTGCCCAGGCGCATTGCGCTTTCCTGGGAAGCCGAGTAGTTGGTCTGGTACTCTTGCGCCGAAAGCTCGCCGGTCGGCGATCCGACAAAAGCGGAAAACTTTTTCTGCTCCTCTCCGAGATAGAAACTTCGCAGCACCGGGTCCCAACTCATGTAAGTGCCGCCGAGCGCAGCCGGCCATTCGAGCTGAAAGTCACGCGTGAATGCGGCTTCGATTTCGAGCGGGTGAGCGGTTTCGACGTCGAATCGAATGATCGCTCCGGCTTCGCGTATGGGCACGAACACGGTTTCAGTCACTGAGAACGTATCGCTCGAGTAGAGAATGCTGCTCGACTCAGGACGGATCGCGACAGTGCGAACCAGCGATTCGGCGGGAAGTGAATGACCGTCGGAAATGAAGCGGACATGGAAGTCACGAAAGATTTTGAGTGGGTATACCCAGGCTTCCAAATTCCCGCTCTCATTTCCGAAGACTCCTGCCCTCGTTCCAGTCGCGCAGAAAAATTCCCACGGGCGCGCGGGGCGGGAGAGTTCAAGACTCTGAGAATGAGCGAATGAGCAAGTGGCAAGCGTCAGGAGCAACACGCAACCGCGTACTATTTCCCACCTTTCGAAAACCGCGAAAGGTGGGGCACCCTTCCTCACACTTTTGTGACTACCTGAGTTGCGCATGGCAGGAGCAAGTAAACTTGCAAAAGCGAGAAGCCGTTCACTATAAAAGTAGCGTCGCACAGTAGCAAGCCAAACTTGGGAACATATTGTCTCGTTTGCCATCCTCACGCCGTTCATTCCTGAAATCTCTGAGCAGTTCTGCGCTGGTACTTTCGCTGAAGGATGTTTTCGCGTTGGCGCGGCCAGTGCCCCGATTGTTCGCTGAAGCCCAGGCACAGACTCCCGCGAAGAAGAGCAATTCTATTGGCGCGACACTCGTTGACGTGGGACGTGCGGCGGGACTCAACGCAAAAACAATCTACGGTGGCGAGCACAAGAACAAATATCTGCTCGAAACGACTGGCTGCGGGGTTGCATTCTACGACTATGACAATGACGGGTGGCTCGATATTTTTCTGGTGAACGGCTGGCGGCTGGAAGGATTTCCGGCGGGGCAGGAGCCGACGTCGCATCTTTTCAAAAACAATCGCGACGGAACTTTTACCGACGTGACCGAAAAAGCCGGCCTGATTCATCACGGCTGGGGCCAGGGAGTTTGTATCGGCGACTACGATAACGACGGTTTTGACGATCTCTTCGTTACATATTTTGGCAAGAACGTTCTCTACCACAACAACGGCAATGGAACATTCGCCGACGTCACCGATAAAGCGGGCGTAGGCGGGAACGGAAAACGCTGGAACACCGGGTGTGCCTTCGTTGACTACGATCGCGACGGAAAGCTTGATTTGTTCGTCGCAAACTACATCGATCTCGATCTTGCGACCGCGCCGGTGCCGGAGTCGGGGCCATGTTTGTACAAGGGGATTATGGTCGCGTGCGGCCCGCCGGGATTGAAGGGCGGCAAGAACATTCTCTTTCACAACAATGGGGATGGCACGTTTACCGATGTATCCGAAGCAAGCGGAATTCTAAGCGCAAACGGAACGTATGGCCTCGGCGTGCTGACGGCAGATTTTGACAACGATGGCTGGCCTGATATTTACGTCGCGAACGATTCTGCGCCCAGCGCGCTTTATCAAAACAAGAAGAATGGCAAGTTCGAAGATATTGCGATTGAAGCGGGATGTGCGCTCAGTCCGGATGGAAAGCCGCAGGCGGGCATGGGAGTCTCCGCGATCGACTATGACCTCGACGGAAATCTCGATATCGTGAAGACAAATTTTGCGGGAGATACGCCATCGCTCTATCACAGCGTGGGTGGCGCGAACTTTGAAGACACCACATTCGCGGCGGGACTCGGCGCGCACACGCAATATCTTGGCTGGGGCTGCGGATTTTTTGATTTCGATAACGACGGATGGGCGGACATTCTGATCTGCAATGGCCATGTTTATCCCGAGGTTGAGCAGTTGAAAACCGAAGCGGGATATGCGCAGCACAAGCTGCTGTATCGCAATATGCGGAACGGACGCTTCGAGGAAGTTACCGATCAAGGAGGGCCGGGAATTACCGCGGCAGTGGCAGCACGGGGATGTGCGTTCGGCGACTTCGATAACGATGGCGACATCGACGTGGTAGTCAACGTAGTGAACGGCTTGCCGCAGCTTCTGCGTTGTGATTCGAGTTCAGGGAACAACTGGATCAAAGTCAAGCTGATTGGAACGAAGTCGAACCGCAGCGCGATTGGCGCGCGGCTGATTTGTACTGCAACATTTCCGGGGGAGAGCAAGCCTCACCGGCAAATTGATGAAGTGCGCAGCGGGGGCGGCTATTTTTCGCAAAGTGACTTGCGCATACATTTTGGATTAGGCAAGGCTGCGAAAGTGGATTTGCTAGAAATCCGCTGGCCTAGCGGTCAAGTGGAAGTGCTAAAGGATCTTACAGTAAATGAGTTGGTCGTGATCAAAGAGGGATCCGGGATTTTGCGGACCGAGAAGCTTGGTGCGGAGCGCGCATGAACTGCCGGCTATGGAAAAGCTTTTAACCGCAAAGCTCGCAAAGTTCGCGAAGAAGTCACTGCACCACGGCAATGAGAACTCCAAAAGGTGCGAGCCTCACTCCCGTCAAAGGGAAATCAGGATTTGCCTGCTCAGGAGCGGAGAGCAGGACGTGAAGCGAATTGCCATTCACCCCAAATCCTTTGAGAGAGAAATTCACGGATTGCGGTTCGGCGCTCATATTCAGCACAACCAATACCGGATCGGACCCATTCGTTGTGGTCCGCAAATACGCCAGCACGTTCGGATCAGCCCGGTTCACGGCAACATAGGAACCATCATGCAGGGCAGGCATGTCGCGGCGCAACGCGATTACGTGCTTGTAGAAATTGAAAATCGAATTCGGGTCTTTTGCTTCTTCAGCCACGTTGTATTGGGCCGCGCTCGGAGGAACTGGAAGCCATGTCTTTGCGGCGGTGCTGAAGCCGGCACTTTGCGAAGAATCCCACTGCATGGGGGTGCGCTCGCCGTCGCGGCCTTTGTCTTTTGGCCAGCCAGTACGTCCGACTGGGTCTTTCACGTCTTCGATCCGCGTTGGAACCGTTGTTTGCATGCCGATCTCTTCCCCGTAGTACATCTGCGGCGTGCAGTGTGTGGTGAGCAGCAGGGTAGCCATTAATTTTGCAATCTGGTCGTTGTGAACGCCGTCGCCGTAGCGGTCCCAGGTGCGCGCCTGGTCGTGATTGTTGAAGAAGAAATAGGGCTGGCCCTTGTGGTGATTGAATTCGATTTCGTCGAGCAACTCGCGGAAGCGCGGCGCCGATAACTTATTCACATCTGCGACCTGGAAGTCCATCGGCAGTTGCACTTCGTCGTTGTTCTGGCCATACATTTTCTCGAGGTCTTCGATGGTGGGCTCGTCCGCCTCGCTGATCATGACCGGATTGTTGGGATAGCTCTCGATCACGCCACGCATTTCCCGTAGCACTTCGTGCACCTCAGGAAGATCGTCCGTGTACTTGTGTTGGATGTTCGGGTCGCCGAAGGCGTTCTTGCCAGGAAGAATGGGATCATCGTGCAGGTTGGGATCTTCGAAGAGGCGCGACACTGCGTCCATGCGAAATCCAGCAGCGCCGCGATCAAGCCAGAAGCGCAGCACGTCGTACATGGCTTTGCGGACCTCGGGATTGCGCCAATTCAGGTCCGGCTGCTGAACGTAAAAGTAGTGGTAGTACCACTGACCAGTTTTGTCGTCGTAGGTCCATGCGGAGTGGCCGAACCAGGACTGCCAGTTGTTTGGCGGCTTTCCCGGCCCTCTCCCGTCTCGCCAGATATACCAGTCGCGTTTCGGATTCGTGCGCGAAGAGCGCGACTCAAGAAACCATGCGTTCTGATCGGAAGTGTGGTTGGCGACGTAATCCATGATTACGCGAATGTTCCGCTTCTTTGCCTCGCTCACCAGCCGGTCGAAGTCTCCCATCGTGCCGTATTGCGGATCAAAGGCTTCGTAGTCGGCGATGTCATAACCGAAGTCAACCTGCGGCGAGGGATACATCGGGGTTATCCAGATCGCATCAATTCCAAGGTCTTTCAGGTAATCAAGTCGCGACGTGATGCCATTCATGTCGCCAACACCGTCGCCGTTCGAGTCCTGAAAGCTGCGTGGGTACACTTCGTAGATGACCGCGTGCTTCCACCAGGGATCGGAGAGATGCGATTGCGTTGCCGCAGGCGAACTTACCGACACATCGTGAGCGAGAAGCTTGATGAATACGAATACGACGATGAGAGCGATCAGAGTGGATCTGAGTCGGTTCAACCTGTCCTCCGCGAGGAGAGCCCTGAAGTCAAAGCGAGAATATTACTTTTGTCGATTGCGAAGCGCAAAGAAAATTCGAATAATGTGTTTCGAAAACGTCACCCCGGTACACCTTGTCTTCCGTGAGCATGGAAGAGTTCCGCAAAAACTAGTTTGGCTTAATGGGCGTTCCGGTTCCTTCCTTCAGATACTGAATGGAATCGACCCGCACGTTTCCAAAATGCTCACTTAGCCCACTCGGCCAACGCACCTCGACTGAATCGATCTTTGTGGTTTGCCCTAACCCGAAGTGCAGTCGCATATCGCTGCTTGAGTTGTAACTGGACCCGCTGCGGACTTCATCCACGCGGGCGCGGCCACCAGCGGTGAGCGTTACGCGTGCGCCAATTCCGTCGCGATTCGATTTTGTACCGATCAGGTGAAACGCGACCCAATGATTGGGCGACTCAACCTTGTTCACCAGCAGCATCGAGTGCGCGTTCATGTTGCTGATGACGGCGGAAAGCTGGCCGCTGTTCCATAGATCTCCGATTGCGAGCCCTCGGGCGGAACTGGCGGTAGTGATCGCAGACCCCGCATCGGCGGAAATGTCAGTGAAGGTGCCGTTGCCGCTGTTGTGATACAGGATTTTCGGCTCCTGAAAATTGCTGCCCAGGTGTTGCTTGTCCACCTCGGGGTAAACGTGGCCGTTGACCACGAGCAGATCGGGCCAGCCATCGTTGTCGGAGTCGAAGAACATTGCTCCCCAGCCGAGATATTGCGTGTGCAGGCCCAATCCGGCAGCAAATGTGACGTCATCGAATGTTCCATTCCCGTTATTGCGGTAAAGCGTTGACGTGTCATCGGAAAAGTTTGTGCGAAAAATGTCCAGCTTGCCGTCTCCATTGAAGTCGGCAACCGTGCTCCCCATGCCCGCCTGGGCGCGGCCGTCTTCGTTGAAGGCGGCTCCGGCGACGATGGCAACGTCGGTAAACGTCCCGTCATGATTGTTGTGGTAGAGAATGCTCGGCGTGCTGTCGCAGGCAATGTAGATGTCGGGCCAGCCGTCGTTGTCATAATCGAGAGTGGACACGCTGAGGGAGTAGTGCCCGGGCGTCTTGTCAATGTGCGCTTTCGGGGTTACGTCTTCAAATTTCCCGCCGCCAAGGTTGTGATACAGAATGTTTTTCGACCAGGGCAATCCGCGCGGGCCGCACATGACCGGCACGCCCTTCCAGATGCAATCGGCTCGGTCGCCGGGCTTTGGTGCGGTTGAAATGTCGAAATCGACGTAGTTCGCGATAACCAGATCCAGTTTGCCGTCGCGGTCGTAATCGACGAAGGCGCAACCACTGCCCCATGCTTTGCCGGAACCGGCAACCCCAGCTTGTTTGCCAATTTCCTTAAACACGCCGCGCTGGTTGTGATAGAGCCGATTGAAGCCGTAGTAGGTGACGTACAGGTCCTCCCAGCCGTCGTTGTCGTAGTCGCCAACGCAAACACCCTGTCCCCAGCCGGTTGCGACCAGGCCGGCCTTTACCGTCACGTCTGAAAAGGTCCCATCATGATTGTTGCGATACAGATGATTCGTCGGAGCGTCTCCCGATGACGCGCCATCGAGTGTGGTGCCGTTCACGATGAAAATGTCGGGCCAGCCGTCGTTGTCGAAGTCGAAAATCGCCACGCCTGTGCCTGTGGTCTCAATGATGTACTTCTTCGTATCGACGCCGCCGAAGACAGTAGTCATGGCCAGGCCGGCTTTGTCAGCGATGTCTTCGAAATCGGCGATGCGCGACTTTTCTTCGGCTTTCCCGCGCACCGCAACCAGAAAAACGGCTGCGACGAACACCAGGAACAATCTCCGGATGGTTGGAGGAATGCTTGTGGTCCGGAACCCGATCACAATTTCACATACTAAATGCCTATGCGACATCCATGAAAGCGCGCCACGAGCGGTGATGCAGACGTAGTAGCATGAAAAACGCCGATGTTCTGTTCTCCTCCGCGAACTCTCCAGCATTTGTTCTGGGCGCTATTGCTCGCAGGTATGTTCCTGTTTCCGGCGGCGACCATGGTTGCTCAGGACAGTGCGAATGCCTCGAAGGCGCAGGCCGTGTATTCGCAAGGGATGGCTGCGCTCGAAAAAGGAGATATTGCGAGTGCGCGTGCTTCGTTCGAAAAAGTGATAAAGATCGCGCCGCGCAGCCCCGAGCCACACAATTCCCTGGGATGGATACTTCTCCAGCAAGGGGAATTCGATCCTGCAATCGCCCAGTTTCGATCTGCGCTGAAAATAAAGCCAGATTTCGTGCAGGCGCACGTGAACCTCGCAAATGCTTTGGCGGCAGAGCACGATTTTGCGGAGGCCGTCTCCGAAGCACGCGAAGCGGTACGCATTGCCCCAAAGGATTCTGAGGCACATCGCACCTTGGGTCGCACCTTAAGCTTTCGTGGCGACCTCACCGGAGCAATGAGCGAGATGCAGAAGGCTATTTCTCTCGATCCGGGCCGGCCTGAACTTTACGACGACCTAGGTTCGCTGTTCGAACAGACGGGGAAGATTGATGAAGCGGCTGCTCAGTTTTCTGAGTCGTTGCACCTAAAGCCTGATTATTTCTTGGCGGCGCTGCACCTGGGATTTGTTCGTTGGCAGCAGAAATCGCTGCACGAAGCTCACGAGCTGCTCGCAAAAGCCACGCAGGAAAATCCCAAAAGCGCAGAGGCGCACTACTACTTTGGGCGAGTGCTTGCGGATGAGGGCGATTCTTTGCAGGCGCTCAATCAGATGAAGCAGGCAACTACCCTGCAGCCCGATTTCGCTGAAGCCAATGAAAGCCTGGGGTTCTTGTTGCAACGCTCTGGGGACGCGCAAGGTGCGGTTGCTGCATTCCGGCAAGTAGTCCAGCTTCGCCCCAATGATGCCGATGCGCACAACAATCTGGGACTCGCGATGATTCAGGTCGGTGATGCTGCCGGTTCAATACCAGAGTTTGAAGCTGCGCTCCGTCTTCACCCGAACGACGCCGGCTACACGGAAAATCTTGGAACTGCATACTTGCAGCGTGCGGATTTTGATGCAGCGGTCAAGCAATTCCAGGCTGCATTGAAGATCGCACCCGATGACGCTACCGCCCACTATGACCTCGGGCTTGCGCTGAAACTGAAAGACCAGCTTCCAGATGCGATCGCGGAATTTCGAAAGGCTGCCGAGTTGTCCCCGGACCAACCTGATATCCATTACACGTTGGGTGTAACGCTCTGGCAGACGGGTGATTTCCCGGCAGCCGAACGCGAACTGCGAGCAGCGACCGCCGCAAAACCTGACTATGCTGAGGCTTACTACACCTTAGGAACGGTCCTGAAGCAGGACCAGAAACTGGAAGACGCGGCTGCCGCGCTGCGCAAAGCGATCCAGATTGATCCCGGCCTGGTGGGAGCGCACACGAACCTGGCGGCAATTCTGCGCCAGCTCGGGCAAACCCAAGCAGCCGATGAAGAGAGTCATCGCGCTCAGGAATTGTTCAAGCAATCGAACAGTCTGCAGGCGGCGACATTCAATACCAACTCCGGAAAGCGGCTTCTACAGGCGGGAGACCTGGACGGCGCAATCTCGCAATTCCGTTCGGCAATAACTTTGGCGCCCGACTACGCGCCTGCCCATCTGGAACTGGCGGCGGCACTAGCCCAGAAAGGCGAGAAGGTCGAGGCCGACGAGGAATCGCGTAAAGCTGCGGAGATTGCGAAGACGAACAAAGCGCAGTGAAGCTATTGTGAATACTTCCGCAAGGCCACCAGTTCCGTGCCAACAGGAACTCCCTTAGCGACCTTCACGCGGAGCACGGCCTCGAAAGGTTTCATCTGGCCGTTTTGCGAAACGCTCAAACGCAGCAGGAGCTGCTCGAGGGAATCCTGACGGCAGACATACTCGGCCGCTGCCTGAGTGCCAATTGTCGTCGTGCCGGCGAGAATGAGTACGGACCTCGCGGGATTCATTCCTGGCACAAGGCCCAGAATCGCGTAGTCTTCCGTGAGCGGCGTGCCTGACCGGCTTCCGAAAAACATTTTCGGCTCGTCCACCTGGGGATTCACGTTGACGATCGCCAGATCGCCCTTTCTCGGTCCAGAGGCGGGTCGCTGAAAAACGAATTGGTGTGTATTCGGAATGTCCCGCAGGCTCAGGTTTTCTGCGGGAGACCCGACGAAAATCAGATTGTTGTTCTGCGCGTCGTCGAGCGTGAACAGGCTTCCACGTTTTACGCGAATTTCGCGATGCAGCTTGGCAAAGACCTGATCGAGATCATAAACCGCCAAGACTTCGCCCACGCCGGTGTAGTGGTCGAGGATGGCTTCTCTGGAGTCGCGTGACGGATCGTAGTAACGCAGACCGGTCTCCGGACGTCCTACGAATGCGCCGTTGCTGAAAATTACCCATGGCGGGTCGGCCTCGGCGTCAAACCCATGCCAGAAGACCTGGAAGGCGGCGGGAACTGAATTGCCGGCAGTTGCTGCCTGCGACCCCATGGTTCTCACCGCCAGGGCGGCGAGCGCGAGCAACGAAATCGTAAGCAAGATAGAGAGCACCAGAACTCCGCGGGATAAGCGGCGAGGCTGGCCATTCGAACTTGCAGCGTCGCCCTCATGCCCGTCGCGGTGAATGCCCCTGGATAGGTTTGTACCTGGATGGAACGTCAGGGCGTAAGAACCCTTCGGTACTTCGACCACGATCGGATCATCCACACCTTCGGATCCGTAGTACTCAGCGATTTTGGACCGAAGCCGCCCAGCCTGCACTCGAACCAAAGAATCGAGGTGCGGATCAAAGTCAGGAGGTCGCCCAAAGACTTCGGTCGCAATTTGATATTCCTTGAGGGTCGTCCCCGGATGTTTGATGGCGTGGTCTGCGAGATAGCGCAGGAGCTTGCAGAGGGATTCCGATCCATGCAGGGTGTGGCTGTTGCTCAGCTTCTCGATTTCAACGAGGCAGAGCTCGGCGTCAGTTACATGCCCTGTTACACCCACGGTAACAAAGAGTAACAAAGTGATTTTGCTGCTTTCAAGCCAGAAACTTACGCGGCGTAACCGTAACAAACCTCGTGAGACTTTCAAATTGAGCGAAACGGCATCATGCTTTCGCGTTCAGCATTGTTGCTGGATTTTAAAAGTGGACTCGGCGAAGCATTTTTGCTTCGACACTTGCGCGGTCGTACGCGCGCTTGAGGGACAACCTTTTAAGACTTTTGTGTTTGATTTTGTGGCGCTTCCCCAAAGCGGTTGTTGTCAGGACATTTAGCCCAGTGTTCAATTCGTGCTTAAAGCAAATTCGTTTTTTGGAAGAACCGGTCGCGAAAAATTCCATTTGTGGTATGCAGGTCGGAACCGCAGCGGCAGCACTGTGAATGATTTCAACAACGTGCGCGAAAGAAATACTTCGGAACTGGAACTGCTTACCAATGAGTAATCGCTCTCCGCATTCTTCAAATCATGTCGTTGTCAATCACTCAACCGGTTTTCCTATCGTGGGAGGAAACTCAATGAAAAAGGCACTCAGCTTCAGTGCTCTGCTCCTGGTTGCTGTAATTAGCTGCTTTTTTGCTTCGCGCGCTGCCGCACAGGCGGTTTATGGCAGCATTCTCGGGACCGTTACCGACCCGCAAGGAGCAGCAGTGGTCGGCGCCAAGGTCACCGTTACTGATCAGAACAAGGGCACGATTCAAACAACAACGACTAATGAGAGCGGTAACTATTCCGTAACGCACCTCGTTCCTGACCCCTACAGCGTGAAGATCGAAGCGCAGGGATTTAAGACGGCCGAGCAGAAAGACGTGACGGTTCTCGCCGATGCAGGTGCCAGGGCTGACTTGAAACTTGAACTCGGTTCCACCACAGAATCGATTGAGGTCACGGCGGCGGCACCGCAACTGAAAACTGATCGCGCGGATGTTTCAACCGAGTTCAACTCGCGATATGTCGAGGACGTGCCGATCCTCAACCGGAATTTCACCGAACTTCAGCTTATGGCGCCAGGTTCGCAGAAACTAGTTGGATGGAGCCACGCGGCAACCGAGAACCCGCAAGGAAGTCAGCAGATTTTTACTCAAGGACAGCACTTCAGCGGCACGGCGTTCGAGTTGGACGGTACCGACAATCAGGACCCCATTCTCGGAATCATTGTCGTGAATCCGAACCTGGATGCGGTGACAGAAGCGAAAGTGGCGTTGCAGAACTATGACGCCGAATTCGGCAAGGCAGTCTCGAGCGTCGTGACTGCGCAAACGAAATCGGGAACAAACGACCTGCACGGCAGCGCCTTCTGGTTCCGGCGCACGGATGCGACTCAGGCGCGCGATCCTTTCACGCAGTTCAAGCCTGATCCGATTACCGGAAAATTCATTCCATCCTCCCGTTGGCAGCAATTCGGCGGCACGCTGGGTGGGCCGATCATTAAGAACAAGTTGTTCTTTTTTGGTGACTACCAAGGAACACGACAGTCGAATGGCGTCAGCGGCGTGTTTACGGTCCCGACTAGCACTGTCCTGAATACTTGTACCCAAACGACAGGCAACTGCGATTTGAGCGAATACTTGACTGGAGGCGTGGCCGGCGGTGGGCAGGTTTACGATCCTTTGACTGGCGATCTCAACAAAGGTACTGGCAGAACGGCGTTTGCGGGGAATTTGATCCCGAATAGCCGAATTTCACCTGCGGCGCGAGCGATTCTCGCGGCATTTCCTCAACCGCAGACCGGCGGTGTTCTCAACAATTTTATCGGGGCCGGTTCGGGTCCTTACAGTCAGAACAGTTTTGATACCCGTATTGATTACGCTGCGAGCTCAACCGTCAGTGTTTTCGGACGCTTTAGCCTCGACTATTTCAAACTGTCAGGCAAAGGACTTCTGGGTGCAGTTGGAGGGCCTGGAAATGGATTGCTGGGACTGGCGGGAAGTTCGATTACCCACAACTACAGCTTGGCGAGTGGTTTCACGAAGACGTTCAGTCCGACCCTATTGATGGACTTCCGCTTCGGATATTTCAAGTACAACCCGCAAACCCAAAAACCTGATGGCGGCCAGCCAATGACCGCATTCGGTATTCCGGGTGCGAATACCACCGATCCAAAGACCGCAGGTTTGGGGGCGTTCTTGCTTGGCCCAGACCCAATCAGCGGCCAGGGTTGCACTTCTAACAACGGTGGTCAGGGTTGTGCCGTTTCAAGCTTCGGCGATGGCTTAGGCGTCGCCCGTTGCAACTGCCCGCTGACGGAGAGCGAGCAGCAGTTCCAATTTGTCGACAACTGGACGAAAACAAAAGGCAACCACATTATCAAGTGGGGAGCCGACATCCGGTACGCGATGAATCTGAGAATTCCCAGCGACAACAATCGAACTGGCGAATTCAACTTCAGCCCCCAGGCGACTTCCAATGGAGGAGCAGGCGGACTGGATTTGGCAACTTTCCTACTCGGCGACGTGACTTCTTTCGCCCGTTATGTCAACAACCCGAATCTTCCTTCCGCCAACGACGCTGCCGAACGTCAAAAGCGCTGGTTCTTTTATGGGCAGGACACCTTCCGTGCAACATCTAAGCTGACCATCAACTACGGACTGCGATGGGAGATTTATTTCCCTGAATCAGTGAATGCAAAAGGAAATGGTGGCTTCGCCAATATCACTGACAATGGCGGTCTGGGTGGAATTCGCGTCGGCGGGTTCGGCCCTTATGGACTGAATGGCAACGTTGACAATACGCTGCGTGCGTTCGCGCCTCGGCTAGGGATTGCCTACGAACTCACGCCCAAGACAGTAGTTCGCATGGGTTACGGCCGCAGTTACGACATCGGCGTCTTCGGCTCGAACTTTGGTCATACGGTTACGCAGAATCTGCCGGTGTTGTTGAAGCAGAACTACGATGCCAGCACATTCAACCCCCTTGCCTCCGCAAACCTGGTACCGCTATTCGGCCTGGATGCCGGGCCGAATTCACTGCCCGGAATTGATCCTTCGACGGCGTTTCCGCCAGTTCCGTCGAATGGCTTCATTCCCTTAACTGCACAGCTTTCCGGGACCCACATCCGTCCGCCGAAGCAGGTGCTGCCAACCGTCGACGCCTGGAACGCGACTGTCCAGCGCCAATTGACAAACACCTTAACAGCAGAGGTGGCTTACGTCGGGAGCAAAGGGACACATGGATTTGCGGGTAATGGACCAAACTACGACATCAATCCTGTGACAATGAACCTTTATGGAGTCATTGATCCGCTCACGAACAAGCCGTATGCCCAGGATTTGCGCCGAGTCCTATGTAACCCGAATTTGGCAACAGATACCTGCAACAGAATTGGTTTTGACCTCGGAAACTACTACGGCAACGATGCTGCGAGCACGTACAACGCTTTCGAAGTCAAAGTAGAGAAGCGATTCTCACAAGGCTTGCAGTTCCTGACGCACTACACTTTCTCTCACGCGTATGGATATGACAGCAACTACTATGCTGCCAGCCATGCGATTGCGTGGGGTCCGGTCGACTTCAATCGTAACCACGTTTTTGTATTCAACACTGTTTACGATTTGCCGTTCGGAAAAGGCAAGAAGTACCTTGCCGATTCGAGCAGAGCAATGGATTACGTACTGGGCGGCTGGCAACTGAGCAACACCACCAATTGGAGCAGTGGCTTGCCATGGACTCCGAGCTACAACAATTGCGGCACAGAACAGGATGTGGGAGTTTGCCGGCCCAACAAGGGTTCTGGGTCGTTCCATACTGGTGCCGGATCGTTGACTCATCTGCCCAATGGACAACCTGTTGTTCCGTTCTTCACTCCCTTGAGCACTCCGATCATTGGAAGCACCAGTGGTCCATTCACCGATCCGGGCTCAGGAAACTTGGGGAATCTTGGCCGTAACACGTTCCATGGCCCCAGAGGTTTCTACTCTGATCTTTCTGTAGCCAAGAGATTCCGGATCACAGAAAGAACCAGTGCGCAGTTCCGCATGGACGCCTTCAACGTGTTTAATCATCCGGTCTATGCGTTTAGCGCCAACAACGGTGCCACAACCTGTGTTGATTGCACCAACGGCACGAATGGCACAACCGGCTACATCACCGGTCTTGAGCAGGGTACCAACATGCGTGAGCTGCAGTTCGCAATCCGGCTCGACTTCTAAGTTTGCAGTCAGTATTGCCTCCGGGAGGGAGCTGCCAGGCTCCCTCTAATTTTTTCAGCTCGTGAAACGACAACCGGAATAGCCTTTGCAACTCGTCGCACTCACTCTCGGTACAATTCACACATGCAGCGGTGTTTCGTAATTTTCTTCTGTAGCTACCTTCTGTGCGCTACAACTCAAGCTTCGGCTCAATCTGCGTTACAAAGTTCGCCGACTCCCTCAATAGCCCACGCGCAACAGCTTTCCAGGCAGGGCAAGTATGACGAAGCGATTTCTGAACTGCAGCAACTAAAGGCATCTCAGCCTGCGACGAGAGGCGTAGCCCGCGAACTGGGAACCGCGTATTACCGAAAGGCCGACTATCCGCACGCGATTGAATCGCTCAAGCAGGCATTGCAGGAAGACGCGAATGATAGTGAAGCTGCGCAATTGCTGGGTCTTTCCGATTACCTGAGCGGGAAGCCCGCCGATGCAATCCCATTCTTAGAGAAAGTACAGGGCTGGTACTCTCAGGCCAATGTCGATGCTTCGTACATCCTCGGCGAATGCTACATCCAGACGAAAGATTACCCGCATGCCCGCCAGGCATTCGCGAAGATGTTCGATCTCGCGCCGGATTCGGCGGGAAGTTATCTGCTGACCGCGCGCATGCTATTCCGGCAGGAGTTCGAGCCTGTAGCGCTCGAATATGCGCAAAAGGCCGCGACCCTCGATCCCAAGCTGCCGATGGCCCATTTTCTTCTCGGGGAAATTCATCTGTTCGAATCAAAGATTCCCGAGGCAGTGGCAGACTTCCAAGCTGAACTGGCCCTGAACCCCGGGCACGCCGGAACTTATTACAAACTTGCCGATGCCTACTCGCGCATTCAGAAGTTCGATGATGCGGAGCGGCTCTTGCAGCGCTCGATCTGGCTAGATCCGACCGCGACCGGGCCCTATGTTCTGATGGGGAAAGTGCTCGAGAAAAAAGGCGAACCCGAACTCGCCGTCCGTGCCCTGCGTCGCGCGGCATCAATGGATCCGAATAATTCCGTAACGCATCACCTGCTCGGCCAGGCCTATCGAGACTTGGGAAACACTGAAGAAGCCGAGCGCGAGTTGAAGCTGGCGGGACAACTTGAAGGCTCCGACGATTCCAAACAATAGACTTCTTCAATCTCACCGCAGAGGAGTGGCAAGCAAACCTCTGTGGCGTTCCTCGGTGTGACTCCGTGCCCTCTGTGGTCGAGATGTTGCTGTAATGCATCCCGGTAAACGTTTGGAACTAAATTCCCGAAAAATCGATTATGTAAGGGCGATTTGCCAGGACTCGTGATAAAAC
>DAIPJJ010000001.1:55214-73897 GCA_036770325.1 Terriglobales bacterium
AAATTCCCGAAAAATCGATTATGTAAGGGCGATTTGCCAGGACTCGTGATAAAACTGTAAGACTTTCGAACAACTGCGAGGTCCATTCCGACCTATGGCGATGACGAGCACCAACAACAGTGCTTCGGTCCAGACATCCGGGGCGACTTCTTCCGGCTATGGTCCGGCGCTGGCCGTTCTCACTACATTGTTTTTCATCTGGGGATCGCTGACGTCACTGAATGACGTGCTGATTCCTTTCGCACAGCATGTGTTCAGCCTGAATCTCGCTGAAAGTATGCTGATCCAGACGGCATTCTTTCTGGCGTACTTCGTAATATCGCTACCCGCCGCGAAGATCATCGACTGGATCGGATATAAGCGCGCGATCATTGTTGGCTTGAGCACGATGGTTGCGGCGTGCCTGCTCGTCTATCCGGCCGCCAAGATTCCATCATTCCCATTTTTCCTGGCTGCGCTGATGATTCTGGCCTCGGGAATTACGGTGCTGCAAGTTGCGGCAAATCCTTACGTGGCAGTTCTCGGCAGGCCCGAAACGGCCTCCAGCCGCCTGAACCTAACGCAAGCATTCAATTCGCTGGGGACAGCCGTCTTCCCATGGGTGGGCGCGCGGCTGATTTTAGGAGAGACAGTGAGCGCCGCGGCGCAGGCAGCATCGCAGGATGCGGTGATCAAGCTGTACGTGTATTTTTTCGCGATTCTTCTTGTGCTACTGGCAATTCTCTTCGCCGTGTTCAAACTTCCGAAGATTGAATCTGCGGAACGGCATGCCGGGGAGAAGATCAACGACTCGATCTGGAAGCATCCGAATCTGCCGCTCGGCGCGATTGGTATTTTCGTTTACGTCGGCGCTGAAGTTGCCATTGGGAGCTCAATCGCAAACTACTTAGCACTCGACAATATCGGGCACTTCGCAACGGATATCGCGGACCCGGCGGCACGATATCACTCAGCGCTCGCCGTCGCGGCACGTTACATTTCACTGTATTGGCTGGGTGCGATGGTGGGGCGGTTTATCGGATCAGCCGTGCTGCAGAAGGTCAAAACTTCAACGGTGCTGGCTTTCTGCGCTGCCATGGCCACTTTGCTGGTTGTGCTCACGGTCCTAACCAACGGCCACTTCGCCATGTGGTCTGTGCTGTCAATTGGGCTGTTTAACTCCATCATGTTCCCGTCGATTTTTACCAGCGGCATTGCCGAGCTCGGGCCGCTTACCGGCGACGGCTCGGGTCTGCTGAATATGGCGATTGTCGGGGGCGCAATCATTCCCTGGGTGGTTGGGAGAATCGGGGACGCAATCAATCACGCGTATTATCCCTCGATGATCCAGGGGGAGACCAGTTGGGGGCAGGGTATCCACTATGCGCTCATCATTTCGGCACTGTGCTATCTCTACATCCTCTTCTATGCCGTGAGCGGTTCCAAGCCAAACAGCGAGCGCTACGGCAATTCACGAGCCACCTCGGCGGAGGCGCGCACGTAGCTTGGCAAAAGACTTATTTGTTGGTGTAGACGTTGGTGGCACCAAAGTGGCTGCTGGACTGGTAAACGCGAAGGGGGAAATTTCCGCTCAGGTTCGAGTCGCCATGGTTGCCGACTCATCGCCACAGCGCGGGTTGGATTCGGTCCTCTCTGCCATCGCGCATGTGCTTCCGTCAGACCAGAAGAGCGTCGCCGGAATTGGAATTTGCGCACCGGGTCCTCTTGACCCGAACAGCGGTGTAATTCTCAATCCTCCCAACGTTCCCTGCTGGCGCGATTTTCCGCTGGCGGCGGCGGTCCAGAAAAAATATTCCGTATCCGTAAAAGTTGACAATGACGCCAATGCAGCGGCGCTGGCGGAGGCCCGGTGGGGAGCAGGCCGCGGCTACCGCAACGTTTTTTATGCGACCATCGGCACTGGAATCGGAACCGGAATCGTCTTCGATGGAAAGATCTATCACGGACGTACGGGATCGGCCGGTGAAGGAGGACATGTCAGCGTCGACTACAACGGGCCAATATGCGGCTGCGGCAAACCGGGATGCGTCGAAGTGTATGCGTCCGGAACGGCCATAACGAAACGCGCACAGAAAGAGGTCTCTGAAGGGAACCGCTCGGCGATGCTCGAGATGGCGCACGGAGATGTGAGCGCGATCAATGGCGTCATCGTCGGCAAAGCGGTAGAGGTTGGCGATTCGATTGCTAAAAAAATAATGGATGAAACGGTCGAGATCGTTTCAGTGTGGTTGAGCAACATAGTCGATCTGTTCGATCCCGAAGTGATCGTGATCGGTGGAGGAGCTGCGGTCCTCTACGGTCCATATTTAGGGAAGCTGGGGCAACGAATGCCGCAACTCGCGGTCAATCCCAGAGCAAATGAAATTCCCATCGTCTCTGCGCGCTACGGCGCTGACTCTGGAATCGCGGGCGGCGCGGCCCTCTGCGCCTGATTTCTCGTCAAGATGTACTTCTGAGTTTGACCATTAACGAACTTCCAAGCACGATAGGCAGAATGAGAGTTCCTGCTTCGGGAACTCTGGCCGACAACTCCCCCTCAGAGATCAGACGTTCGCAGACTTTTCCATTCCGGAGGTTTCAAGATGTTGGGGCGTATTTCACTCGCGTTGTTTGTAGCAACATTCTTCCTTGCTTGTGCGAGCCTGCTCAGCGCAGAAAACCAGGTTCTCACCGAGGTGCGCTTTGAAGCTCATAATCGCGCCGAAAAGACTGCCGGTGTATGGATCGACGGCCAGTATATGGGCTACGTGAAGGAGCTCAAGGGTAATAAGAAGCTGCTGCTGGTGCCGGGCAAGCACGAAATCCTGGTGCGCCAACCCTGGTACAAGGACTACACAGAAGAGACTGTGCTGGAGCCCGGCGACGTGCATACCGTGAATATTTCTCTTACGAAGGATGCGCTCGCGCCAAGTAAGAATGCTACCGGTGAGCTAAAGATCGCCGCTACCCCAGACCGCGCCGCGGTTTTCGTAGATAACCAGTTCACCGGCCATGTGAACGAATTTGATGGTATCGGAAAGGCAATGCTGCTTACTCCCGGGCAGCACCATGTCCGAATTGCACTTCCTGGCTATCTGCCGTTTGAAACGGTCGTGGATTTACGCCCACACCAGAAGCTGAAGATCGAAACCGCGCTGCAAAAGGGAAGTATCACCGACGCGGGATCACTGGTGAACCAGAACTAGCCGGGGAAATTGGGGTGGGAGACGGGAATCGAACCCGCAACGTCCGGAGCCACAGTCCGGTGCTCTGCCGGTTGAGCTACTCCCACCGGATTTTTTGATTATAGCGGCTTCCGGTCATGGTCGTCAGGCTTGCACGGAGCATTCAGCAGTCAGTATTCAGCCACATGCGCCGTATCTAACCCCTGATTGCGATTTGTCTTCGCAAGCATGCTGTCATTTCAAACACCTTCAGGCGTGAGGATCTGCTTTTCGTCCTTCCCAAATTTAGCGTTGCAAAAGAGAAAGCAGATTCCTCACCGCTAAAGCGATTCGGAATGACATGATTTCAGAGTTGGTTGGAGTGACTGATTGCTGAATGCTGAGTGCTGAACGTTGAGCGCTACACCCTTCCCACGCCCACGTATTCAAATCCCATGGCGCGCAGGCGGGTGGAGTCGAGGATGTTTTTGGTATCCACGATGAGAGGGCGGCGGAGGAGGGCTTTGATCTTGCCAAAATCGAGCGCACGAAATTCTGGCCAACCGGTGCCGACAACCAGCGCTTCCGCACCTTCGGCAACTGCGTAGGCCGACTCACAATAGTGGACGGTTCCGTTCAGCTCCATCCTGGCGTCGGGGATCGCGACCGGATCGTACGCGCGTACGCGCGCCCCGCGGGAAACCAGATTCTGCGCCAGCCGAATTGAAGCCGATCCTGCGACCGAATTCGTATTGGGCTTGAATGCCAGCCCGAGAATTCCGACGTCTTTATTCTGCAGCGATTGCAGGCAAACTGAAATTTTTTCCGCCATGCTGTCAGCAAGCGAATGGTTGACCTCGCGTGCTGCTGAGAGAATCTTCAAAGAAACGTTGTTCTGCTGGGCGAGACTGGCGAGCGAATCCATATCGGATTGCGCAAAAAGACCACCCATTACGGCGCCGGCCTGCAAGCAGCGAGGGCCGATTTTCTTGTCCAAACCAAGCGCCAGAGATAAGTGGACCGCGTCGCCGTGTACGCGCTCACACAATCCCGCAAGTTCGTTGATGAATGCGATCTTGGTCGCAACGAAAGCCGTTGCGGCTTCGCGCACCAGTTCCGCCGTCGCATGGTTGGTCACGATCACCGGAACTCCCCGCATCACGAGCGGGTGAAAAATGTGCTTAATAGATGCGACTGCATCTGCCGAATGAGTCCCGAGAATGATGCGGTCCGGCCAGTTGAAGTCCTCAACCGCGCAACCCGCGGTGAAAAACATGGGCTGCGAAACGATAATTGCCTTTAGACCAGCGTCTTGTACCCGCTTTTCAAGTGCCGCACCGGTCCCAACTGGGACTGGAGTGACCACAGAAAGGATCGGCGGCTTCGAGACTGACTTGGCGATGCGAAGGACTAGATCCGGCAGGTGCTGCGACGTGTCCTCGGCGAGAAAAATCACGCTGGATTTGCGCGCGAAGGACTCGATGTCGGTCGAATAGGCCAGTCGGCCCGAGCGCACGCTGCGTTTAATGACTTCACTGAGGTTTTTCTCATGAAAAGGGACTTTGCCCTGGGCCATTTCGACCATGCGAGAGCTGTCGGGGTGGCAGCAGGTTACCGGAGTTCCGAAATCTGCCAGGCAGGCCGAGATAACCGTTCCAAGATAGCCTGCACCATAGACGCCAATCTGCATCGCTCTCCCCCAAGGCCCCCGAAGCACAGTTGGCCCGTCGTATCTTTTGTTTACGTGATTGATTGGTGGAAGGGCAGAGTACGGGAGAACGATGCCGATCGCGAAGAAGTACAGGTAATACGTGACGTAGGTACCAGGGAGTCCGAGCGCGAAGAGATTTGTCCGATAAGAAAGGGGGTGGAATTTACATTCTGCTTCCCGAGGTCGGCACTAATCTTTGGCCCAGGGGGATTTCGGCGAGGTCCACCCAATGATTTTGCGCCTCTTCGCGGACAAAAGTCAGGTCTCGGACCTCGATACATCTGGATTCATCGAATTCGGCCCAACGAGCACGGGCTATGCGATAGGCATATTGGGCCTGGTCCTCGGCGCTCATCTTTACGATCGTCAAGTGTGGCATGTAAGGCCACTCTTCTTTGTAAGCCACGGCATTCACATTCAGGCGGTCGTGCAACTCGCGCATTCGGTAAGCAGCATGTGCGACGCGGATAAATACAGTAGGCGTTACCGGAATAAAGGTTTCCACTTCCCCGAGCGAAACCTCGAACGGCTCGACTTCTGTACAGAGCCGTTCTACAGTCTCAACCGCTCCGGATTCTGACCCCTGAAGAAGGCGCGGCGGTAAGAGAGTTACGTGGGCCGCAAGGTGAGGCAGTTCAGGGTGGAGTTCTTTGCGGAGAGATTCGACGAACTCCCCGACCGGGTTCTTTACGTAAGCAACAAGTGCATAACGCGGTCGCGTCATGGCGAAAGCCGATTATAAACGTTCTGAGTTGAACACATTGGCGTCGCCGCCAATCAAGTTGATGATCGTTCTACGGGTGACGATTCTTAAGGTTCTAGAAAAGCGGCAATTCTGGCTTGTAACTCGCAATCGGATGTCGATCGCGTGGGTGCTTTCTCAGGCAGCAGGTTTGCTGCGCGATGCTCGCCTGCCAGAGAGTCTCTCCTCAATGAACTCACGCAACAGATGCGCAGAATTGCGTTCCGGATCGCGAGCTGCATACACGAGTGTGAGCGTTCCTTTGCGCACGGCTTGCAGAAGTGGCTCGAGCGCCGCTTCATTTTTCCTTAGCTCTGCACGATAGCGCGTCTGAAACTCAGCCCATTTTTTGGGATCGTGGCTGAACCACTTTCGCAGTTCGGCGCTGGGCGCCACATCTTTCAGCCATGCATCCAGATGCAGCGCATTTTTCGTCACACCACGTGGCCACAAGCGCTCAACCAGGAAGCGCTGGCCGTCATCTCGCGAGGCCGGTTCATACGCACGCTTTAGTTTCAACATCCCTTGTCTCCAGATTGATACTCATGTGACGGACGGGATCTCCCGTGCTCGGCTATACTAAACCGTTTGCCGCTCGCTTGAGGACCCGTTGAAGATTCTAGTTTGCATTAAACAGGTGCCGCAAAAGGACGCTCCGCTGAAACTGAACGAGAGCGGGACCTGGATTCGTGAAGACGTGTCTTATGAGGTAAACGAGCCAGATGCGTTTGCTCTCGAAGAGGCGCTGCGGCAAAAAGAGAAGCACGGCGGCGAAGTGGTCGCGATAACGGCTGGGCCTGCCCGGGCGCAGCAAGTTCTGCGTGAGGCGCTGGCCAAGGGCGCTGATCGCGCGATCCATCTTGAAGATGCAGGGTTCGTCGGGCTTGACGCTTTCAACACAGCGCGCGCTTTCGCGACTGCTATTAAGGACGAGCAGTTCGATCTAATCTTCACTGGATTACAGTCTGACGATTACGGATTTGCGCAGACCGGAGTCATTCTCGCCGAACTGCTCGGCTGGCCGCACGCGACCATCATCATGCAGATCGAGAAGAACGACAGTGGCATTCGGGTGAAGCGCGAACTCGAAGCCGGCTATTTTCAATTTGTGGACATGCCCCTCCCAGCCGTGCTTACCATTCAATCGGGCATCAACAAATTGCGATATGCAACGCTGATTGGCATCAAGCAGGCGAAGAACAAGCCGCTACGTAAGCTTGCGATGGCCGAAGTTCAGTCATCACTTGGGCAGAATCTGCAGAAAATCGAGCGCATGTATATTCCGCAGAAGACCAAGAAGACCGAGTATCTCGAAGGTGCTCCCGGTGAAATCGCAAAGAAGCTGGTTGATAAGCTGCGCAATGAAATTCGTGTGCTGTAACTTTCGTGCTTTGTAAGAAGGAGGAACCGTGTCCGGCAAACAAATGATTCGCATGGAAGAAGTTCAGCTCGGTGGTGACGAGGCGAGAGGCTCAGTGCTGATGACTGTCGGCAAGCTGCTGCTCTGGACTGATCTGATTTTTCTCTCGTTCCTTTATGCGGGAGTAAAGGGTGGCTCATATTTGTACACCTATTGGACGATTGTTCAAGCACTACTAGGACTCACTCTGCTGATAGTGGGCCGGGTGAAGCGTGGACCTGTGACCGAGTAGTTCCCGCCGCAAGTTCTCATTTATGCCTGACACAATCCTGGTCGTTGCCGAACAACGCGAAGGGAAACTCAACCGGGTCTCCTGGGAGACGCTTGCCGCGGGGCAGGCGATCGCGAGCGAGACTGGATGGACCTTAGAGGCCGCGATCGTAGGCGCTGACGTGAGCGCGATCGCGAATGAAATTGCAGGGAAGAAGCTGGCGAAGGTTTATGACATTGAATCACCCGCACTGAAGCCTTACACCCCGGATGCGTTCTCCGCGGGATTGAAGCAATTTCTTGAATCGAAGAAGCCGCGGCTGGTCCTGATGCCGCACACGTATCAAGTGCGGGACTTCATTCCGAAGCTTGCGACTGCGATGGGTCGCACCGTGGTGAGTGACTGCATTGGGTTCCGTAAAGATGGCGACCGCCTGCTGTTTTCGCGGCAAATGTTCCAAGGGAAGTTTGCTGCTGACGTGAGTTTCAATTGCGATGCGCCGTGGTTCGTTACCTTCCAGAATGGCGCTTTTCGTGGGGACAAAGTGGAGGCGGGCGCGAGCGCGGCGCCAGTCGAAAAAGTCAACGTCGAGGTTCCCGCAAGTTCCATCCGCAACAAGCCTCAGGAGGTGTTCAAAGAGGCGAAGCAGGCGGTTGATCTTACGCAGGCGGAGATCATCGTTTCCGTTGGGCGCGGGATCAAGGAACAAAAAAATATTGAGCTGGCAAAACAACTTGCCGACGCGCTCGGCGGCGAGATTGCCGCGTCGCGTCCGATTTGCGATTCGGGCTGGCTGCCGATGGATCGACAGATCGGGTCTTCCGGGCAGACGGTCGCGCCGAAGCTATACCTTGCCCTCGGGATCAGCGGTGCAATTCAGCATATTGTAGGAATGAAGGGTGCGCGGTCGGTGGTGGCGATCAATAAAGATCACGAAGCCCCTATCTTTGAGATCGCGGACGTGGCGGTAGTGGGGAATTTATTTGATATTGTGCCTGTGTTGACGGAAGAAGTGAAGAAAGCAAAGAGCTAATCCAAGTTTCAATGTTTCAGAGGTTTCAAGGTTTCGCTGCTTAGTGATTCGAGGAGTCGGTTCAATAGGCCTAAGACTTGCAATGTGTGTGACTCTAGCGCACGGAAGCTTTCCTCTCCCAAGTACTGTAGGTCGTTCGCGATTTCAATTTGTGTCTCAAGTTCCAGCAACGAGCCTCGGGCCTGACCTAAGAAATGTCGAAACTCGCCTTTCGTCAGTCGTGCCTACCCTTCAGCGATATTCGAAACTATCGAGATTGCAGCCCTACGGGTTTGTGAGGTCAAACCAAACAATTCGGATCTCGGGAACTTTTCGGTTTCGCGGTAGACAAAAATCGCGAGATTTCTTGCCTTTCTCCACGCGAGAAGGTCACGATAAGTGCGAGGCACGCGTTTGCTCCCCGGATACTATAACTGGGCAGCACAATACCTGATGCAAGAAGTTTGTGTAACTGTACGACGTTGTTTCATTTTGGTACGCAAACACTTGCGAGGCTGTCAAGGAGACCTTGAAACCTCTGAAACCTTGAAACTTTAGAACACTGAACTATGCTTGTATTTCGTAAGCCTCCACAAGACATCGCTCGTCCGCAGATGCCCGCCGATGTCGTCATCGTCGGTGGCGGACCGGCGGGTATGGCCTGCGCGCTGCGCCTTGCGCAACTCATCGATGAGCACAACGCGAAGAATCCAGACTCGCAACTCAGCAAGGAAAACATCTACGTCTTAGAGAAGGCCCGCGAAATCGGCCAGCATTGCCTTTCGGGTGCGCTGCTCGATCCCCGTTCTATGCGCGAACTGCTCCCTGGATTCGAGAAGGAAGCACCGCTCGATGCGTCGGTCGGGAAAGAGGCGGTTTATTTCCTCACGGAAAAAGGCAAGTTCAAACTTCCGATTACGCCACCGCCGCTCCGTGATCATGGAAATTATGTGATTTCAATCAATCGATTTGTGAAGTGGCTTGGAAGCAAAGTGGAAGAAGCGGGCGTCACGGTTTTTACGGGTTTTGCCGGGTCAGAGTTGCTGTATGAAGGCGATCGAGTCCTTGGAGTTCGAACTGACGACAAGGGCCTGGACAAACATAACCAGCCGAAATCGAACTTCGAACCCGGTTACGACCTGCAGGCCAAAGTTGTGATTCTCGCGGAGGGATCACGTGGCTCACTCACGAAAGAGCTCATCAATAAATTCGACTTGATGAAGGGCCGCAACCCGCAGACATATGGCCAAGGAATCAAGGAGCTATGGGAAGTCCCGTCGGGGCGCATCGCTGCCGGCGAAGTGATCTACACCATGGGCTGGCCGCTGACTTCGCGCGAGTATGGCGGTGCGTGGATTTACGGCAGCAAAGACAATGTTGTTTCGCTCGGATTTGTCACCGGCCTCGACTATCCCGATCCGCGGCTAGATCCACAGCATGTTCTTCAGGATTTAAAACGGCATCCATTTGTTCGGAAGTTGCTCGAGGGCGGCAAGATGATCCGCTACGGCGCGAAGTCGATGCCATACGGCGGCTGGTGGGCGATTCCGCCACTTGCAGGAGACGGGTGGATGATCATTGGCGACTCGGCCGGATTTCTGAATTCGCAGCGGCTGAAGGGAATTCATCTCGCCATGAAAAGTGGAATGCTGGCAGCCGAAACGGCCTTTGCAGCATTGAAGAAAGATGATTCCTCAGGGGCTTCACTCGGTACTTTCCAAAGCAAAGTCGAGAACAGTTGGATCAAAGAAGAGCTTTGGAAAGTTCGCAACTTCCATCAGGGATTCGAATACGGCTTCTGGCGGGGAATGTTCCATGCTGGCCTCCAGCAATTCACAGGTGGCCGCGGCGTGCGCAATCGTTATCTCGCAACCGCGGGATACACGCGCATGAAGAGGCTGAGCGAGTTGCCGCCTGAGGGTGGCGCCGAAGCTCACCTTCTCGGGCCGGCAAAAGGCGACGGCAAGCTTACATTCGACAAGCTCACTGACCTGTATCATTCTGGGACCAAGCACGAAGAGGACCAGCCGGCGCACCTGATCATTCATGACACCAACATCTGCGAGTCGCGATGCGTGCGCGAGTACGGGAGCCCTTGCCAGAACTTCTGTCCCGCGAATGTTTACGAATTGCTGGATGATCCTTCCGCGCCGAACGGCAAGCGCATCAGCCTGAATCCATCAAACTGCGTTCACTGCAAAACCTGCGACATTCAGGATCCGTACCAGATCATTACCTGGGTTCCTCCCGAAGGCGGCGGCGGCCCGAATTACGACGGCATGTAACCAACTTCGTTCGCCACGGATTTACGCGGATTAACGCAGATTGCACCGAATACGTCACGTAGAAAGCGTAATAAGCAGATGTAGGAGAAATGCGGAAAACATGGCAGAATGTGTTCCCTATTTTCGATGCCGTCCATTTCAACCCGAGGTTCATTGATGCGAGTTTTTTCACGAATTCTAATTGTTCTCGCGATCGCTCTTATGCCTGTACTCCTGCTGGCCCAGGATGATGCTCCGCAGGACGCAGAAAACTGCAAGGATTCCGCAATCATCACCCGCATGCCCGGCAGCACGATTCATGCTTGCGAGAACAAGGAATTCGAACAAGTGAAAGTACCGGTCGGGAAAGACGCAGACGGCAACGTGACCGAGAAGACGCTCGAGGGCGAGTACCACTATTGGGACTACGGCACGCGCGAAGGCGTAAGCGAAATTCAAGTCTTCCGCAATTTCGAAACTGCCCTGAAGCAAGCCGGAATGAAAATCGTTTATGAAGATTCGCCTGGAACCATTGTCGCGAACAAAGGCGATACCTGGTACTGGCTGCAAAATTCCGGCAGCTACTACTACCAGACCATACTCGCCGTGAAAGCTATGCAGCAGGAAGTCACCGCGGATGCTTCAAGCATCGCTGATGAGCTGAGCAAGTCAGGGCATATTGCTCTTTATGGAATTCACTTCGAAACCGGGAAGGCGGCGATTCTGCCGGACTCTGAGACCGTACTTTCTGAAGTGGCGAAAATGTTGCAGCAAAATCCGGACGTGAAGGTGAGCATCGAGGGCCACACGGACAATGTGGGGAATGCAGCCACGAACCAGACACTCTCGGAAAAACGCGCGCAGGCCGTAGTCGCTTGGCTCACCTCGCATGGGATCGACGGTTCGCGCCTCAAGGCCAAAGGCTGGGGAGCCAGCAAACCGATTGAGGACAACGGCACGGAAGATGGTCGTGCGAAGAACCGCCGCGTCGAGCTGGTAAAAATTTCGTGAGGATCAGGATGAAACCTTTTCTTGTTTGTGCGGTGTCGTGTTTTTTCCCGGTTTTGTCGGTGGCGCAAGCTGCTCAGCCCGCGCCAGCTCAAGGCCCCACGGTTACGATTCCGACCACCGGCTTCGCAGGACTTGACCAATATCGCGCTTCGCGAATCGCAATTTACACCAATGACTACGGCCAGCTTGCCCGATATCGTGACGCGAATGCAGCGCTGAAACCGCCTGTCGCGGGAGAGAACCGGGTCGTGTTCTTCGGCGACTCGATTACTGACATTTGGAAACTTGACGAATCTTTTCCTGGCAAGCCCTACATTAATCGCGGGATTGGCGGTCAAACCACTTCGCAGATGCTGGTTCGTTTTCGCGAGGATGTGGTCAACTTGGAGCCAAAAGCTGTAATCATTCTCGCCGGAACGAATGACGTTGCAGGAAATACTGGGCCGATTTCGAATGAGGATATTGAGGCAAATCTGGCTTCGCTGGCCGAACTGGCGAGGGCACATAATATTCGCATCGTCTTTTCGTCGATCTTGCCGGTTCACAACTACACGCCGAAAGCGCAGGATTTCTTCGCCCAACGGCCAATGGATCGGATTCTGGCACTTAACAAATGGTTGAAAGGCTATTGCGCCGAGAACAATCTCGTCTACCTCGACTACTTCGACTCGATGGTTGACGACAAAGGCTTACTGAAGCGCGATCTGGCCGACGACGGGCTTCATCCGAACAAAGCGGGATTTGCGATCATGGCGCCACTGGCGGAGAAGGCGATTGAGACAGCGCTCCACTCTTCGGGGCAAACGCCCGCATCTCCGGGTGCGGTTGGCGCCTCAGTTCATTAAGTTCCGTACCCTACGTGCGCGTAAGCGCATCTATAATTGACTAGAGTTTCCGACTGCTTCGGCCTTCGGCATACCTGGCCGTTGTAGCGAGGAGCATTTCTTTACGGTCTTGGCGGCAGCTCTTTGCGCACTTTGCGGTAAAGAGCTCTTACCGCGAAGCTCGCAAAGATTTCGCAAAGTACGCGAAGAGAACTGCTCCGAGGGTGCTGGTGGAAACGCCAGCGCCTCCCGTGCTTGGAAAGGAAACGGCTGCCGAAGTTGTTACCCGTCCGTCATTTTCCTTCCAAGAGCACTCAGCATTCAGCCATGAGCGGTTCCGGTGGCTTGGTGCGTGATTGACTGAATGCTAAGTGCTGAGTGCTGAATGCTGCTTTCCGACAAATTCGGCCGCGCGATAACCGATCTGCGGATTTCAATCACCGATCGCTGCAACTACAAGTGTGTCTATTGCCGCACCGGCAACGAAGGCGCGATTTACGGCGAGCTTCCATTTGCAGATTACCTGCGAATGGCACGTGTTCTGGTCTCGCTGGGAATAACGAAGATCCGGATTACGGGTGGCGAGCCGCTGCTACGCAAGGGTGTGGTCGAGTTCGTGCGCGAGCTATCAGTGCTACGTGCCAATAGTGGATACGAGCTCGATCTCGCAATCACTACCAACGGCCACTTACTTGCCGATCTTGTACAGCCGCTTAGGGATGCCGGCCTAAATCGCGTTACCGTCAGCATGGATGCAGTCGATGCCGATCGCTTCGCCAAGATCACACGAGTTCCCGGCGGCTTCAATCACGTGCTCGCTGGTGTTCGGGCCGCACGCGATGCCGGTCTCGGTCCAGTCAAAGTGAATTGCGTGCTCATGCGCGGATTCAATGAAGACCAGATCATTCCATTTGGGAAATTCGCCCGTGAGGAAGGAGTGATCGTTCGCTTCATCGAATTCATGCCGCTCGAAGAAGATCGCGTATGGTCGCCATCGGTGGTAGTCACTCTTGACGAGATTCTCGAGCGCATGGCCGAGTATCGTCCTCTGGTCGAAATTCCTCATGCACGCAGTGAGACGGCGCGGCGCTACAAATTCGATGACGGTATCGGCGAGATAGGAATCATCGCTCCGGTATCTCACCCGTTTTGCGGGCATTGCAGCCGGATTCGGATCACGTCTGATGGAAAAATTCGCACCTGCCTGTTTTCCGTATGGGACCACGATTTGCACGAACTGATGCGGCGCGGCGCTTCAGATGAAGACATGGCGGAATTCATTCGCGGCGTGGTGAGCAGGAAAGAGGAGCGGCATCACATTGGCGAGCCGGATTTTGTGCCGGCTTCGAGGACGATGGTGCATATTGGGGGATAGCTGCCGCCGTTAGCGAAAAGCTTTTAACCGCAGAGTTCGCGGAGAGTAAACACGAGAGCGTCGAGATTCACCGCAGAGACGCAGAGATCGCCGAGATTTTTCCCCAAGTTGGCGCTCGCTCACAAGCAACATTTCCCAACTCTTTGAATTAAGCTGTTCTTCGTGAACCTTCGTGTCCTCTGTGGTTTATCGCTCTTGCTTTTCGGACTGCAATGTAAGGCGCAGAGTTATCTTGGCTTCGACCGCAATGACTACCCCGGAGATCAAAGCCTGAAGGCTCTGCGGCAGACCTTCGCCTACACCGGATATTGGCTGAACAATCCTCCGGGCGAACACAGCAACAATTGGATCGGAAAACGAGAGGCGCTGCTGTCTGCGGGATTCGGTTTTCTTGTGCTCTTCAATGGCCGGCTCGACAAACAGTTGCGGCACAATGCTGCATCGCTGGGGAAAGGTGATGGAACTGCTGCGGTTAGCGCCGGGCGGCGCGAAGGTTTCCCAAAGCGCACGATAATTTTTCTCGATATCGAAGAAGGCGGGCGCATGCTGCCCGAGCAGAAGACGTACATCTACGCCTGGGTTGATGCCGTGAATTCGGCGGGTTACCGCGCCGGGGTGTATTGCTCAGGCATTCCGGCGCAAGAAGACAAGAACACGAGCATCGTGACCGCGAACGACATTCGCGATAACGCAGCGGGAAGGCAGATTTCGTATTGGGTAACGAACGACGCGTGCCCGCCATCACCTGGGTGCAGCTTCCCGTCGCAGCCGCCACGTCCCGCAGATAGCCGCGTGGACTTCGCCGACGTCTGGCAGTTCGTGCAGTCGCCTCGTCGCCCAGATTTTGCGGCCCAATGTCATAACTACAATCGCGACGGGAACTGCTATCCACCGGGGATAGATCCCGCGAGCAAGCTGCACGTGGATGTAAATACAGCAATGACTGCTGATCCTTCAGGCGGCAGATGATAACATAGCTATGTCATTCCGAACCGCTTTTAGCGGTGAGGAATCTGCTGGTCAAGTCGGATAAGCAGATTCCTCGTTGTCGAGACCATCACAGTTGCACGCCCAGCGGCAAAAGTGCACAATGTAGCTGGATTCTCAACAAATCGGGCCTTGAAAAAGGCGACTCTTTCAGGCGCCCGTGAGCATCCAAACTAATAGCAGTAAGTGGCTTCAACATCCCCGCGGACTGGGCGTTTCGTCGAAATGTGACGCGCAGCGAGCCCGCTGGAGCCGCTGAGAGGCTTTCAACATCCCCGTCTCGGAATTGCGTGAAAGCGGCAGGTCAGTGATCTGCTGTCAGCACGCGCCCGAGGCTGAAAGCGTGAACATATGGCTACGGCAGCGCAAGTTTGCAGTCTGGAAAATTATCTCGTTCTTCCCGATCACACAATGGACGACCGCATTGCTGCGGCCAAGCGGGAATTGGGACGTGATCTGGTCATCCTTGGGCACCACTATCAGCGCGATGAAGTGATCCGCTTTGCCGACTACCGCGGCGATTCTTACAAGCTCTCGCAGCAGGCGGCGAATGCAGGCGGCAAATACATCGTCTTCTGTGGCGTGCATTTCATGGCCGAAAGCGCCGATGTTCTTGCCCGCCCAGGCCAAGTCACGATTCTGCCCGACCTGAATGCCGGATGCTCCATGGCCGACATGGCGGAAATCACACAGGTGGAAGATTGCTGGGAGCACCTGGTGCGTGCCGGAATCACGAATGATGCCGGGGAAGGCGTGACGCCGATCACGTACATGAATTCGACGGCTGCCATCAAGGCATTCTGCGGAGAGCGGGGCGGAGTGGTTTGCACGTCGTCGAATGCAGGCGGAGCATTTCAGTGGGGATTTTCAAAAACTCCCAAGCTTCTTTTCCTTCCCGATCAACATCTCGGGCGCAATACCGGCTACAAACTGGGAATTCCTCTGAGCGAAATGGTTGTATGGGATCCATACCTGCTGAATGGCGGAGTCGATCCCGAGCGCCTGAAGAAAGCGCGGGTAATTCTGTGGAAGGGGCACTGCTCCGTTCATCAGCGGTTCCTGCCTGAACACGTCGATAACGTCCGGGCAAAGTATCCCGGAATTCGAGTGATTGTCCACCCGGAATGCCGCTGGGAAGTTTGCCAAAAGGCGGACGGAATCGGCTCGACTGAGGGATTGCTCAAGATGATTCGCCAGGCGCCAAGGGGAACCATGTTCGCGGTGGGTACTGAAATTCATCTCGTAAACCGCATGGGCAAGGAGTTTGCGTCCGAGGGGAAGAAGGTCATCACACTAGATGACTCAGGATGCCTGTGCACAACCATGTTCCGCATTTCCCCACAGCACCTGTGCTGGGCGCTGGAGAACCTGGTTGAAGGCAACGTCGTCAATCAGATCAAGGTTCGGGACGACGTGAAGCACTGGGCCCGAGTGGCGCTGGACCGCATGCTGGAAATTCAGTAACCCGTCGCGGGTCGTTGGTCCTTGGTCGTTGGCCGAGGGGATAGAGCGGATTAAGGCCGGTAATCCACGGCAGTCGCCAACGACCAACGACTTATCCATCTGAGTGCAGTAAAATAGAACCCGTTCCTATGTCCTCCCGCACATTCACACTCGAAGAAGCGCAGGATCTCCTGCCGGTGCTCGAATCGTTGCTCCGCAAATCGATCGACGGCAAGAAGCAGATCGAGTCCATTGACTCAGAATTGCAGGCACTTTCGCACCGCATATTTCTGAATGGTGGGATGTCGATCAATGTTGTCCATTTGGCAAGGCGCAGAGCCGAGCGCGAGAAGATGTTTCAGCGCATCAAGGACGCAATGGATGAAATCGATGCCATGGGCGTTCAGGTCAAAGATCTGGATATCGGTCTCCTCGATTTTCCCTGCGAAGTGGACGGACAGACGGTACTGCTCTGCTGGAAGCTTGGCGAGAAGGGCATCAGCCATTGGCACGGTGTGAGCGAAGGCTTTGCCGGGCGCAAGCCGATCGACGCGCGTATTGCTAAAGCCAAGCGCTCGAACTGAGTCCCCAACAATTTCTCGCAAGTTGCAATCCTAGTTTCGTTCTGATCCTAAGCCGGAGGACGTGTCACTCGTTGGTACAGGTCTGGCTTTGTGGGGAAACGCCTCTGCTACAATTTTGTGAATTGCTTGATCAGAGTTCTTTCGTTTAGGACGAATTTCATGGATTTTGTCGGGCGGAAGCTAGGAGTCGTCTTTGCGCTTTCAGTGCTCGCTGTCGCGAGCGGCTGCACGGGTTTCTTCGTGAACCCGACGCTTTCGTCCATCGCCATTGGCCCGCAGGACCAGACGATCACGACTTCACAAACTTTGCAGATGTCCGCCACCGGCACCTATAGCGACGGTTCCACCAAAGATCTGACCGGCAAGGTCAACTGGAGTTCGGATACAACGTCGTGCGCCACGATTAATTCGAACGGTTTGGTAAGCCCGGTCAAGTCAGTGTCCGGAATCTGCGAGACCACGATTAGTGCCGCATCCGGCACGGTCAGCGGTGCGACAACCACGGTTACGGTGACGGAAGGAACGCCTCTTTCGATCAATCTCACCGCGTCGACGAGCACTCCTCAGCACAACGGAACCGTCACGTTCACGGCGAAGGCGACTTTTCCGGGTAGCAGCACGCCCCAAGACATCACAAGCTCGGTGACCTGGATCAATTCGGATACCACCGACCTTACACTCACAAACGGCAGCGGCAGTGGAACTCTCTCAGCGAACTCGGCCGGCCTGACTATTACCGTTCAGGCGAGCTTCGATGGCGTGTTGAGCAACGTCGTCACATTGAACGTGCAATAGGGCAGCGAGTGCGCCCGGCTCGGTCGTCAATGAAACGGTGTTTTCTCCAAGTTCGGTCAATCAGAAATTCGTTCAGACCTCAATGATGGTCTGTCCACCTAAGTTCCCTCTCCTTTCGTAACCTGTTGCCAGTTTCGTTAGCAAGGTACATTCCTCCCAGAACGTCGCAAGCACCTTCAAGAAAACCGAGGTTGGGGGATGAAGTACTGCATCGTGCTCGCACTGGCACTGTCGCTTACCGGTTGCGGAACCCCAATGAACTCGGCAGCGCCGGGCGCGGCAAGTCAGCAGACACCACCACCGACGCCGAATCCTCAGACTTACGACATGCTCTCCTGGATGACGATGGACCCGTCGCTCGCATCCAGCCATCACATGTCAGGAACCGCGAATCCGGTTTACACCAGCGTGCAATCGGACCGATTTTTCTGGACCAAGACCGGCCAAGGCTATCCATGGGACATTCAGCTCTACGATGATAATTACATTTACCTGTGGGTGACCGAGCTGAATTGGCAGAATCCGAGCACTTACAAAGTTTTTCATGATCCGAAGCTCGGGAATTTCAACCTCCCCCTTGTTCCCCGTTTCGCACAGGCCGGTTTTCCCGGCTCGAAGATCACGATTCCATCGTCAGATTCAACCTACGAGACCCACTCTGACTGCAACACGTTTACTAGCCAGAGGCTCGGCGGTGTAGTGAACACGGTCTGGGGGCCGTACACGGAATCACTCGGCGGCGACTTGCCGGACAATCTGCAAACTCTGGTCATCAGCTATCAGTACAGTTGTGACAGCAGTTTGAACAAATGCAAAGACAAGGAAGAATTTCACCTCGGCAAACCATACGGCCTCGTGAAGTGGCAACATGAGCGCCTGCAAGCCGACGGAACCTACGCCGACCCCGACAATGTCACGTATTTGAACAAGCTTGCTACCGGCCAGGTGAAACCCGTCACGGTTTGCTTCTAGTTGGGCTGGCTGCGAGTTGTTTTTTGCAAGGGGCAGACAAGAATGTTTGCCCCATAATTTTTTGGCGCTCCACCCAGGCCGCGCAATTCTGTCAGCCAGTCTTGCTCTTTGTCGTCAATCCATCCAGCTTGGAATAAGTAGAGCACGCTCGCCTCCGGAGCTGCATTCCACGCCCTCGCCAGCAACGCA
>DAIPJJ010000108.1:0-15144 GCA_036770325.1 Terriglobales bacterium
CCGCGGTACCAGATTCACCAGGCGCTTAAATGAAGTCTCGACAGCATCAAGGTCTTTATAGATATCCGCATGATCGAACTCGACGGAAGTGAGAATCACCGCATCGGGAAAATAGTGCAAAAACTTTGGCCCCTTGTCGAAAAATGCCGTGTCGTATTCGTCCCCTTCAAGGATGAAATGCTTCCCCTTTCCCAACTGGAAGCTGCGGCCGAAATTTTCTGCGATGCCGCCAATTAAAAAAGAAGGACGCTCACCCGCATAGTCAAAAATCCAGGAAAGCATCGAGGTGGTGGTTGTCTTGCCGTGAGTGCCAGCAACGACCAGCACTTCTTTACCGCGCAGAAACTCATCATGCAAGAGCTGCGGCATCGAACAAAATGGGATTCGCTCATCGAGGACATATTCCAGCTCCACGTTGCCGCGCGAAATCGCATTCCCAATCACAACCAGGTCCGGCGCTGGTTTTAAGTTATCTGCGGCAAATGGCTGCTTAATCGGAATACCCAGCGAACGCAAAAAATCAGACATGGGTGGATAAGCCGCAGAGTCGGATCCGGTGACACGAAAGCCGCGCTCAGCCAGCATTCCCGCGAGCGATGCCATCGCCGTGCCGCAGATGCCGATCAAATGGATGTGTTTACCAGAAGCCATTTACTCTCTCGTCGCAGGCTCGCGAAATTCCAGCGACACTCCGGTCTCGCCGACCTCCAACCGTGCATTCACTCCGATTGGTAAAGTGATGTTTCGGCGCGACACATGACCCGACCGCAGCCCGTACGCGACCGGCACTCCCAAATCCCCGATCACCTTCGCTACAACTTCCTCCAAAGTGTAGCCTTGATTCGGCGACTGCCCGCAGTCGAGCATCTCGCCAAAGATGAGCCCACGTACTTTGCCGAGCTTGCCTGCAAGTTTCAAGTGCATCAGCATGCGGTCGACCTGATACGGTTTCGCGCCGATGTCCTCGATAAAGAGTATCGTGTCCTCGGTTCGAATTTCGTAAGCCGTGCCCAGCGATTCGACGAGCATCGACAGGCAGCCACCGTAAAGTATTCCCTCCGCCGAGCCTCTCACGAGCGCCTTCACTCCCGTGTTTGCGTCAAGATCTAATCGCCAGTTTTCACTGCCTGTCAATGCGGCCTGCCAGGAATCCAGGTCAACCCCATCCGATCCAGCAAAATCCTTCGCGACCATCGGCCCATGAAAGGTCACGATATTCGCCGCGTCAGCAAAATAAGTCAGCAGCGACGTGTTATCGCTGTAGCCGATGAATGCTTTCGGGTGCGAAGTAATCTTTCGGATATCGATTTCCGGCAGTAAATAGTTCGATCCATATCCACCGCGCGCGCAGATGATCGCTTTTACATCATCGCGCAGAAACATAGTTTCCAGCTCGCGACCTCGACGCGTCACTGATCCCGCAAAGTAGAGATCACGGTCGAAAATGCTCGGCTCAAAAACCGGGTTGTAGCCCATCTCTCTCAGTGCCGCGCATCCTCTATCGAAATCTTCTCGTTTGAAATAGCTGGCGGGCGCCACAATGCCGATGTTGTCCCCCGGCCGCAGCGCAGGAGGCTTGATCCGCTCGGACTGAATTCGTGTCGGCATGGAGGCTAGAGCAGGAATTCTCCGCGACAGAGAAGCTGCGCAGGTCCGCGCAGAAGGACTTGGTTTTCCCAGCGCACCGTTTGAGTCCCTCCCGGAGCGTGAACGGACACGGGCGACTGCGATTTCCTGGCGAATATCGACGCAACCGCCGACGCGCAAGAGCCGGTCCCCGAAGATTGCGTCTCGCCCACCCCACGCTCAAAAAATCGCACTTCAATGTTCTGCGGATCACGTACCACGACGAACTCAACATTGATCCCGTACTTGAAATCGTGGTGTTTGCCAATTTCGGCGGCGTCGCCTTGCCAGCCAGGCGCAAACTCGCTGACGAAAACCACGAAATGCGGATTGCCCATTGACACGGGAATCCCGCGCACCTCCCCGAACGCTACTTTAATCGAGAACTCATCGCCGACCTGCGGCTCCCCCATCGCAGCTTCGAACTCGTACGCATTGCTATCGCGCGAAATCAACGTGCACGTCTTTATCCCCGCTCCAGTTCGAATCTTCACCTGCTTCCGAGAATTCTCCATGCACAGGTAAGCCGCCACGCAACGAGTCCCATTACCTGAAATTTCCGCGTCGGAACCGTCCGCATTGATCAGCCGCGCGCGGATGTCGGCGTCTTCAGCGGGAAAAAGCCACTCGACACCATCAGCTCCGACACCATTGTGGCGATTGCAAATGCGTCGGCTGAACGCGGGAAGATCTGCCGGCGCGTGCAGGCCGTCGATGATCAGGAAGTCATTCCCACACGCGCTTGCCTTAACAAACGGTACAGTCGCACTTACACCTGACTCGCTCATTCAGACTGCACCGGGCCTAACGCGGTAACAGCTTCAAATTTTCCGGACTGCTGCAAGCTGTGCAAAACCGCCTTGTGCTGCTTCCTCGTGCCGTCGCATTCGAATCTCACGCGAACATGGCGCGGCGTGGGCGCGATTTGCAGGTTGGACGGGAAGAAATGCAAAGGCTCAAGTGCTTCATTGATTTCTGCAGTGAGCTGCTCTGCGCCAGCACCTGCCACTTCATAGGCACGAACCATGGACTTCAAATTGGTAAATCGTTCAAACGCGCCCAGCAGGAACAGCACACCCAGCACGAGCAACGTAGCCAGGATTGCGATCACATATCGCTCACCGCCAACTGCCATTCCGATAGACGCAACCACAAACAACGTGGCGGCAGTGGTGATGCCCGTGACCAGGTCTCCGCGCGCATGAAGAATCGAGCCCGCGCCGATGAAGCCGATGCCCGGAATAATTTGCGCTGCGATCCGCGTGTGATCGCCCATGTGCAGCACGGCAAGCTGGTCTGACATCAGCGTGAACATCGCTGCGCCGACGCAAATAAACAGGTTTGTGCGCAGTCCTGCCGGCCGGTGCTTGGCTTCGCGCTCCAATCCGATCAGGCCGCCGAGCACAGCCGCCAGTACGAGCTTCTCGAAATCGCCAAGGACAGGAAACATTGTAATTTCGCCGATTTTGCTCGGATTTTATCACCGCAGAAGCGGGTGGCAGGATGCCGTAGGCGCCGGCAGTTAACGCGGCTGATTACTCTTCACCGTTTGATAGATGGTGGCTTCTGGCTGCCCTGTCACGCGGAGGACCAAAACAGTGGAGAGTTCGCGCTTGTTCACCGCTGTCGCGACCGGATCAGAGTCGAGCGCGATCACAATTTTCGCGTAATCGGCTGGACGAGCCAGCGCACGCTCCCACAGTCCCTCAGGATCCGAAGGCCGCTTCCACGAGCGATGATTTCCCTCATTGATCACATGCGACAGCGGAATTCCCGCACGTTGAAACGCTCCCACGTGGTCGCCAAGATACATGAGGTAAGTGGAATCCAGAGGAAAGAATTGCAAGTCCTGGGCCAGCGCCTTCTCTAGTGCGATACGCGACCGCGAATTGATGACCGCTTCCTGCAAACTGACCGGCTGCTTCCGCCAGACTTGCACGTAGCTGAATGCACCGACCGAGACGAATACCACGGCAATCGCAATTCGCGCTTTCTTGCTCCAGGCGAACCGGAGCAAGCCATAAGCTGCTGCCGCGGTAAAAACCGCGAAGGCAGGAATCATCTCGACGCCATACCGCACGTTGTAACGAGAAAACGGCCACCATACAGGAACAAAGATGGGCACGCCACTATAGGCGATCGAAAGCATGTAGAACGGAACCGGAATCCAGAGCAAGAGAATCGGCCAGAGCCTACGCTGAAAAAGAAGAGCAATTGCCGTTCCCAGGAGCAGCGCGGTAACCCAAAAGATTTGGCATCCCCCCGGCGCAAGGTTGAGTTCCGCAGCCTTCAAGAAATAATGAAATGCAACACGAAGATCGTGACTGCCGGGATGCGGCGGCATTCCTGGCACTGCTGTCTTCTGCTCGATCGCCTTCGCGGAGTACGGTCCATTCGCGAATTCGAGGGGATTGCGATAAACCGCAGCGTTATAGGCTATCCATAAAACCGGCGCTGCCGCAGCCAGAAGAATAAATTTCTTCGCACCGGATCGGAGCGGGACAAACTTTCGGCTGAGCGCGAGAGCAATCAGCACTGCCGCCATTACCGCCGCCAGGAACCAACCATCGTAGCGAGTCAGGCAAGCTCCAGCCACACACAAACCCGACTTCACCAGCGCCGAATTTGCGGCCTTCCTGTCGCTATTCGCAAAGAATTTGATGGCGTCGCAAAAAAACGCCACTGCCCAGATGAAAAGCGCCAGATAGATTGGCTCGGTCATTGCCGTGGTCTGCAAATAAATGAGGTTCGGGTTCAGCGCGAAGATCGCCGTCGCGAACCAGCACGCGAATGCCACCGTCGAGTTATTGCCGGCGGTGCCAATAAGCACTGTGCGGACCAGGCGGAAAATTCCTGCCACGCTCAGAACATAGGCGACCATTGAAGGAATTGACCCACCAATTCCTGACTGCCACAAAAATCTGGATACAAGAAACGGCAACATCAACAAATGCGGCAACGGCAGCCAGACTGTGCCCAGTTGCAACAGGCCGGGCGTACGCGAATCAAAAACACGGCGGGCAATGTTGATGTGCGCTACGGCATCTCCGTAGAGCAGGAGATCATCGTGGCGAAGGTAGTAAAAAAAAGCAGCAACTGAGATAACCGCAGCGAATTGCGCAGCCAACCAGACTTGGTTAACAGGAGGGTTCGGCTGCTTAGGCTTCATTCTAAGTGGGTCAACTCGCGGAAAATCTGAAACCTGGCGTCGATTTCGTCACGCGTGAGTGTTTGCAGACGCTCGGTGCCGAACTGCTCGACGGCGAACGACCCCATAACACCACCATAGAACAGCGCCCGCTTGATTACTTCGCGATTCACCGTCTGCTGTGAAGCAATATAGCCCATAAATCCGCCCGCGAACGAATCGCCTGCACCCGTCGGGTCCTTCACCTCTTCAATGGGCAGCGCCGGAGCGCGAAATGGATTCTTCCCAATCCCGAATGCGCCCTCGCGAAAGAAAATGGTCGCTCCGTATTCGCCATGCTTAATGACCAACGCCTTCGGCCCCATCGCCAAAACTTTGTGAGCGGCGCGAGGAAGGTTCGTCTCGCTGGCCAGCATTTTGGCTTCCGTGTCGTTGATCAGCAAAACATCCACGAGCTTCAGTGTTTCCCGGAGTTCAGCATTTGTGCTGCGAATCCAGTAGTTCATGGTATCGCCGCCGGTCAGCTTGACTGCTGCGAGTTCGCGGCGGACGGTCGCCTGCAGCGTGGGATGGATGTTTGCAAGGAACAGGAAGTCAGAATTCTTGTATTCGGGAGGAATTCGCGGCTGAAAACTTTCAAAGACGTTCAAATCGGTGAAGTCCGTTTTAGCTTCATTTAGATTGTCGAGGTACTGTCCTCCCCAACGAAACGTTTTGCCCTTCGCGTGCTCGATGCCACGCGTATCGATACCACGTTTCTTCATCACAGCTTCGTGTTCGGAGCTGAAATCATCGCCGACTACCCCAACTACTCGAACTTCAGTGAAGTAGCTCGCCGCAAGCGCAAAGTAAGTCGCGGCGCCTCCAAGAAGATTGTCTGCCTTCCCCGAAGGAGTTACGACATTGTCGAACGCAACAGAACCAACGACAAGTATGCTCATGATTTTGTGCAGCTCAGATCTGGAGAAGTGCGTTTCACAGCCACATTCGTCAAGACAGCTCTTCTTTGCGACCCTTTGCGTCCTTAGCGATCAAAGCTTTTAACCGCAAAGTTCGAAAGGACTTGGAGGGCGGCAAAGCTCCGTCCTGCTCAACGCTCCGTTCAGACGTATTTTCCGATGATTAATTTCAATTTCTCACGTGTGTCTGGCGGAATTTTTGCGCGATCGGTCAGGATCGCATGGGCCAGTGCCGATCCGCATTTGCAGGACCGTGACTTCGGAATCGCTGCGACTGCCTCTCGCACGACATTGCACGCGTTCTCTGCATTCTTCGTCAGCACTGCAACAATCTGGTCGACTGTGACCGAGTCATGATGCGGATGCCAGCAGTCATAGTCGGTCACCATCGCGACCGTCACATAGCAGATTTCCGCTTCGCGCGCGAGTTTGGCTTCCTGCAAATTGGTCATGCCGATCACGTCCATGCCCCACGAGCGATACAAATTTGATTCGGCTTTGGTTGAAAACTGCGGGCCCTCCATACAGAGATACGTACCGCCTCGTTTGCCGACCACATTTGCTTTCTTGCACGCGGTCGCGACCGTCTCGGCAAGCTGCGCGCAAACAGGATCTGCGAATGCAATGTGCGCAACGACGCCATCGCCGAAGAATGTATCCACGCGATGGCGCGTCCGGTCCACAAATTGATCGGGAATTACAAACTCCAGCGGCTTGTGCTCTTCTTTCAGCGATCCGACTGCGGAGACAGAAAGAATGCGTTCCACTCCTAGCTGCTTAAAGCCATGAATATTCGCGCGGAAGTTCAATTCGCTGGGTAAGATTCGATGTCCTCGCCCATGGCGGGCGAGAAAAGCTACTTTTCTGCCTTCGAGCATCCCCAGGACATACGCATCGGAAGGCACGCCAAACGGAGTTTCTAAGCTAGTCTCACCGATATCGGAAAGGCCGGGCATTGAATACAAGCCACTGCCGCCGATGATTCCAATCTCTGCTTGTGACAATTTTCTTTCCGGAATTGGAGTCAAGACGAATGGTGATTATACAAAACGCAATGGCAGCTACTGTGCCGTCGATGCCATAGAAAAGACAACCTGTCGAAATTCACTCGTGATCTGCGGCGAAAGGCTTTCAGTTACCAGCACTGTGTCTCCTTTCACATCAATCACGACGGCTCCCTCTTCTGTGTTCCACGTGTGGTCACCGCCGAGCGTTTTCAGGTCCTTCAAGTCAGAAGGAAGATTGCTGCCTTCAGGCAACTTTACGCTCGAGTAACGCTCTTGCATGCCACGGGCATAGATTGCAGCGAATTGTGCCGCAGCTTTCGGGTCCGCCCACTTCGAGACAAACACAAGTTGCAGGGGCGCCGACGGATTCCCCTTGGGATGTACGGAGTAGTAGTATCCACCGCGCCAACTTGGATATATGCGCTTCGAGGCGTCGACTCCTGCGTACTGCTCGGCAAGCACTGCTACGTCGAACTCACCAATTGCGCCAATATCGAAGCGGTCGTAGTCCTTAAAAATGTGCTTGAAGTCTGGCAAAGGGAGCGGCGCGATCCGTTCTCCGGCAATGTATGTCTGCGGCTCCATGATTTCGCGGCTTGTCTGCGGAGGGTTTTCAAATGTCGAGGCAAATGCCTTCTGCTTTCCCTGCTGGCGCAAAATCTCGGCCTCGAACTGGACCCCGTAGCGGTATGGGAACGTCAGTGCCTCCTTCATGAACACCGGAGCGTTCTGATACACCTTTGAGTCCGCCGAGCCCGTGGCCATACTCTCGTTGAGCATATCGACGATTTCAGGCGCGTCTGCCACACTGCGATGCATCGGCGCGAGCATGTAATCGACCAGCACGACCATGGCCTGCCCCTCCACGATCGCCTGTCGCGCTTCGCTGTTTTCATCTTTGGTGATGTCGTCGGGCTTCAAGTCCTTTTTCGAATCGAGATCTTCGTTGCCACGTTTCAGCCATTTATCGAGACCAAACGACTGGTCTTGCAATGCATGCGTCAATTCGTGCGCCAGCACCGGACGTTGCAGGTCCGGTGCAACCCAGTCCAGCAGATTCACGGTTTTGGTTTTCGCGTCATAGTAGCCAGCGACTTGCTCTTCCAGCAGACTGACGAGAAATGTTTGCAAATTGAAATTTTTCGGGAGCAGTCCGAATTTCTTCAGGACGAGTTCCGTGCGGCGAAGACGCTGCACGTCTTTGTCCTCGGCCATATTCTTTCGCAGGTAACTGACTACCTCTTCGCGGCTGGTCAGTCGCCGCTTGATTTCGTGCTTAATCGGCAAGGCCGTATCTTTGCTCGCGAAATCAAGAATCGTGTCCACGTCGCGGAAGAGCTGCGCCGCCTGTTCCTGCGTGATCTTGGTCGCGGGCTTCTCGGTTTCCGATTGACTTCCAGGCTGCGACCCAGGCGGAGGCGGAGTTTGGGCCGTATGCTGGTTCGCATCGCCGGCAACGGCTATTCCCGTCAGCAAGACCAGCAGGAGTCCTGCAGCTAGCCGACGAACCAACCCTTCACACGAGGGACGTGACATTCACTAACGATACTGGGGAATCAGGGAATGAACAAGGAGCGAGCTTTACTTCACCCCTTTCTCCGGATTCCATGAACCCTGCTCCTTGCGCACCATGACGATCTCGCCGATGTGATACGCATTGTGAGTGCCGATGTGCGCGATGGTCGAATAGGATTCTTTCAGCTTGGCATCATCAGACGACTCCACAGCCTTTTCCCACTCGGTCATAACTTCATCCAACTGCTTGACCGAGTCCTTCCACTGTTTGGGGTCGAATTTGAAGGTGTCATCATTGTTGCCGCTGTACTTCTCCTCTGGCTGACCTTTGAATTTCTCCAGAGCGCGACGGTTCCAATAGAGAATGTGATTAACGAGCTGGCCGACGGAGTGGTTGCCTTTACCGTCCGTCCAAGCGGCCTGTTCTGCAGTCAAACCATCTACCGCGGTATTAACCGGCACGAACCACTCCGCTTTGTCATGAGTGGAGTGCAATTGCTCGAGCAGGATGCTCTTTAGCGTTGGCGCCGGCTTTTGATCTTCAGCAGCGGCCGCAACGCAAAAGGTGACGAGAACAATAATAAGCAGCTTCATATCGAATGCTCCCTTGCCAACCAGATGGAAACGCGATTGGAAGAATACCTCAATTTCAACGTGGAGTTGCAGCCCCGCCGGCGGGCCATCGATCAACACAGATTCCCCCGCCTGTGCGCGGCCGTGCAATTTTGGTTAAAATACGCGCTGAGGTTTGCATGTTGAAACGTGGAGTACTGCTGATACTCGTGCTCACGCTGACGTTGGCGATCGGCGCGCCCTCGGCAATTTCGCAAGACGAGGAGTCGCGAGTACCTGCGCATCACACTGTGCCTCCTCCAAAGAGCGCAAAGTTACCGCCTATTCTAGGCCGCGATCAGCTTTGGGGGGGCAACGATCAGTTCCCATATCAATCGCACGCCTATGAGCTGGCAGCAAAGATCCAGAACGTCATCTATCAACAGCCTTGCTACTGTTATTGCGACCGCATGGGGCACAAAAGCCTGCATAGTTGCTTTGAAGGAACCCATGGCGCGCAATGTTCGGTTTGCCTCAGGGAACTCTATTACTCGTATCAAATGTCCAAGCAGCACAAGACCGCTGCGCAGATTCGTAAGGGAATCATTGCCGGAGAATGGAAGCAGGTCGATCTCGAATCGGCAGCAAATATCAATTGAACCATTGAGTCGTTGAATCAGCGGATGATTTGATTTCAATCGCTTAATGTCTCAATGGTTCAATGAATCAATCATTTCATGGTTCCATCAGGAAAAATTCTTCACATGGCCCAGAAACCTACAGCCAAGCACACTCTCGTCAGCGATCCGCAACTCACGCAACTACTGCAGTCCTATGAGGCGGGACTGCGTGCCATGCAAGAGCACAAATATGACAAAGCCAAATCTCTGCTGCAGAAGGTAGTGGCAGGAAATAACCGTGAACTCGCGGACCGCGCCGCCGTCCACATGAATGCCTGCAACCAGCAACTGGAGCGCGGAAGCACGCAGTTCAAGACTCCCGAAGAACACTATGATTTTGTGGTTTCGCTTATCAATCTTGGAGACTACGTCAGCGCCCGCGAGCATCTCGATAAGCTTTCGAAACAGGTCCCTAAAGCCGACTACGTTGCTTACGGCATCGCCGCGCTCGACTGCTTGACTGGGCACTCCGAGGATTCATTGAAGAACCTTGCGCAAGCCATCAGTTTGAACCCAACTTTACGTTTTCAGGCGCGCAACGACTCCGATTTCCAGAATCTTTCCGAAGATCCCCGATTTACAGAATTGCTGTACCCCGATCCGGGAGCAGACATGCCTCTTCCCCCCGAAGAAGGAGTTGAGGAGCTCGGGTAGCCGATGCCGCGGTCTGGCGGGCGCGAATTGCGGGTCGTGGCAATTGGCGGAGGAACGGGCCTTTCCACGCTGCTCAAAGGACTGAAAAAATATGTCGGCAAAGGCGAGAACACTTCCCCTCGCCGCACCTCGGGTCCAGAACCTGCAAAAATTTCGGAACTCTCCGCCGTCGTCACGGTAACGGACGATGGCGGCTCAAGCGGTCGCTTGCGGAAAGAGTTCAACATGCTGCCGCCCGGCGATGTTCGCAACTGCATCGTCGCACTTTCGGAAGATGAGGCGCTCCTTTCAAAGGTCTTTCAGCACCGATTCGAGAAAGGCACCGGCCTGGAAGGACACAGCTTCGGAAATCTATTCCTCGCCGCGCTGACTTCCGTCTTAGGAGACTTTAGCGAGGCGGTGCGAGCGTCTTCCGAGATTCTTGCCACGCGAGGACATATATATCCTGCCACCACCGCGGACATCGAACTCGAAGCCTTGATGGAAGATGGCTCTCGCGTTCGGGGCGAAACCAAAATCACTGCCAGCAAGGGCCGAATTCAGGAGCTCTTTCTGGTGCCATCAAAGCCTGAACCTCTCCCGCAAACGCTTGAGGCAATCGCACACGCCGACCTGATCACCATCGGACCCGGATCTCTCTTCACCAGCCTGATCCCAAATCTGCTGGTTTCGGGAATTCCTGAAGCAATTCAGAACTCCGCGGCCACCAAGGTTTACATTTGCAACCTGATGACGCAGGCAAACGAGAGCCTGGGACGCACTGCCGCTGAACATATCCGTGCATTAAACGACCATGCCGGGCATCAGCTTTTCGACTACGCGCTGATCAATCGTACTCCGGCCTCCGAGGAGCTTAAGGGAAAGTATGAGCTCGAAGCAGCAACTGAAATCGTAGCCGACCTGGATGCAATCGAAAAGATGGGCGTATGCCCTGTACTCGGAGACTACCTTTTCGAAGATGGCGTCGCCCGTCACAATACCGATTCGTTAGCGCGAGATTTGCTCACACTGGATTTTCAGGCCGAGCCGCGCAACTCTTCTTCGCTGAAATCCCGAACCTAGCCGCTCCCTTGTCCTCATAGAATCGCGCAACTTTTGCTGGTATTCGGGTTAGTACATGGTTAGAACTTATTCACGATTTTGGCGTATTGAACCTGATACTTGAAACCATCATTCGGGACCAACAAAATCATGAGAAAAGATGGAGCCACTTTGCAAAGGATGAAACCCGCTCTGAGCGTGATTGGAGCAGCTCTTTCGTTGCTGCTGCTTTCAAGTCTGAGCTTGTTCGCGCAGAACAGGGGCGACGATCAGAACTACGAGGGAAGTGCCAACCGGATGAGTGCAGGCGGAAACTGGACCCAGTTCTCGTCTGAAGACCGCATGACTGCAGCCAGGCGCATGCGCCTTGAGCTGCCGGCCACAGACGCACCGCAAAGCGATCCCAGCGCGAAGGTGATTCTCTACTGCACAAATGGGAAACTCACGTTGGCCGACTTTCATCCCGGCGAGCGACTCTCGCGCCCGAACTGGCCCGGCTTTTGGGGACAGCCGCAAATGCGCGTGAGAGTGCGGGTGGACGATTCCCATAGCGAACATAACTGGAACTGGATCAATGGACACTTTCTCGCGATGGACAAAGGCACAACCCGAGAGTTGATCGGCGCGCGCCTCTTCCGCATCGAGTTCATGACCCCGGGCGGCCCGCAGATCGCGGAGTTTGCGCCCGCAGGACTGGACCTGAAGCTTGCAAAAAATGCTTGCGGCATCACTCCGAAAAAACCTTAAGCCTTTGTGTTGAAAATTTATTGTCGTTCTGCGAGACAACTGAGGGCTCGCAGCGTCATCATTAGTACGAGGTAGCAAGATGACGACTGTGACTTCCCTCCCCGGCATTGCGCACTCACCCTTAACTCACGAAGAACTCTCAAGAATTCACGCATACTGGCGCGCCGCGAACTATCTCTCGGTCGGCCAAATCTATCTCTACAAGAATCCCCTTTTACGCGAACCGCTGAAGCTCGAGCACATCAAGCCGCGTCTTCTCGGACATTTCGGGACCACGCCCGGGCTGAACTTCGTCTATGTGCATTTCAATCGCGTGATCCGGAAATATGACCTGAACGTCATCTACATCTGTGGCCCGGGCCACGGCGGACCGGGAATGGTAGCGAATGCGTACCTCGAAGGCACGTACACAGAGCTTTATCCCAACATTCAGAAAAACGAACAGGGATTGCAGCGGCTGTTCAAGCAGTTCTCGTTTCCGGGCGGCATTCCCAGCCACGATGCTCCCGAAACGCCGGGTTCGATCCACGAAGGCGGAGAGCTCGGGTACTCGCTAAGTCATGCGGCGGGTGCTGCGTTCGACAATCCCGATCTGCTGGTGTGCTGTGTTGTCGGCGATGGCGAGGCTGAAACCGGCCCGCTCGCCACCGGCTGGCACATTAACAAGTTTCTAAATCCGCAGCGCGACGGTGCCGTGCTGCCCATCCTCCACCTGAATGGCTACAAAATCGCGAACCCAACCATCTTCGGGCGGATGTCCGACGATCAACTAACGCAGTTGTTCAGCGGCTACGGATGGAAGCCATACTTCGTCGAGGGTCACGATCCCGAACCGACGCATCAACTCATGGCCGCCACCCTCGATCACGTGGTTGAGGAAATTCGCTCCATTCAACGCGAATCACGTGAAGGCAAGAACTCAGGCGTTCCGGAATGGCCCATGATCGTGATGCGCACCCCTAAAGGTTGGACTGGCCCGAAGGTGGTTGACGGAAAGCCTGTTGAAGGCACATGGCGCGCGCATCAGGTTCCGGTGGCGGACCTGCAGCAGAAACCCGAGCACTTGAAGATCCTCGAAGACTGGCTGCGCAGCTATCGCGCAGAAGAACTCTTTGACGAAAACGGAACCCTAATTCCGGAATTGGCTGAGCTTCCCCCGAAAGGTGACCGCCGCATGAGTGCGAACCCGCACGCCAATGGTGGACTTCTGATGCGCGATCTGGTTATGCCAGATTTCCGCAAGTACGCGGTCAAAGTTGAAAAGCCGGGAATGGGGAGAGTTGAATCCACTCGCGTCCTCGGCGGCTTTCTGCGTGACGTGATGAAGCTGAACATGGAATCGAAGAACTTCCGCGTTTTCGGTCCCGATGAAACCGCTTCCAACCGCCTCGAACTGATTTATGAAGCAAGCAACAAACAGTGGCTCGAACCAATTCTGCCGGTGGATGAAAACCTATCGCGCGATGGCAGAGTACTCGAAATACTCAGCGAGCATATGTGCCAGGGTTGGCTCGAAGGATACCTACTGACCGGCCGGCACGGCTTTTTCTCCTGCTACGAAGCATTCATCCACATCGTGGATTCTATGTTCAATCAGCACGCGAAGTGGCTGAAGGTCACGCGCAATATCGAGTGGCGCAGGCCGATCGCATCGCTGAATTATCTGCTCACTTCACACGTCTGGCGACAAGACCACAACGGCTTCACGCATCAGGACCCGGGTTTCATCGATCATGTCGTGAACAAGAAGGCGGATGTGGTGCGTGTTTATCTGCCGCCGGATGCAAATTGCCTGCTGTCTGTCGCCAACCACTGTCTGCGTAGCCGCAACTACGTGAACGTGATCGTCGCCGGAAAGCAGCCGGAACTTCAGTGGCTCGACATGGAATCGGCAATCGAGCACTGCACCAACGGCATTGGGATCTGGGAATGGGCTAGCAATGACAGCAACTCCGAACCCGATGTCGTGATGGCCTGTGCGGGCGACGTTCCTACCCTTGAAACACTCGCCGCCGTCGATCTGCTTCGCCAGCACTTCCCCGATTTAAAAATCCGCGTGATCAACATCGTCGATCTGATGACGATCCAGCCTTCAACCGAACATCCGCACGGCTTGTCCGATGCGGACTTCGATTCCCTGTTCACCGTCAACAAGCCCGTGATCTTCGCCTATCACGGATATCCCTGGCTCATACACCGCCTCACTTATCGCCGGCACAACCACGATAACTTTCACGTGCGTGGCTACAAGGAAGAGGGCACAACAACGACTCCGTTCGACATGACCGTGCTGAACGATTTGGATCGCTTCCATCTTGCGGGCGATGTCATCGATCGTGTGCCGAAAATGCAGCCTGTTGGCGGACATTTCAAACAGTTCCTCCGCAACAGACTCATTGAGCACAAGCAGTACATTCACGAGAATGGCATCGACATGCCGGAGGTCCTGAATTGGAAATGGAATCACTGATTGATTTTCCTCTGTGAAAACCTCCGTGCCCTCAGTGTCCTCTGTGGTGAGGGTTTTTCGCTGGCTGCAAAGGATTGCTAGTTCATGAAGATCCTTGTCCTGAATTCCGGCTCCAGCAGTCACAAGAGTGCGCTGTTTGAGCTTTCCTCTGAATCGGGCTTTGCTCCCCTGCCTCCATTGTGGGAAGGCAAATTACAGTGGGACGGTGAAAAAGAAGAGCTCACGATCCGCAACGCGCAACGGAAGAAAATTCACCAGGAGCAAAGCCGTAAATCAGACGAGCGCCGCTCCGCTGTTGAATCGATGCTTCGCAACCTCTGGCACGGCCCGACCGCCGTACTTGCGGATGCCAACGAGATCGACCTCATTGGCCATCGCATCGTGCACGGCGGACCGAAACTTACCGAACCGGTCGTAATCAACCAGCAAGTCAAGCAGACGATTGCCGACGTGTCCGCAATCGCTCCTCTGCATAACAAGGCTGGACTGCAAGGCATTGAAATCGCCGAAAAACTATTCTCAGGAAAACGCCAGATCGCCGTCTTCGACACAGGATTTCACCGCACGCTGCCGAAATATGCAACGGTCTATCCCGGCCCATACGAGTGGTTCGAGCACAATATTCGCCGCTACGGATTTCACGGCATCAATCATGAATATTGCGCGCATAGAGCTGCCCGCATGTTGAACCGCGAACTCTCGTCTTTGAAGCTCGTCACCTGCCATTTGGGGAATGGCTGCTCGC
>DAIPJJ010000109.1:0-3646 GCA_036770325.1 Terriglobales bacterium
GGCACCGTGCCGCTCACCGGCAGCCCGCCGATAGTTCCCGTAATGGTTAGAGACGTGATTCCAGTCGGCACGTTGATGGTAAACGACGTTGAAGTCGTTCCAGTCGCGATCGTCGTGCTCGCCGGTACCACGCCGGGAATATCGGAAGAGAGTGATACTGGCGCGTTCTCGATTGCAGGCTTAATCAGATTGAGCGAAACCGTCGTCTGGCCTCCGGCTGGAGCCGGATTCGGGCTGAATGTAATTCCGCTCAATGCCTCTACCACGCACTTCATGTTTTCAAGCTGCACAGGCGGCGTTGGTGGCGTGGCCCATGGGATATTTATGAAATCGAAGAACTCGGTCATGTCCGGCTGCACCTGGTCGCGCGCTGACAGGCTCGGTAGCTGGAACCGGGTTTCGATCAATTTCAATATGGCCGTATAGTCCATCACCGTGTGTGATACGTAATTTGCTCTGGTAAACGGCGAAATCACGATCAACGGCAAGCGGAAGCCGGTCACGCCGAATCCGCAAACCGGGTCGGTGCTGTTCGTGCAAATATCGTTCGGCATCAGATCGGTGGGAAACTCGATCGCATCCGGGAACACGGCCGCCTTCGGAGGCACGTGATCGTAGAAGCCGCCCGGTTCGTCATAAGTGAAAATCAGCGCCGAATCGGACCAGGACGGGCTTGTCATCAGCGCATTGATGATGCCGGAAATGTACTTCGCTCCGGCCTGCACATTTGGCCCATCAACCACATCCGTCCCTGTCGGATGCTCATCCACTCCAAGATAGCCAGCGGCTTCAATGAAGGAAACCTGCGGCAAGGTCCCGTTCTGCATGTCCGTCATGAGCTGATCGATGGTTGCGTACGCATTCGGGAGGTTCGCCAGCACGAAGCTGTTGTAGCTGAACTGCTTGAGGAATGCGTGAGACGACAGGCAAGATTGCGTCGTGCACCCGGTCTTATCCGGCGCGACATAAATCTTCCAACTCACGTTGTGGTCCTGCATTACCTGGAAGATCGGCTCGCTGGTAACGTGCTCGTTCGCCTGCAGCGGATACGCGTGGCCTTGAGATGTGGCGCCGTACAGGAACATGCGATTGACCTGGGTCCGCGAGAGAACAGGAGCAAACCAGCTATCGGACGTCGCGAAGTTCGACGCCATGAAGTAGTAATAGTTCAGTTGGTCGCCGGTGAAGTAGCCCATCGCGCGGTGGCCCAGAACATCGAACAACATGCCGGCGGTCTTTTGCGCGTCGCCGCCCGCAGTGTGAGCAAAACCATCCATGGTGGCGATATTTGGATCTTCCGGATGCGAGAGATTACGGTCGACGTGGCTCTCATTCCACGAGGGGCTTGGGTTCTCATTGCATGCCGACTGGAAGTTGAACGCCGGAGTCGGATCGAGGTTGTAGTCAGGATTGGACGCATCGCTCGGCGTTCCTTCGAATGTCGTGCCATTGGTCGCCTGCGGATAGTTGTGCGCCTGCCAATAGTCCATCAGGTGGCCGAAGTAGTGGTCGAACGAGCGGTTCTCCTGCGTGATAACAATGATGTGATTAATGGCGGTGATATCTCGCGGGAGCTGCGCAAATGCCGCATTTACAGTCGCACTCTGCCCACCCGCCAGCGTGACTTGGCAGCTCATTCCACTGCACGCGCCGGTATAACCAGAAAACTTATAGCCCTTGGTCGCGGTTTCGGTAAGCGTCACCGCCGTGCCATCGCTGAAGCTGGCGGTACAAGTTGTCGGGCAATTGATCCCGCTCGGACTGCTGACTACTGTGCCCTGTCCTGAAAGCGCAACCGTCAACTGAGGAGAAGCGCCGGTAAAAGTAGCCGAAACCGATTCGTCGCTCGACAATGTGAGCTGGCAAGTCGAACCACTGCACGCGCCACCGTAGCCCGAAAAGCTGGATCCTGAACCTGCAGTGCTGGTAAGGGTGACTGTGGTTCCTTCGTTAAATTTCGCGGAGCACGTTGAAGGACAATTGATCCCACTGGGACTACTGGTCACGCTACCCTGACCTGAAACGCTCACCGTCAACTTCGCCTGGACTGCGCTGAACGCCGCCGAGACAGATTCGTTCGCGGAGAGCACCACTTGGCAGCTATTGCCGCTACACGCGCCGCCGAAGCCGCCGAAGGTGAATCCCGAACCGGCGCTCGCGGTGAGCGTGACGGACGTTCCTTTGTCGAAGCTGGCTGTACAGGTTGAGGGACAATTAATCCCAGCGGGGCTGCTGGTAACGCTTCCAGTGCCGGTGACCGAAACCGTGAGCTGGGCCTGCGAGGGCGGCGGCGGGGGCGGTGGAGTATTGTTAGCAGAGCCGCCGCAACCAGCAAGGGCCAGCAATCCAAAAGAGCAGATGGCGAAACGAAGTAAGCGCACGTTAAAAACCGGTCCCGAAGCCGGTTCCGGGAGCTTAGGTGCAAAGCAGAGTAGCTGGGTTGCTCGTTTTATGAAGAACAATTTTGTAATGATTTGTAACGATCAGGGAGGTCACGCGCTCGCGTGAAAGGCAGCGACTCGACTACGGACAAGGCGAGTGTCGGTCTGTGCGCAGATTGTTGCCACATGCGCATCATCACCTCCGATCGAGGATCGCAGTTCTACTTGTGTACGCGGTCTGCGACGGATTCGAGTTTCCCGAAGTATCCGCGGCTGCCGGTTCTGCAATGCCGGGGTTACGAAAAGAATCCGCCTCACTTAAATATCTGACTGGCTCGCGTCAGCAACTTACAATCAGGGACTCACATCTGAGTTCCACGTATGCGGGCCCAACCAGCCGCGAAACTGGCCATCTCGGCTGCTCTACTGAGCGTATTAAGCTTTTTCTGTTCCTGTGGGACGAGCACAACAACTTTAGCTCCTCCACCGGCGCCATCAACCCAAAGCCCGCCGCCACCGCCGCCACCACCTCCGAACCCTGATCCGCCGCCTCCACCTCCACCTCCTCCGCCGCCAAACCCTGATCCTCCACCTCCGCCTCCGCCCCCGCCACCACCAGATCCGCCGCCGGATCCACCTCCGCCACCACCACCGCCGCAGTCCAGTTATTCCGGTGTGCTGAAGCAGCATTACGACCTCGGGATCACCGGACAGAATCTGGACGAGACGGTCCTCACTCCGGCAAACGTCAATCAGGCGACGTTCGGGAAATTGTTTTCTTATCCGCTCGATTCTGAAGCTTTCTCTCAGCCGCTTTACGTTTCTGGGATGAGCATCGCCGGCGGAACCCACAACGTGGTCTTCGTTACGACAGAAAATGACACGGTTTACGCGTTCGATGCCGATGGTCAGGCCGCATCCCCGTTCTGGAGCGTGAATTTCACCGATCCGGCTGCTGGGGTCATTCCGATCCCCGGAGAAGACATGAGCGGCGGCGTCATAGACAATGTCGGGATCACCGGAACACCCGTGATCGACGGGTCAACTGGCACGCTTTACGTTGTCGGCGCCACCAAGGAAAATGGCAACTACTTTTATCGTCTGCACGCGCTTGATATCTTGACCGGCGCCGAGCGATCCGGCAGCCCCGTAGTGATTCAGGCGTCAGTTCCGGGAACGGGGTCTGGAAGTGAAAACGGCCAGATTGCATTTCTGCCTGTACATCAACTGCAGCGAGGTGGGTTGCTGCTTCTGAACGGGGTGGT
>DAIPJJ010000109.1:3746-15123 GCA_036770325.1 Terriglobales bacterium
CCCTCGAATCAGCTCACGTTATCCGTGGGAGACATAGATATGGGTTCCGCGGGACCGATGCTTCTGCCGGACCAGTCAGGGCCGGTGGCGCATTTGGGCGTGAGCGGCGGAAAATCGGGAACCATTTTTCTCTTGAACCTCGACAACCTCGGAAAGTACCAGGAAAGCGGCGATACCCAAGTTGTGCAGGCGCTGCCGGGCGCGCTCGGATCGGGAGCGAACAACAACAACTTCAGCACTCCGACATATTGGCAAGGAAACGTATATTTTGTCGGGCAGCACGATGTAGTCAAGCAGTTCCAGATTTCGAACGGACTGCTCTCAAGCTTGCCAGTGGCTCAGGGCACGTATACATTCGGCTACCCGGGCGCGAATATGACCGTCTCGGCTAATGGCGCGACGGACGGAATTTTGTGGTGTACGGAAGCTGGCGGTGTGAATGTGCTGCACGCTTTCGACGCCAGCAATGTCTCACACGAACTCTATAACAGCAGTTGGGCAGGCACGCGCGACTATTTTGGGGTGGCGATTCGGTTCAGCGTGCCGACCGTGATGAATGGGAAAGTATATGTCGCCGGGCAGACGGAACTCGCGGTGTTTGGATTGTTCTAGCTATTCTGCAACCTTCTCCGGAAGCTTTAATCCAAGCTCTTTCATGACCATCTGCAGGTCCTTCCATGTCTCTTTTTTCTGGCGGGGATCGCGAAGAAGAAATGCCGGATGGTAAGTGACCGCGAGCTTGCGTCCGCGGAAGTCGAACCAGCGGCCACGCAGCTCCGACATAGGTGCGTTCACGGCGAGGAGGGTTTTCGCCGCGACAGCGCCTAGGGCGACCAGAACTTTCGGGCCGATGACCTCGATTTGCCGCATTAAAAATGGCGAGCAGGTCTCGCATTCGTCTCGCTCGGGCGTGCGATTGCCGGGAGGACGGCACTTAATAATGTTGGCGATGTAAACGTCTTCGCGCTGGATACCCATCGCCTTGATCATGTTGTTGAGCAACTGCCCGGCGCGCCCCACGAACGGCTCGCCTTGCTCGTCTTCGTCAGCTCCCGGAGCTTCGCCGATGAGCATCAATTCTGCGCGCGGATTTCCCACGCCAAACACGATCTGCTTGCGCCCCTGCTTGTGCAATCTGCAACGAATGCAGTCGCCGATGTCTTCGCGGATGAGTCGCAGGGCAGAGACAGGATCCGTTTGTGTGGGGCGGGCGCCCTCGCCCGGCACTTCTTGCGCCGTCCTGACAGATTGCAAGCCCTGATCCGCCATTTCAAGCCGCTCTCCACTATTTGTCATTCCGAACGCCTTCAGGCGTGAGGAATCTGCTTTTTCTGTTGGTGAAGCAGCGTCGCCCGCTGCACTTGCACCCACGCGCCGATAAAAATCATAAATACCCAAGTCGTTGTAGTAACGGAGACGGTCAGAAACCACCCGGCGAAGTTCTGGATCGAGAGCTGATGCCATTTAAGAAATTGTAAGCTGGTACTCCGCTGTGGAGAAAAAATCCTGTTTGTAAGCAGCAAACCCCGGGCACTTAAGACTCAGAGCCCAAGTGCATCCATTTTGGGATTTTCGTAGATGTCATCTTCACCAGGATATCGAAGCTCGTTGTCGAACTCCCCGCTCTGCTTGGCTAACGCCCAAATCAGGCCTTCGCCTGCCGGCAGGATTTTGGGTTGAAGATCATAGACCGGGTCAGCATAGGCGTAAGACGCGTCGATTGGCTTCCATCCCTTTTCCACAAACATTTCAATCAGTTGATCAAGGAATAGTGCATTCAGCGCATTGTGGTGCAGCAGAACGGTGTGCCGGATCGGACGGCCGAGCACTTGGTGAGCAAGAGAGTCGTAGAACTGGGCCCGTTCCCAGATGTGCTGCTTGAGAAATTCCCCATAAGGGGTTGTGTCGACCCTAGGATTGACACCCACCCGTTTTTCGAGCCGGTCGCTTATAGCCCAGTCGGATGCGTCGATTGTCGCTCTTCCGATGCGGTACCCGTGTTGTCGCAGAAATGAACGCATCCCGTCGCGTTTTTCTGCCGTCTCACCTTCTTTGAAATAGGGGAACCGGAACAGGCGCACAAAGTGCGGGTAGTCACGAATTAAAGGTTCGTTCTTAAGGACGTCCGCCTCGAAGTCAGTGAGAGTGACCTTAGAGTTGTTAAAGAAAAGATGCGAGTAGGAATGATTGCCGATCGTGTGGCCCGCTTGGTCCCACGTCGCGACAACATGTCGCCCCGCCTCCGTATCAACTCGCTTTCCGACCACAAACAGTACAGCCTTATTTCGGTATCGGGCGAGTGCTGCCAGCATACGTTCATTGATTTCCTGCGATGGCAAGCCTGCCGCGTTTTCGGTGGTAGGGTCATCGAAGGTAAATGCAATTTCTGGCTGTGTGTGCTTCGCCCAGAGCCCGGGTGGTCGCATCAATGCAGGGAGAATGGCAGCGGACTTGATCAGGTCTCTACGATTCACTGGTGGGTCCTAGACGCCGCGAAAGAGGAACATTCGGGCTCAACGTTTGGCTAACGACCCGAGATGTTTGTTCAACTCCACCGCACAATCCAGCACTCTTTGCGCAACTTCCCACTTTGAGGTCTCGGGAACAGGCATCGTTTCGGTTTGGGTGATGATGGTGACGGCATTGCGGTCGGAGTCAAAGCCCACGCCTTCACGCGAGACATCGTTGACGACAATGGCGTCGAGAGATTTTGATTTCAGCTTTTTGCGCGCGTTCTCAATTACGTTTTCGGTTTCGGCAGCGAAGCCGATGACCAGCTGCGACTTTTTGTGACGCGAAATTTCCGCGAGAATATCTGGCGCAGGTTCTAGCGCGAGAGTCGTCTCCGCGCCGCGTTTGATTTTTTGCTCTGGCGGATTCGAAACCGTGTAGTCAGCTACCGCGGCGGTCTTAATTACGATGGAAGACTCAGGAAATAACTTCAGAACGACATCCAGCATTTGCTTTGCGGATTCAACAAAGATTACTTCCGCGCCACCGGGCGGCTTGAGTGCAGTCGGTCCGCTCACGAGCAATACGCGTGCTCCCCGTCGCAGAGCACCTTCGGCGATCGCATATCCCATGCGTCCGCTGGAGCGATTGCTGAGATAGCGGACCGGATCGATCTTTTCCCGCGTCGGTCCGGCGGTAATTAAAACCGTTTCGCCGGCCAAGTCCTGTGAAGCTCCGATTGCCTCCATCGCGGCAGCCACAATCGCTTCATTTTCTGCGAGCCTTCCCGGGCCCGTCATGCCGCAAGCGAGATATCCACTCCCGGGTTCGACGATCTTCACACCGCGCTTCCGAAGGATTTCAAGATTCTGCTGCGTGGCCGGGTGCTCCCACATATTGACGTTCATCGCTGGGGCAACCACGACGGGAGCAGTCGTGGCGAGGTAAAGCGTGGTCAAAAAGTCATTCGCGATTCCCTGCGCGAACTTGGCAACCACATCCGCAGTCGCCGGAACAACGATCAGCGCATCGATTGATTGCGCAACCGCGATGTGCTCGATCGCGGAATCGATGTTCGGCTCAGCGCCCTCATCCCGCGTGAACATCCCGGTTATGACTTTTTCCCCGGAAAGAGCCGCAAAGGTGAGAGGGCGAATAAACTCCTGCGCGGAGTCGGTCATGACGACCTGAACGCGAATGCCGCGGTCCTGTAGCAGACGAACAACTTCTGCCGCTTTGTAGGCTGCGATCCCGCCGCAAACTCCGAGAGCAATCTTCATCCAGCTACTAGCTCCTAGCTGCTAGCTTCTAGCAACCCGTCCCTTCTAAGAAGAACTAGCTGCTAGAAACCGACACTAATGTAACCGGTTGTATTAGATGTTTGCTCCCGCGCGCCGGCTTCTGAGGCGCAATTGCTGGAAGCTAGAGGCTGGTGGCTAGGAGCTTGTCTCCTGCCCCATGGTCTTATCCAGCATGTCACCGGCGACTTCGACGGGCGAGGCTGGAATCTCGGGCACCACCCATTTCACTTTGCCGGCCTTGATCTCGTCCTGCGCGATCCGGCAGGGCTTGCGCGAAATCGTTTCGATCACAGGTGGCGCACCACCCTGCAGTTGGCGGGCGCGCCGCGCCGCTACCAAAATGTACCGATAGTTGCTGTCGAAACCGTCAATCAACTTCATAACACTCCCCCTGCATTACTTCACAACTGCCGCGGTTTTACCAAACGACTGCAGAATGGGCTGGAGCCGTTCGCGAACGTTTTCAAGACGGTATTGCTTTGCAGTGGCGCTCAATGCGGCATCGGTGCTGCCCTCGCGCCTAAGCCGCTCCGACAGCAGGATTGCTTCCAGTGCCTTCACCGAAGCATCCAGCTTATCGTTCACCAAAATATAGTCGTATTTCTCGTAATTCTCAATCTCACGACTGGCCGCTTCGAGCCTTCTTTGAATCACGGCCTGGCTGTCCTGGCTCCGGTCGCGCAATCTTCGTTCGAGTTCCGCCCGATTGGGAGGAAGGATAAAGATGCTGACTGCGAATGGCAGCTTGGATTTGATCTGTGCCGCGCCCTGGACGTCAATATCGAGCAGAAGATCGCTGCCTGCCTGCTCGGCCTCACGCAAAAACCTGCGCGCCGTACCGTAGTAGTTGCCGAAGACATCCGCGTGTTCGAGGAACTCGTCCCGCCGGATCATTTCTTCGAACTGTTCCCGGCTCACAAAATAATATTCGTGCCCGTTACGTTCGTTTCCGCGAAGATTCCGTGTGGTGTAGGAGATCGAAAATTCAAGCTTCGGAACGATTTGGCGAATTTTATTGACCAGCGTCGATTTGCCGGAACCCGACGGCGCAGAAATGATAAAAACGTTGGTCATTATTCGATGTTCTGCACCTGCTCGCGCGCCTTTTCGATATCGGACTTCATCGCCAGTCCAGCTTCCGTGATGCGTACTGCATCGCCTGCCAAGCCGGATGTTTTCGAAAGCAGAGTGTTCGCTTCACGGTTCATTTCTTGCAACAGGAAGTCTAGTTTCTTGCCCGTCTCGCCCTTTTCATTGAGCAGTCCGAGAAAATGATCGACATGATTTTCCAGCCGCACCAATTCCTCTTGGATGTCGCTGCGATCAGCGAGCAGCGCGGCTTCCTGAACGATACGATCACCATCCACGGCTGAGCTCAGCCACTCCTGCATACGCGATTTTAGCCGTTCGGCGTAGGTCTTGAGCACGGTTTCGCGATGCTTGCGCACCTCCGTGCAGGCAGATTTCAGGCTAGCCATTCGTTCGCGCAACTCGCGCTCCATGCCGCGGCCCTCTTCTTCGCGCATGCGGTTCAGTTGGACCAGAACCTGTTCGAGCGCGGGAAGGACCGCAGGAGTAAGTTCGTCTTCTGAGGGGGCGGCGGCGCTATCGAGCGCGCCGGGAAGGCGCAGGATAGCGTTGAGATCAGGCTCAGAAGCGATGTTGGCTTCAACCGCTGCCGCGCGATATGCCTGCACGTATGCCGAAACTAGTTGCCGGTTGAGCGCCAGCGCTGCGTTTCCCGCTTGTTCGAATGAAAGAGTCACGTCCACATGCCCGCGCGCGAGTTTTTCTTTAAGAATGCGCCGCAGATTCATCTCCAACGCGTCGGTGTTGGCAGGGAGTCGGAAGTGCAAGTCGAGAAAGCGGTGATTCACAGACTTGATCGAGATATTGAACGCAGGCCCGCTGTTTACCTGCCCTTTGGCTTGCGCGAATCCGGTCATAGATCGAATGGCCATCGTTCTCTCAGTGCGCGGGAACAGTTGCGCGCGGCAACTCGACATCGATAAATTGCAAATCGTACAGGCGGCGATAGGTGCCGAGCTTCTGCATCAATTCTTCGTGGCTACCCACGTCTGTGATGCTGCCGCTTTCGAGCACTACAATCCGGTCGGCGCGGCGCACGGTCGAGAGCCGGTGAGCAATCACCACCACTGTTCTGCCAGCCATCAAGTTCTGCAGCGCCGACTGGACGAGCGCCTCGGACTCGCTGTCGAGGGCTGACGTTGCTTCGTCCAGAATCAGAATGGGTGCATTCTTCAGCAGCGCGCGCGCAATCGCGATGCGCTGGCGCTCGCCGCCGGAAAGCCGCACGCCTTTCTCGCCAATCACGGTTTCATATCCTGCCGGTAGTTTGCTGATGAAGCCGTGAGCAAGTGCAGCCGTTGCCGCAGCTTCCACCTGCTGCTGCGACACGCCGGGCTGGCCGTATGCAATGTTGTTTCGCAGCGTGTCGTTGAAGAGAACAGTCTCCTGCGTGACCACTCCGATTTGCGACCGCAGCGAAGCCAGCGAAACATCGCGCAAGTCATGGCCATCAATCGTGATCTCGCCTGAAGTCACGTCAAAAAAACGCGGAATCAGCGAAACCAGGGTGCTCTTCCCGGCGCCGCTCGATCCTACAAGCGCGAGAATCTCTCCGGCTTTGACTTCCAGGTTGATGCTTCGCAGGACCTCGCGTTCGACTCCTTCCGATTCGTAACAGAAACTCACGTTGTCGAAGCTGATCTTCCGCGAGAAAGGCGGAAGCGTCGGGGCGTTCGGCCTTTCCTGGACTTCATCACGAATGTCCATGAACTTGAAAATCTCTGATGAAGCGCCGAGCGCCTGCTGGAAGCTGTTGTAGAACAATGCAAATTTCCGAACGGGATCGTAAAGCTTAAAGACCGCAATGATGAAGGCCACGAAGATGCCCGGCGTCATTAACCGATGCACAATTTGTTGCCGCCCAAGCAACAGCAGTAGCACGATCGCGATTGCGCCGAAAATATCCATCAGGGGCGAACTGATCGCAGCCGCAGCTACCGAACGCAGGTTTGCGCGAAATAGTTTGTGTGCGGCTTTGCGGAAGCGTGCAAACTCCCACGCCTCCATGCTGAAAGCTTTTACTATGCGATTGCCGGTGATGGTCTCGTGAAGAATGTTCTGGATGTCGGCCAGCTTATCCTGGCCGCGACGGGTCGTGTGCCGCACCCGCCGTCCAATCTTGCTCGCCGAAAAAATGATAAAGGGAACAAATAACAGCAGCAGCCACGAGAGCTTCCTTCCCAGCACGATCACCACGCCGGCAGTAAACAGGAACGTAAAGAACTGCTGCAAGAATTCCGCCAGAATGCTCGACATCGCAAACTGCACGCGCTCAATATCGCTGACGATGGTTGAAACCAGAGTGCCGGTCGTGTGCTTCTGGAAAAAAGCGGCTGAGCGGCGAAGGATCGAGTTGTAGAGAGAATTGCGAAGATCGGTAATCAGCCCGTACCCGGCGTAGTTCACCAGGTAAGTTCCGGCGTAGTCGAACAGTCCTTTGAGCACGGTCGCTGCCACGAAGGCGAATGCCACGATCGTCCAGGCATTGTGAAAGTGCGAAGGCACGAATCGCTGAAGGTAAATCGTGTGATTCGTGTACGGGACGGTGAAAAGAAAAATCTTGTCTGAGCCCGACGAAGGATTCAGTACGCGGTCGAGAACGGGCCCGACCAGCAGGACGCGAAACGCGTCGAGAAATCCCACACCTGCAAGCAGAAGAACAGACGGAATGAATTGCCAACCGTAAGGCGCCAGATAACGGAGCAGGCGCGTCACTTGCCGCATTCAGGGCCCCGGGTTCGTTCTGCAGTTAACCGCATCAGATGCAAGGCCCTATTCTACTTTAGACTTTGCGGCGAGCGCCGGAGACATCTTAGGTTCCACGGTCAGGAATTGCCTACGCCGGACTGTCACGGTGCGCGACCTTCACCCGATAGCCGGACGCCTTCAGCCGTTTTGCCACGTCCTCAGCAATCATCACCGAGCGGTGCTGGCCACCAGTGCAGCCAAACGCGATGGTCAGATAGCTTTTCCCTTCTCGGATATAGTGCGGCAATAAATACACGAGGAGATCAGAGATTCGCTGGATGAACTCTTTGGTCTGCGGAAACGAACGAATATACTTGGCCACCTTGGGATGACGTCCCGTCAGCGGTCGAAACTCAGGAACGAAGTGAGGGTTGGGCAGAAAGCGTACGTCAAACACCAGGTCCGCATCCTCGGGCACACCTTCTCTGAAGCCAAAGCTCACGAAAGACACCAAAATCTTGCGGCCGGCCTCCTTCTTGTGAAATAGCTCATTGATGTGCGCCCGCAGCTCGTGCACGTTGAACCGCGAAGTATCAATAACGAGATCGGCCATGGCGCGAATGTGCCTCAGATGACGGCGTTCGGCTGTCAAAGAAGATTTGACGGGCGTATCGGTACCCAGCGGATGTGGCCTGCGAGTCTCGCTATAGCGGCGCAGCAGAACTGCGTCTGAAGCCTCCAAAAAAATCATTTTCGTCGGGATCGTCCGTTTGACCGACTTCACAATCGAGGGCAATTCCTGGAGCTGCCTCCCCTCACGGACGTCCACGACCAGTGCGGCGCGGGAATTTTCCGCGGATTGGCCGGCAAGCTGAGCAAAGCTCGGAATCAGGCGCACCGGAAGGTTGTCCACCGAGTAATAGCCGAGGTCCTCGAAGGCCTTAAGAACAGACGCCTTCCCCGAACCGCTCATTCCGGTGATGATGACGAGTTCGCTCGACTGGCGGTTCGGCCGGCGATCAGATTTAGGGTCCGATCCGCGAAGCTTGCGTCCGGACTTGCGCGCCAGTTGTTCCGCGCGTCGGCCGAGCTTTCTTGCAATCCGGCGAATCGCCATCCTGAACGGATGGTAGCAGCCGAGTGTGCGTTGTGACCAGCTTGCGGTACCGCCGTGAAAAACACGCTCCGGATGGAATCCATCAAGAAGGCACTTACGCGGTGTTGACGAGCCGTGCGCAGATAACCAAAGTAACCGTTATCTGCTCCGCAAACTACGCTAGACTGACCCAGCCAGGGGCAGCACCCAGCAACAAACCTGCCGCCAAACAATAAGGGAGCCAGTCTGAGCGTCCGGCCAAAACTTGCACCCGCGTTGCCAGTGCCAGAGCAGCGCCTGCGGGCGGTTGTATCAAAAGCGCCCGTCATATTCTTTGCGCTCGATCCGACCGGCGTGTTCACGGTTTCAGAGGGGCGCGCTCTCGAGCGCCTCGGCCTGCAGGCCGGCCAAGTGGTCGGAGAATCCGTTTTCCATCTGTATGACCGCTACCCGAACGTGATTGCACAAGTCCGAAGGGCCCTTTCAGGCGAAGAATTCTCTTCGCTTTGCGAAATGCCCGATCTTGCCCTATGTTTCGAGACCCATTGGGCGCCACTTCGGTCGAAAGACGGCACTCCAGCCGGAACAATTGGGGTCGCGGTGGACATCAGTGAGCGCGCCAAAGATGAAAAGGCGCGTCATGAAGCGGAAACACTGTATCGCAGCCTTGTTGAACAATTGTCCGCTGTCAGCTACATCGCAGAACTTGGCTTGGAGGGGCAGTGGCTGTTTGTGAGCCCGCAGATCGAAGCCTTGCTGGGCTATTCCCGCCAGGAGTGGATTGCCGACTCCACGAACTGGATCCGGCATGTGCATCCTGAAGACCGCGAAACTGTTCGACGCGCCGAGGAAGACACGCTGGAAGGCAAGCCGTTCCGTGCCGAATATCGCTTGTTCCGCCGCAATGGCGAAGTTCGCTGGGTGAATGACAGCGGTTCGCTGGTGCCGGGACCGGAAGGCCGTCAATTGCTGCACGGCATCCTGCTCGACATAACGGACCAGAAGGCGCTTCATGAGCGTCTGGCTAAGACTGAGCGCATGGAGGCAGTCGGGCAACTGGCCTCCGGCGTGGCACACGACTTTAATAACCTGCTCACCATAATCAAAGGCTATAGTGGCCTGCTGCTGGAGCGGAATTCCGAAAACGGCGATGGCCATGCTATCCAGGAAATTCAGAGAGCAGCGGACCGGGCGGCCTCGCTGACCCATCAGCTTCTGGCCTTTGGGCGCAAGCAAACGCTGCAGCCACGGGTCATCGACCTGAACACGACTGTGCACGGCCTTGAGGAGATGCTGCGGCGGTTGCTCAACGAAAATGTGGAACTTACCATCCAGACAAAGCCCGGCGTTTTTGTAAATGCGGATCCGGTGCAGATGGAGCAGGTGCTGATCAACCTTGCCGTTAACGCCCGCGACGCGATGCCGAAGGGCGGCCGGTTGACGATCTCTACAAATTGCCGGCCGGCAAGGAAACGGACGGGAGAGAATGAAAAAATCTTTGCTTCCCCTTATGTGAGCTTGTGCGTCTCTGATACTGGTGTTGGCATGGACGCAAGTACCCGGGCGCGTATATTTGAGCCCTTCTTCACAACAAAAGAAGTCGGCAAGGGAACCGGACTGGGACTTGCAACCGTATATGGAATTGTCAAGCAGAGCAACGGGCATATTGAAGTTGAAAGCGAACCTGGCCAAGGCACTACCTTTCGCATCTCGTTGCCCAAAGTCGAACATCAGCCCGCGCCACTCAAGAGGCCGATGACAACAGATAAGCCGAGACGTGGAACGGGAACCATTCTGCTCGCAGAAGATGAACCGTTGTTGCGCGAGCTGGGCGAAACCATACTGCGGCAAGCCGGATATACCGTGCTCACTGCCGGCAATTCCGAAGCCTTGCGAAAACTTATGGCAGAGCACACGGGAGAAGTCGATCTGCTTCTGACCGACGTGGTCATGCCCGACATCAGCGGCCCGGAACTGGTTCGGATGAGCAAACAGCGATGGCCGAAGGCCCGCGTTCTTTTTATGTCAGGCTATGCAGACGATGAGCTCAAGGACCTGGACCGAGATGCAGGGTTCATTCAGAAGCCGTTTACGCCGACGGAACTGACGGCAAAGATTGCAGAGATTCTGGGCTTGGCAGGGTGAGCCGAATTGAATAGTTCAACGCCTCAATGATTCAATGTCTCAATGAGTCAACTCCTCGCTCCGTATGCCGTGCATGTGGAGCAGTCTCGGGGAAGGCGCCATCCCGAGCCGGCGCATCCTTATAGAAATGATTTTCAGCGTGACCGCGACCGCATAATTCACTCGCGGGCCTTTCGCCGTCTGGAAGCCAAGACCCAGGTTTTCACCAGCCGCCACTCCGATCATTTCCGCAACCGCCTGACCCACACCCTTGAAGTTGCGCAAATTTCCCGAACCATCGCCGAGCAACTGGGATTGAACGTCGATCTGGTCGAAGCCCTGGCCTTGGCGCACGACATCGGACATCCGCCGTTTGGTCACGCAGGCGAAAAGGCGCTCGATTCCGTCATCCGCCAGCACGGATTCACCTTTGGCCACAACTTACATGCGTTGCGCATTGTTGAGGATTTCGAGCTCCGGTATGCAGCTTTTCGCGGGCTGAACCTTACGTTCGAAGTACGCGAGGGAATTATCAAGCACTCGCGCGACTATGACGCCGCACAATTTCCGGAGCTGGCAGAATATCTGTTGGACAAGCGTCCGCCGCTCGAAGCACAACTGATCGATG
>DAIPJJ010000110.1:0-15025 GCA_036770325.1 Terriglobales bacterium
GACCTTGCCAAGGTCGAAGTCGCGGGTTCAAATCCCGTCTCCCGCTCCAGAAATCCTTCGGTCCTGCCAGTGGACTTTTTCAGCGCGGGACGCTACTTTAATAACCGATAAGGCGCGGTACCCAAGTGGTAAGGGAGAGGTCTGCAAAACCTTTATGCGTCGGTTCGATTCCGACCCGCGCCTCCAGAATTTTCCAGGTCCCTCGACTTCGCTCGGGATTTCGGCAGCAGGTTCCCAGTCCTCTCCTTCCGGAGACTCCTTCACACCTGCTAAACGCCTCAAGTTCGATTCCGACCCGCGCCTCCAATTTCGCCCTCACTGCTGACCATCTCTCGCCGTCCACTTCTGAACAGCATCCCGCGCAAACGGACACTCTCACCCGAGGACGATCTTCGTTAAGTCAATGAAACCATGCGATTACTCCCACGGAGACCTGGCTTCCGAATTGCTTGCATGATCGTCGAACACGCATAGCCTTCTTCACCGAGGCCCCACATGAGCGGACTGTTGCAGGATCTTCGTTTCGCCTTACGGCAGATTGTAAAAAGTCCCGGTTTTTCGATAACCGCGATTTTGTCCTTAGCGCTTGGTATCGGCGCTACAGTTTCGGTTTTTAGCGTAATTTACGGGGCCGTGGTTAATGCCTGGCCGTATGCCGATTTCGACCGTGTATGTCAGATTGACACAATCACCAAGAACGGGGATGAATTCTCTCCAGGTCTCACAGGCCCGGAGATTACCCAACTTCGCCAGGCGCATTCAGTTGAAGATGTGATTGCCATGGATGCATCGAACCTGATCATTACTGGAAGCGATGTGCCGGAAGATGTGCGAGGAACCTATTTCAGCGGAAACGGGTTTCAGTTTTTCGGCATGCAACCGGCGCTTGGTCGATACATACAGCCATCTGAGGCTCCGGATGGACAAGACCCGCAGCCAGTCGCGGTGTTGAGTTACAAATTTTGGCAAAGGCATTTCAATAGCGACCCTAATATCGTCGGAAAGCGTCTCGAACTCAGCCACAAGTCCTACAACATTGTTGGTGTTACAGCTCCACGGTTCACCTGGATGGATGGGGATGTATATTTGCCGCTTAAACTCGGACAGTCGCAAACCACTTCTTATGCGGTGGAAGTCAAACTCAAGCCGGGAGTCGGTACTGCGATTGCCGAGGCTGAGTTTCACTCGCTGTTTCAACAGTTCGATAAAAACCGTCCGAATTATTTTCCGCCGCAGTTCCGCCTGGCGGTGCGTCGCGTGGCGCAATATTATGTGCGCGATCTTCGGAGTACCCTCTATTTGCTGTTGGGCGCGGTAGCATTACTGCTGGCTATCGGCTGCAGCAATGTTTCCATTTTGCTGCTCGCCAGGGGAACTGCCCGCCAGCACGAATTCGCAATTCGTTCTGCCGTTGGTGCCGGCCGTATGCGAATCATGCGCCAACTGCTGACGGAGTCTTTGCTGTTGGCGCTGGCAGGGTGCGTACTCGGCACGGTGCTGGCGTACCAGGCGGTTGGTTTTATCGTGGCACGACTGCCCGAATTTTCCTTCCCTCATGAAGCCAGCTTTCACGTGAACCTGCCAGTGCTCGCCTTTAGCATTGCTCTGGCCATCTTATCCGGAGTTTTGTTCGGAATTTTCCCCGCCTTTGACGTGACTCGTAATGAAGTCAGTCAAAGCATGCAGGCAGGAAGTCACAAGCTTGCTGGAAGCGTCCGCGGAAAGCGTATCCACAGCAGCCTCATCGCGGGACAGATTGCCCTGACGTTACTGCTGCTCACGGCTGCCGGAGCAGCCATTCAGGGCTTCACCCGCATGATGAAGAGGCCTCTCGGCTACGATCCGCATAACGTCATGTCCGTCGGTATTCCAGTCCACGAAAACACGTTCAACACCTGGGCGGAGCGTGCTGCCTATTTCGCGCAGTTGCGAGAGCGTGTAGGCGCTATGCCGGGGGTACAGATGGCTGCCATTTCGACAAACGCCACCCCTCCTCGAAACGGCTGGAACCAACCCTTCGAAATTCTCGGAAAGAACATTGGAGAGCAACAGGACCTACGAATAAATTTCGTAAGCCCAGGATACTTTGCTCTTTTGCATATTCCGCTGGCGGTAGGGCGACTGTGGAGCGATGCCGAAATCGATCGCGGCGCTACGCTGGCCATCGTCAATGAATCCTTTGTTCGACGCTATTTTCCAGGCGAAGACGTTCTCGGGCATTCGTTGCGAATTCCCCGGCTGCTCGGGCAGCCTCCTCAGGTGCTGGATGCTCCCGGTAGCAATGGATGGCTGCAGATAATTGGCGTAGTAGGCGATTCTGTTAATGACGGTCTGGAGAAACCGGTGCTTCCGGCGGCTTATCTGCCGTACACAATCAACATGTGGATGTGGACTCAGGTCCTCCTCCGCAGTGAAGGTCCGCCACTTGCGATGATGCACAGCATTCAGCAACAGATTGCCGCCGTTAATCCTGATCAACAAGTGGAGTCGCGTTCGACTGATCTCGAGCAATTCATCCGCCGCGAGCCAGAATGGGCGAGGGCGCGCTTGGTTTCGATTCTCTTTTCTGCATTTTCGGCGTTGGCCCTGGCATTAGCAGGAGTTGGCTTGTACAGCGTGGTTTCATACAGCGTAGTACAACGAATGGGAGAGTTCGGCATTCGAGTGGCGCTCGGGGCTCGGCGTTATGACGTTTTGCGCATCGTGCTGCTCTCCGCTGGCGCGAGCGTGGGCGCCGGGTTGCTGACAGGCACAGTACTCAGTATGGGAATGGGACGCGTATTCTCGCGGTGGATAGAAAACGGCACGCGCGACCCGCTAATCGTGCTCGGAGTTTCGTTGCTCGTGGTTGTTATCGCGGTAATAGCGTGTATCGTTCCTGTCCGCCGCGCCGCAGCGATCGATCCAATACAAGCCTTACGTTCAGAGTAGTCGGGACTTGCGAGCTCGCTTCTGGAACGCTATTCCGCTCCGTATCACACGCTTCAATTTGAATAACCGCAGCGTCGGATCGACTCCTATTTGTTTCTCGACTCGACATCGTTTCCAAGACGTGAGATGTTTCGGCCTTTCAGCTCGTTGCACCGCCGGCACCCTTTGAATTCCTGCTACTCTCGCCTGAGTATCCGGAGTATGATGTACTCGGTTTTCTGAAAGCTACGAAAACCATGCACGGAGAACGGACCGCAGAGTCTGCTCCTGCGACTGGCTGCCGCTCTTTGTGCGAGGAGGCCAGATCATGTGTTTCCCACGGTTGAGCGTTCGCACAACACTACTCGTCATTTCGACCCTGCTCTTATCGGTTGTTTTCTCATCAGCGCAAGCAGGCCCCAAGTACGATCCCACCACCGAAGCGAAATTCAAAGGCACAGTCGACGAATTGAAATTTCCTCCCAAGGGAAGCGAAAAACAAATCGCCTACATGATGATCAAGAGTGGCACCGACGAAATTGAGATTTATCTCTGCCCCAAGTCTTTCATGGACGACATGGGCGTCAGTTTCGCCAAGGGCGATGAGATCGCCTTCACCGGATCAAAAGTTAAGGAGGGTACCACTGATATGGTGCTCGCGCGCGAAGTGATTAAGGGCACGGACACGCTGGTCCTGCGCGATGATAAAGGCAATCCCGTCTGGAACTGGAAGCACTGAGCTTTGTCGTTGAACCTGTCGGAGGACCGCCAGGCTGGTGCTTAGTTTGATCCCAGGATCTCCGGCGGATCGAGATAACATTGCTTCCAGAACGCTTGTTCCGAAAGCGTTCCAGATTTCCAGGAATCGATTGCGGCGCGAGTCGCTGCCACCATTCCGCCATCTTCAGCGTCGAAAATCAAAACCAGCCCAGCCGCAGATTTCTCTGAATCAGTCTTAAAAAGTGTTTCCGCAAAACGCATCTTGTCTTGCGGGCTGGTAATCCTACCCGTCCCCGGCGCCTGTTGAATCGAAATGATCTTGACGCTCTTACCCTTAAGCGGTGCCCACTCGCCGGGGAAGGTCCCCTCCTCTTCCCCGCTCTGCGAAAATAATTTGCTCGGTCGCTGAACGGTGCTCGCGGGCTCGGATTGTGGAGCTGGAGCCTTCATGACAATTGCACCCGGCTCCGAACCATTCAGCACTTCGACGGCTGCACTTCGCAACCAACCTCGCGACAAACCAGAAATTCTTACGTGCACCCACTCCGGATTGCTGTCCAAAATTTCAAACTCATCTTCCGCGCTGGCATAAAACAAAACCGTCGCATCGGAACTCGGATTCTGCAAAATCGGCGTCTGGTCCTGCTTCACTGCGACCAGATTGGTTGGACGAGATTGGTTTTGGAGTAGCTCTTCGAGCCCTTTGGCTTCGGCCTCAAGCGCGTTGCTCTCGCTCGAAGCGTCCGCCGGGCGCCTGACTGGTAGTTTGGTCGCAGAAGATGCCTTCGGGAACTGCGGCATGGGCGCAGAGATTTCGACCGGAGGGGTCTTGTGAACCTCAGCCGCGCTCACCGGCTTCGACGCCGTCTTCTCCTCCGTATTTGCATTCAGCGATTCAGCCAACCGGTCGAGAAGGTCGGATTCAATTCGTCCATTAGACTGAAGCACTTCGTATCCCGAGTGCCCGGAATCGCTGTTCCATGCTGTAATCTTCGACGTGACACGAACGACAGAACCGCCACCTGGCGCGGGATTTACTTGCACCGTGCACTGGTAAAACGGCCGCTTGTACGCTGAAAGCTTTTTCTTGCCAGGATTAACGAAGCCATCCAGGACCGGCAGCGGCCCAGAAATTCCTCCAGGAAGGTCCTTCAACATTGCCTGCACTCTCGCAGGTGATACCGAGAAACTCCGCTCAGCAGGAGTTTGCGCGAAGGAATGGATCCCGATCAGTATGAAAATACTCAGACCGCAGAAATTTGCCCTCACGGCAATTGCTCCAACTGGCTGCGATTGATCCAGCCATGCTGCCCGTCTTCTGTTTCCACTCCATACCAATATGCCGTCGAAATCAGAATCGCGACATGCGCTCCCGCCGGCAAAGCCTGCAAGCTCGTCGCGCTCTTGAACGGCGCAGATTTCAATTGCGTCCCCGGCGATTTCACGACGCGCTCCACCTGATGACGCAAGCGATCAACATGCTGGGCTAACGATTCGTCCGAAGACTGCGCAATCATCGCGTCGAGCGCCTGCTGTTTCTGCTTCTGCTCCAGTTCGTGCGCGGCCTGTTCCTGTTGCCGATGCTGCTCCTGCTCCACGCTCTGTTGCTTCTTCAGTTCCATCGCCGCCAGATGGTCTTGAATGTCCTTAAATTCGGCGGCTTCTACCGAGCCGTTTGACGAATGGGTCGTCAGATGCGTGTCATCTACAAAGACGGCGTCAATCTTCAGGATCGTGCTCTTCTCATCTAAATGCTGAATAACGTAGCGAACCGCCAGCAAACCCGAGTCACTAGTTTCCTTGAAATTTCTTGGGTCGACGGCATTCTTCTTGATTTTGTAGAAAACCTTGCCGGGGCCGTCCCATTTCGGAAAGGCGCTCGTGCTATTCGCTGCCTCCGCCCCAGCCACATATTCGTCTTTGTTGTATTCCTTCGTCCCCTCAATGATTCCGTCTGCTACCACGTCTTCTACCGCCCGCAACAACTGCGGTTCCGGGACGGGAACGCTGGTGTTCAGTCCTGCCCCGAATTCTTCGTGCTTTGATTTCGCGCCTGCAGAGGAAACGAATAAAACGCAGCTAAGCAGTAAACCGCAGCCGAACCACGCTTGAATCTTGCGTAAGGTAGACGCTCGCCGGAAAGTAAGTAATGAAGTCAATGAAGGTTGATCAGACACGGGCCTTTAGCACTCTCTTATCGCGTAGTTGCCGCCCAAGTCAATCGCAAGCGAGCAGAGACCGGGGGGCAACGTGACAAGTTTATGACAAGTTTGTGACATTTTCTTGACAATTATCGAAGTAGCGTGCTAAATCCATTGGCGCGGTGCTTCACTGAAACAGAATCTCGTTGAGGATGTAGTTTCATCCCCAGGAGGATCCCAATGAGTGGTTTCCGTAGGACTGTCGCGGGCTTGCTGCTGTCCGCACTTTACGTCCTGACCTTCTCGAGCAGTGCCAACGCTCTTCCCGCATTCGCCAGAAAATACGGGCTTCGATGCTCGGCTTGCCACGAAGCGTGGCCGATGCTGAACTACTTCGGACAAAGATTCAAAGACAACGGCTATCAGTTGATGAACGACCGCGATTCGCCGGTGTGGCAGAACCCATCGTATTGGCCGGTGACTTTCCGCATGACGCCGTTCTTTCATCGCGAAAGCACAAACAAGATCAGTTATGACACGGCGGGCGGCGGCTCCGCACTGAAAAGTCTGTCATCCAGTGGTTTTGACTACGGAGGGCTCGATATCCTGAGTGCAGGAACGCTGGAGAAAAACGTATCGTTCCAGATCATTCCGGCGTCGGATGAAACCGGAGCGTTTCACATCGAAGCGGTAAACGCCAGGTTTGACAACCTCCTTCACTCGCCCTGGCTGAATATCAAACTCGGTAAATTCGAGCTGGACAACATTGTTTCCGAGAAGCGCGGCTTGACGCTCTCAGCAGCCGGCGGCGGATACAACATCTATCATTTCATTCCCGTCGGCGACGCCAATATTTTCGGTCAAATTGGTGATAACCAGATAGGGCTTGAATGGCTGGGTCACTCGGCTAACGACCGCACCAGGCTTTCAGCCGCCGTTCTCAGCTCCACTGACGGAAATCCCGATCTGCCGTACGGCAGCAATTCGTATAGCGCATTTTTCTCGGGAAGCCAGGCTTTCAATGTCGGGAAGCTCGGAACCGACCGGGTGGGTTTCTATGCCATGGTCGGAGAGGCGCCTACCACATTCCTTACGGATGGCGGCGTACCTCTGCCAAATACCGGTGCTGGAAACAAGGGATTCAGCCGCGAGGGCTTCGTCGGCCTGTTCTATTTCGATCGGCTCGACTTCCAGGTTGTAACTCAGCACGGGTCAGACAGTCCGTGGTTTGGGCTTGGATTTGGAAATCCAATCGATGATCCCACTGCCCCCAACAACACTCCCGGGACCACGTTACCGGCAGGCGCGCGCAGTCCTAGCTGGAATGGCGCGTTTATAGAGACTCACTGGGTGCAAAATCCGCAGTTGATTTTCCTGCAACGTTCGGAGTGGGTGCGGATGTCGCAACAGGTAATTCCGGGAATTCCCTCGAATCTCGGAAATATCGACAACTACGTCTTCGGTGTCCGGTACATGCCAATCATGAACAGCCGGGCAGGTTTTGCCTGGCACAACGAATTTTCCTGGATCAAGGCGTATGGCTTGGCGCCGGATGGCTCCGATCTAACGAGCAACAGCTTCATGTCAGGTTTTGACTTCGATTTCTAAGGAGGAGCAAATGCGTACACAACAGCTAAAACTTATCGCGTGCGCAGCGGCGATGCTGGCATTTTGCAGCCTTTCCTCCGCGCAAGTCACTGAATATCAGGAAGACAAAAATCTCGGCATGGAAGCCCACGTCGGCCATATGACCGGCCACGCCAAAGACGCCGAGATGAACTACCGGCGTTATTGTGTGGGTTGCCACGGTGTTCTGGGTGATGGTGAAGGTGAGAACGCGATGTGGCTCGATCCAAAGCCGCGCAACTTCACTCTCGCTACATTCAAGTGTCGCTCGACCGTGAGCGGAACTTTACCAACCGATGAAGACCTCTACGACACCATCGGCCGAGGCCTGCAAAGTTCGAACATGCCGGCATGGATTCCGCTCTCGTCACAGCAACGGGTTGACCTCGTCGCCTACGTGAAGCATTTTTCGGAGCGTTGGAAAACTGAGAAGGCTGGCACGCCAATCCAAATTCCCAACGAACCTGAAGTCACGGCAGATCGCATCAAGGCCGGTCAGGCATTGTTCCAGAAGCTCGAATGCTGGAAGTGCCACGGCGTTGAGGGCCGTGGCAACGGGCCATCAGCCGATACTTTGACCGACGACCTGAATCGCCCAATAAAGCCATTCGACTTCCACGATCAAACCAAGTTCAAATGTGGAAGTACGGACAGTGATCTGTATCGCATATTCATGACCGGGCTCGATGGCACGCCAATGCCCTCGTTCGCCGATAACGTGAAGCCCGACGAGGCCTGGGACCTGGTGTTTTATCTGCGTACTTTGCAGCCCCAGCCAACGAAGGAAAAGCAAATCGCCAAGCAACTAGGGTTAAGACCCATCAACCCGAATGCGACCGCGGCTCCTGCGGCCCCGCCGCCAAGCAATCAGTGAGCCGGCGGTGAACTCGAACGGAAGGACTGACGCGTTGGAGCTCAGCCTTTATACGAGGAGAACGAGTAAATGAAAAAACAGAACTGGTTCAGATTAATTGTTTCTCTCTCAGCGATATTTACCCTCGCCATGGTTGTGATGATTTCACAACGCCAGGTCAAAGCGGCGCCTCCGTCAGAGAGCAGCATCACTGGAATGATCAAGCTGGAAGGCACTCCGCCCCATGAAAAAGTAATCGATATGTCCAAGGAGCCGTCTTGTGCCGCCGAGCATAAGGCGAATCCGGTCAAAGTCGAAAGTGTTGTAGTTGGACCGAGCGGTGGCCTGCAGAACGTGGTGGTTTACATTTCGCAGGGCTGGAATGGATCGGCCCCGGCGAGCACGTCAACTCCGAAATTCGATCAACATGGGTGTCAATACATTCCGCACGTGATGGCAGTCGATGTCGGTCAACAGTTCCAGGTGGTTAACAGTGACCAGACCTCGCACAACATTCACCCCATGCCGACTCCAGGCGGGCCAAATCACGAGTGGAACAAGTCACAACCGCCGGGAGCACCGCCGATCACGACCAGTTGGAATTCGGAAGAGGTTGCGATCCACGTGAAGTGCAATATCCATCCCTGGATGAGCGGCTACATGGCAGTAGTAAAGGGACCGTACGGCGTCAGCGATGAGAATGGTTCGTTCAAAATCGAAAACGTTCCACCCGGGAACTACACTCTGACTGCATGGCAGGAAATGTACGGCACGCAAACTCAACAGGTCACGGTCGCGGCCGGAAAACCTGCAACCGCTAATTTCACGTTCAAGGCGAAGTAGCGCGATCTCGCGGGCTGGACCGCCCTTTCTTCAGCCCGCGCATCACTTCGGGGAGGCGAACCGTGGGGAAATTCGTAGCCGTCACACTGATTCTCATCACGATTTCTTCGGCCATCCCGATTCTGCTCCACACCTGGACGATGCCCGCCGACATCTCGACTCACGGTCACCTGATCGACCAGCAAATGGCCGATACCATGGCAGAAGCCGGCATCTGCTTCATTGCCGCACAATTTATTTTGGCAATCTTCATCTGGACGGCATCCAGCCGCAAACCTGGAGATAGGATTCGTAACTTTCCTGGTGGTGCTAAAGCCCTAGTGCTCGCGGCTTTCCTTCTGGTCGGAACCGAAGTTCTTGCACTGGGCATCTTCGGGAGCAAAGCCTGGGGCGCAATCTACTTCACGCCTGCCGCGGCTGATTCCATGCCTGTTCAGGTGCAGGCCGGGCAGTTCGCGTTCTACTTTCGCTATCCCGGACCCGACGGGAAGTTTGGCCCTATCCATCCCGACATGATTAATGAAGCCAATCAGAATGTCTTCGGGATCGATGTGAACCATGACCAGGACGCAAAAGACGACATCGTCACTGCGGAAATGGGCGTTCCCCTGAATAAGGAGATCCATCTGCTCATGCACAGCAAAGACGTCGGCCACTCGTTTTACGTGCGCGAACTGAGAATTCAGCAGGACTTTGTTCCCGGGCTCGATTTGTCACTGCATTTCACTGCGACCAAAGTCGGACGGTACGAGATTGTTTGCACGCAGCTCTGTGGCCTGGGGCACTACAACATGAAGGCCTATTTGAATGTGATGTCGCAGCCAGACTACGACGCCTGGATGAAACAGCAGGCTGCATTGCAGTAGCAAGTCATTTCGAACTGGGGTTTGAGCCTATGCATGACGTTTCCACGCATGCCGCACATCACGCGCCGCCACAAGGCTTTCTTCGCAAGTACGTATTCAGCCTTGATCACAAGGTGATCGGAAAGCAGTACTACGGTCTCGGGCTGGTAGCTGTTTTGATCGGCATGGGCCTCTCCTGGCTGATGCGAATCCATCTGGTGTGGCCGAACATCGCAATTCCCGGACTCAAATGGCTCTCCTCGACCGGCGCACCCGGCGGCGTAATGACGCCCGAGTACTATCTGCAATTGATGACCATGCACGGAACGCTCATGGTCTTCTTTGTGTTGACGAATGTTCCCTTCGCCGGGTTTGGCAACTATTTCCTTCCGATCCAGATCGGCGCGGAAGATATGGCTTTCCCGCGTTTTAACATGATGTCGTTCTGGGTAACGTTTCTCGGCTTCTGCGTTCTGATCGCGGCGTTCTTCGTCGGCGACGGGCCGCCACTCTCCGGCTGGACCGCTTATGCTCCGCTGAGCGCACTCGCCAGCGCCGGGCCGGGACAAGCTGTTGGTCAAACGCTGTGGGCGGTTTCGATCGCGATCTTCTGCATCGGCCAGTTGCTCGGATCACTGAACTTCATTACCACCACGCTCGACCTTCGCACCAAGGGCATGACTCTGATGCGCATGCCGCTTTGCACCTGGGCGTGGTTCATCACTTCGTGCATCGGATTACTGGCCTTCGCAGTGCTTCTTCCCGCTTGCATTCTGCTGATTCTCGACCGCATTGCCGGAACCAGCTTCTTCGTGCCTTCGAATCTCGTTATCAACGATCAGCTCATTTCCAACCATTCCGGTGGATCACCGCTTCTGTGGCAGCACCTCTTCTGGTTCTTCGGCCATCCCGAGGTTTACATTGCGATCCTGCCTGCAGCAGGCATCGTTTCGCACATTCTGGTGAACAGCTATCGCCGGCCGCTGCTCAGCCACAAAGTCGTCATCTATTGCATGATGGCCATCGGTTTCCTCAGCTACATGGTCTGGGGACACCACATGTTCGTCAGCGGCATGAGCCCCTATTCCGGGCTGGTGTTCTCGTTCCCGACGCTAATCATCACCATCCCATCGACAATTTTGGTTCTGATCTGGATCGGCAGCCTCTACGGCGCCAAGCTGCAAGTGACCAGCGCTTCCCTTTTCGCGCTTGGATTTGTCTCGATGTTCGTCACCGGCGGGGTCAGCGGCTTTTTCCTCGCGCAACCGTCGATCGACGTTTATTTGCACGGCACGTACTTCGTGGTTGGCCACTTCCATATGGTGATGGGCGTTGCCGCAATTTTCGGAATGTTTGCCGGAACTTACTTCTGGTTCGGCAAAATGTTCGGTCACATGATGAATGAAACCTGGGGCAAGATCCATTTTTGGTTCACTTTCGTCGGCACCTACTGTATTTTCATGGCGTTTCATTACCTAGGCCTCGCTGGCAACGTTCGTCGATATTCGGCATTCGTCGATGACTATATGCAGCCCTTGCTGGTTGTGCACAAGTTCATTACTTATGCGGCCCTGTTCACCGGCGCAGTACAACTGATCTTCCTCTACAACCTGATCTATAGCCGCTTCAAAGGCGCTCCTGCTCCGGAGAATCCCTGGCAGGGAACATCGCTTGAGTGGGCCACGTCGTCACCGCCACCGTGGGACAACTTCGGCGGCCGCGCGCCCGTCGTTTATCACGATCCATACCAGTACGGCATCGAAGGCTCGAGCGGTGACTACGTCATGCAAAACTCGCCCGAACAAATTCAAACCGTGCGCGAAGACAAGAATCTGCTATAGGAAAAACTTGTGGCCACCATTATTCAATCTCCGCCGAATGTAAAGTTTCCGGCCTCAGGCGGATCTCGGCGCTTAAAGCAGCTCGGACCTGAAACTCCAAGTACCGGAATTTGGGTCGGGATCTCCGCCATTACCATGACCTTTGCTGCATTCACTAGCTCAATGGTCGTGCGCAACGGGTCGGCGCCTGATTGGCGGCACTTTTCGGTTCCATCAATTCTCTATCTCAACTCATTGATCCTGATTGCCAGTAGCGTCACGCTTCAAATCGCACGCCGCCGTTTGATAGCCATCAACAACGAATTTGCGGATTCTGCTCCTGTACTCCGTGCGCTATACGGAACCCTTTTTCTGGGCTGCCTGTTTGTCTGCGGTCAATATGCGGCGTGGTCGCAATTGCGATCGGAAGGAATTTACTTAGCCACAAACCCGAGCAGCTCGTTTTTCTATCTGTTCACAGTGCTGCACGCTCTGCACGTGATCGGTGGATTGCTGGGCTTGGTTTACGTGATCAGCAAATTGCATAGACATGTACTTGCCAAACGCACTCTCGACGCCGCCTCGCAATACTGGCACTTTATGGACGCGCTTTGGCTGTACTTGCTTGTGCTGTTGCTGGTAAGAATTTGATAGGAGAATGCATGGCGAGCGAAGCCAACATAAGGATGACAGCTCCACAAGGAATTGGCGTGCATGGTGAACGCGAAGCTCCGGCCTTTGCCATTCCACACAAGAAGCTGGTCATGTGGCTGTTCATCATTTCAGACGCGGTCACCTTCGGGGCGATTCTCTTCGCGTACGGCTATCTTCGCAATGCCACCACCGATTGGCCCAGGCCGTTTGAGACTGCCAGCGTCATTAACGCCTACATCATGACATTTGTTCTTGTAACCAGCAGCCTTACCATGCTGATTGGAATTCGCGCGGCAAAGTCCGGCAATCGCTCCAGCGCTATCACCTGGAGCTTTGTGACTGTCATTGGTGGCCTGATCTTCGCCCTGCTGCATATAAAAGAATGGCTTGGACTGATCGGTGAAGGTCTGCGCTTGTTCGCCAACCCATGGGGCTCGAGCCTCTTCGGAGCCGCGTTCTTCAGTATCACTGGCCTGCACTTAACCCATGTCGTTGTGGGATGTGTGGCGATCGCTGTCGTTACACTCGGCTACAAGCGCGGCCGCTACGATCACTACGACCTCGAAATCTGGGGCCTGTACTGGCACTTCGTCGATCTCGTCTGGATGTTCGTTGTGCCGTTTGTTTATCTTTTGAACGTGAAGCACTGATTCGGAGAAACCATGGACACAGCAGAAGGCCCGAGCGGCGGGATCGCAACGTACATTGTTGTTTACATTTGCATTCTTGTTATTTCCGCGCTGCAAATCGTCGTCGCCTATGAAAAAATCGACGGCTCGCAGATGCTCTTGCGCATGTTGTCTCTGGCGATCGTGCAGGCCGGCCTTGCAGTCATGTTTTTCATGCACATGAAATCGGAAAAAAGAACTTTGGCGCTCTTTCTGCTCCCCGCAACCCTGTTCGTTCTTGCTATGATGAACATGTTCTGGTCAGACAGCTTTCGCCTGCTGAGCATGAAACCGTTTGCGCATTGAGCAATCGAATGCGGCCCGCAATCAAATACGGAGCGTTTAGCGCTGCATTACTGATGCTGGCTACGCCGGCATTTGCCCAGAGCTGTCCGCTTTGCTACACCCAGGCTGCCAGCAGCGGAGCGCGTTTTATTGCCGCCCTGCGCAGCGGAATACTGGTTCTAATCGTTCCGCCGATGTTCATGTCAGTCGGGATCACCTGGCTGGCTTATCGCAAGCGTAACCAGTTCAGGCAGGAGGCGGAAACCGCCGATACTGTCCATTTTCACGAAAGACAGCTTTGAAGAATAGTCCAGCAGCCAGCGCCTTCATGGATCGAGTGCTCTCCAAAGTTCGCGATTACTACACTCTCACCAAGCCTGAAGTAAACCTTTTGATTTTGATGACCACGTCTGCCGGATACTATCTCGGCCTGCGTGGGCCTTTCAAATTTGCGGGTTTGTTGAACACGCTGGTTGGCACCCTGCTGGTCGCCAGCGGCACGGCGACGCTGAATCAGTGGATGGAGCGCATCTGGGATGGGAAAATGCGTCGCACCGCGAATCGGCCGCTTCCCTCCGGACGCGTGAGTTCGCTGGAAGCGTTCCTCTTCGGTGCTCTCTTGAGTGTGAGCGGCGGCGTCTATTTGGCTTTGTTGGTGAATGGACTCTCTTCCCTGCTCGCCATCTCGACCCTGCTGAGCTATCTGCTCATCTACACCCCGCTTAAGCGCCACACGCCACTCTGCACGCTTCTCGGTGCATTTCCAGGAGCTATGCCGACCCTGATTGGCTGGGCCGGGGCTTCGAACGCCATCAACTCACAGGCGATGTTCCTGTTCGCCGTGCTGTTCTTGTGGCAGTTCCCGCATTTTTTGGCGATTGCCTTAATGTATCGCGACGATTACGAGCGCGCTGGCTACCGCATGCTCCCGCGCTTTGACGCCGACTCTCGCTTCACCCGCGGAGAGATCATCGCGTTCACCGTCGCCTTAATCGTCACCACGCTTCTGCCGGCGTTTGGGCACGTGGGTCCGGTTTATTTCGTGTTGATGCTACTAGCAGGCGGGTTCTTTCTTTATCATTCGCTCAGACTGGCGACTTCTGGTTCGAAGGTTTTAGCCAGCCGCCTTTTGCATGCCTCGGTGATTTACCTTCCGGTGGTTCTTGTGATCTTCGCCGTTGCGAAACACTAATCGCTGCAAGCACTCATAACGACGCCGACATTCCATGGGTCGGATACTGTAGGCACCCGAGCATCACCACCTGCCGCGTCATGGTGTCGTAAGCATCGGCAAGCGACGACTGTGCGCGGCCCATCTGCGGGAAAAGGACGGCGAGATACAGGCGCGGGATCATCTGGATTGCATAAATCCTCAGCCGCAACGCATTTTCGAGCAGCCTTTCACCTGCAGCAACGATCTCCGAATCCGGGCTTTGCTTAGTAGCCTCCGCGAGTTGGATGAGAATCGACGCATTCTGGCTGGCGCAGCGCACATAGTCGACCGCAGCTTGCATTCGCGCCCGATGAATCGTCCGAAATTCCCAAAATGGGAGATTTTCGCGCAGAAAATGCTCTTCGCTCTCTGAGGTCAGGTTTCGGAACGCTCGCACATCGACGGGGCGAAGCTGGGACGCTAACTGGTCCAAGTCGCCTCCGGCAT
>DAIPJJ010000111.1:0-15008 GCA_036770325.1 Terriglobales bacterium
GGCACCAGCATGATGCCTTCACTCGACGATCAGGAACGCATCTTCATCAACAAGTTCGTTTACCGTATTGAGCCGATCCAGCGCGGCGACATTGTCGTCTTCCGCTATCCTCGCGATCCGCAGAAAAGTTTTATCAAGCGCGTAATCGGAGTTGCCGGCGACCACGTGCGCATTGTTGATGGACGGGTATATCTGAATGGAAAGATGCTGGTCGAAGACTACGTTCCCCGCATTTATCGCGACGACCGCTCTTATCCCGATGTAGTCGTTTCGCAGGATTGCTATTTCGTGCTCGGCGACCATCGCAGCCTGTCAAATGATAGCCGCGACTTCGGCCCGGTGGATTCAACGTACATCTACGGTAAGGCCGTGTTTGGATATTGGCCGATGGATAAGGTGGGAAGGCTGAGATAGGCGGTCAGTTTTTTAGGCCTTCGAGGGCCATCTACTAAGAATTTGTGCGACGTCTCGGATCACCTCGGATCCGTCTCTCACCTTCGCCTCGAATTCGCGACAGACGCACTCAAATGTCGAATCGTGGAAAGTAATAATTAGATGTCGATATTGTAGGAAACGCTCCGGACGGTGCATTTGATGCACAGAGTTCATCCGTTCTAGCTTTCGAATCCAGGATGAATTTTCTACGGTGTATGCGCCATAAAAACCAAGCCCACGTTTATAGAGCGGATGGCCACGGAGAGCTTCATCGTTGGGCATTCCGAACATGTGTGAAATGCAACCCTTGAATTGAATAAACGCAGCGGAGGGAGTTGCGATCAGTTTCTTCTCCGGTAAGAAGTAAAAGATGATGACGCTATTTTCGTCCGCTAGGATGCAGGGTTCAGGCACACCAGGTGTTGGAAGAGGAATTTCAGAAAATGGTACGACTTTATCCAGTTCGTCTATTTCATACATTCCGGAAATTCCTCTGAAGGAAATCAATTCTTCCCAACTCTCCCCGCACCCACTCCCCGACTTCCCTCGTCCCCAAGCTTCCGCCAACATCTTGCGTGGCCTTCTTTTCTCGCACGGCTTCCAGCACAGCGGTTTCGATCTTCTGCGCTTCTCTCTCGAAACCGAGATGATTCACCATCATTGCCGCTGTCAGAATCGCGCCCATCGGATTAGCGACATTCTTCCCCGCTAGAGGTGGCGCCGACCCATGCACCGGCTCGAACATGGAAGTCTTTGACGGATGAATGTTCCCGCTGGCCGCCATTCCCAACCCGCCCTGGAGCGCGGCGGCGAGGTCGGTGATGATGTCTCCGAACATGTTGTTGGTCACGATCACATCGAAGGCTCGGGGATCGCGAACCAGCTGCATGCATAGCGCATCGACGTACATGTGCCCTGTTTTCATCTGCGGATACTCGGCGCTTACCTGCTTGAACACCCGTTGCCACAAACCGCCAGCGTAGGTCATGGCGTTCGATTTGTCGCACATCAAGACTCGGCTGCGTGCGCTTCCGTCGGCCTTCTTATTCTTCACGGCATATTCGAACGCAAACCGAATCACCCGCTCCACACCCTTGCGTGTATTGATGTCCTCCTGGATCGCGACTTCCTCGGCAGTTCCCTGCCTAAAGATTCCGCCTGCATCAATGTAAACACCCTCGGTGTTCTCGCGGATAACAACGAAATCTACATCTTTCGGCTCGACTCCCTTCAGCGGGCACAATGACTCATCGAGCAAGCGAACAGGGCGGACGTTCGCATACAAGTCCATCTTGAACCGCATGCCCAGCAGAATTTCCTTAGCGTGAATATTCGAGGGCACCCGCGGATCTCCGATCGCTCCGAGAAGAATCGCATCGAAGTCGCGGCCGAGCATTTCGAACCCATCAGGCGGAACAGTTGTTCCGTCCTTTAGATAGCGCTCCGCGCCCCAGTCAAACTGCTTGAACTCAAGTGGCGCGCCGGTAGCTTCCAGGACTCGAACCGCCTCTGGAATGACTTCTTTCCCAATGCCGTCCCCGGGGATGACCGCGATCTTTTTCTTTTCAGCCACGGCTGAGAAATTATCACAACAGCTTGCGCTCACGTCATTCCGAAGCGCCAGCGGAGCGAAAAGCGAGGAATCTGCTTTGTTCCGAGCCGTCCAATACGGACCGAAGCCCTAAGCACCCTTTTTGCTTCGCTATAATCAGATAGGAATGAGCGTTCTAGCCCAGGAAACCAAGGCCAGCATAGATAGCAGCCGGACCGAACTTGCTGCGCTTACCTCTGGTTGTGGCTTTTATCACGCGGAGCGCGCTCTGTTTCCGATCTCTGGTCGCGACCGGGTGCGTTGGCTGAACGGCATGGTCAGCAACAACATACGCGACCTCGCGCCGGGCAAAGGTGTCTATGCATTCGTTCTGAATCCACAAGGACACATCCTTGGCGATCTTTACGTCTTCAATCGCGGAGAGAACCTGGTTGCAGAAATCGACCGCGAACAGTCGCAATCACTCATCCAGATCCTCAAGCGCTACATCATCATGGATAAGGTCCAGATTGCCGACCAGAGTGACAAACTCGCGGTGATCGGTATTGCCGGGCCGAAGTCCGGCGAGGTACTGGCAGCAGCCGGACTCAATGCCACCATCGAGAGCTTGGATATTACCGATATTGAATGGAAGGATTTCAACGCCACACTCGTTCGCAGCGACAATGCCAGCTTTCCGGCATATGAATTATGGGTACCGGCGGAGAAAGAAGAGTCGACTCGCAACGCACTCCGCCATGCTGGAGCCGAAGAGGTCAGCCCGGAGACGCTTGAGAGCTTTCGCATTCTTTGTGGAATTCCACAGTTCGGCCGCGATATTCGCGAAAAGACGCTGCCGCAGGAGACCGGCCAGGATCGCGCTCTAAACTTCAATAAGGGTTGCTACATCGGGCAGGAGATTGTCGAGCGGATCCGCGCTCGGGGGGCGGTGCATCGAACTTTCACCGGATTCACAATTGAAGGGACTGCGCCGGCAGCCGGAACGAAAATTCAGAGCGAAGGCAGGGACGTTGGCGAAATAACCAGCGTCATGGCGCAGCCGCTTAAAGGAAAGCAACTGGCCTTAGGCTATCTGCGAAAAGAATTTCTGGAAAAGCACTTGAGCGCTGGTGAGGCTACGGTAAAGCCCGTGGCGCTTCCACTTACAAATATATTTTCTTGATTTGGGCAAGAAGGTCCGAACGACACGGTTGCACTATGGCTGACAAAAAAACAAGCTTCACAGTGACTGATCGCCGCCTTTTTACTTCAGAAGGCGAGTTGCGCAAAGACGTGCCCGAAGAGCAGGAGACACCTGTATCAAAACCGCCGGCCGTGGCGCCGTCTTCTGACGAAAAGAAGCAGCCGGCTTCGGTTGCCGCTGAACCTCCAACGCCTTCCGCTGCGCAACAGCAGGAGCAAGCCCAGGCTTACGAGAAGTCCTCTGCTGAAATTGCTCAGCAGGCTGAAAGGAACGGAATCTCCGCGCAGGAAATGGAGATGACGTTCGAACGCTTCCTGGCGTCGCTCTACATGACGGGAATGCTCCAGCTTGGCCTGATGCACGAGCAAGGCATGCCGCCGCAAGTTGATCTCATCGGCGCGCGCCAGACCATCGACACGCTCGGTCTGCTGGGAGATAAAACAAAGAACAACCTCACTCCGAAAGAACAAAGCTTCCTTCAGAACGCGCTTTACGAGATGCGCATGGCATACGTCGAGGTGACGAACGCCATCGCCAAAGGTCCGCAGAAGGTCCCCGCAGCAAAATGAAGGCGACGTTGACCGTCCTGGGTAGTGGCACCTCCATGGGCGTGCCCACGATCGGCTGCGACTGCGCGGTATGTAACTCCTCAGACCCTCGCGATCGCCGCACCCGCCCTTCGGTGCTCATCGAGTACAACAATCGCGCCATTCTTATCGACACGACACCAGATTTCCGCGAGCAGGCCATTCGCGAGAATATCCGTCATCTCGATGCCGTGCTCTACACACACACCCACGCCGACCATCTACTCGGGATTGACGACCTGCGTCCGCTCAGTTTTCTACATAAACCGAACAAACTTCCGCTTTATGCACGCCCCGATGCCGCTGAGTTCATCCGCAAAATGTTCGGCTACATTTTCGACGCGAAATACAAGTTTGGCGGATTGCCCCAGGTGGAACTCAAGCCAATTGACGGACCGCTCGAGCTTTTTGGTGCGTGTTTTGACCCAATTGTGATTATTCATGGCGACGCAGACATTTTCGGTTTTCGTTTCGGATCTGCCGCTTATCTCACCGACCACAGTGAAATTCCAAAGAGTTCCCTTGCCAAGCTGCAAGGGCTCGATATCCTGTTCCTCGACGCGCTGCGTTACAAGCCGCATCCGACACATTCTACGGTTGAACATTCTCTGGAAACTGTCAGGCAATTGAAGCCGAAGCGAGCATTCTTTACGCACATTTGCCACGATCTGCCGCACGAGCAAACGAATGCTAGTTTGCCCGGGAACGTAAAGCTCTCTTATGACGGCATGAAGTTGGAGTTTGAGATTTGAAGCCTCGGGATTTGTTGCGCCCTCCGTGGCGTTCCTCTGTGAAACTCTGTGTCCTCTGTGGTGAAAGGGTTTGGTTGCATCAGGAGAAAAGCTGACCACAGAGAACACAGAGCAATACCACAGAGCCAGCGAACATTGCAGATGAAGATTTTTTCCAAACTCGATGAGATTCCAACCAGCTTCGGCCCCTCGGTCGTCAGTGTCGGCAACTTCGATGGAGTCCACCGCGCGCATGTTCGTGTATTGAGTGAGATCGTTAGCCGCGCGAAACAGCTTCGGGCCAACTCGGTCGCTGTGACTTTTGAACCACATCCCATGCGCATTTTGCGCCCGGATGCCGGACTGAAGCTGCTCACATCTACACCGGAAAAACTTCGTCTGCTTGGCCAAACGGGGATCGATGCGGTCGCGGTTATTCCGTTTACCCGGGATCTTTCACTGATGGGACCGCGCGACTTCGTCAAACATATTCTTTGTGATCGCTTGCGGGCGCTCGAGCTGCACGAAGGTTACAACTTCCGGTTCGGACACAGAGCGGCTGGCGATGTTCAGTTGCTCGCTCAGCTTGGGAACGAGCTTGGATTTGAAGTGGTGGTCTATCCGGAGTTGCGTCTGCGAAATGAAACTGTCTCAAGCACGCGCATTCGAGAACTGATCAAGGCTGGAAACGTACAACGCGCGAAATACCTATTGGGACGCCCGTTCAGTATTCAATCGACCGCTGGCCGGGGCCGCGGCTACGGCTCAAAATACACGGTGCCTACAATCAATCTCAGCCACTACGAGGAGCTCGTGCCGCGCGATGGTGTCTATATCACTCGAACCCGAGTGGGTCAGGAGTGCTTTGATTCAGTTGCTAATATTGGCAGCCGGCCTACCTTCGGAAGTGATTCTTTCGCTATCGAAACTCACCTGCTAAATTTTCATCCGCTGGAGCTGACCGCAGACACCGAGATCGAGCTTTCCTTCCTTTCGCGGATCCGCGACGAAATCAAGTTCAGCTCAGTCGAAAAACTCAGGGAGCAGATTCAGAGGGACATTGCGCGCGCGGAACACTACTTCGCGCTGTTAAGGAAAAATACGAAGCAAGCTGAGATCGCCCGCTAATCCAAAATCTCAGTGCGGCAAATAACCTGCTTCCATCGGTACTTTGCCGTTCACACGGATGATGTTGACGTGATCGGTCACGGAGCGAACGTCAACCAAACCGATTGCGCCGGGCGTGTTCTCGACGTACTTCAGTACGTCTTCATCCAACTCCACGAACTGAATTGACTCCCGGTGCGCGGCGACCCAGTTTTGCCACTGCTGAGGAGTCATTTTGTTCAAGCGCGCGAGAGTCTCCGTTTCGCCTGGCGATGACCGGTGCAATACGAGTCGAATTTCGCCACCATCGGACCACTTCCTGGTCTCCTGGCGAAAAATCTTTTCAAGATGGTCCGATGTCATGCCTGTGATGCCGTTCCGCTTAGAGACCACAACGGCCATGTGATGTGCGAAACAAGGAGCAACGGCGAGAGCGGCAAAAAGGACTACCGCAGCCGGACGAAGCACTTTCTCTTTCATACAAGACTCCAAGTTCAGGCTACTTGAATCTGAGCCGCAGACGTAGGTCACGAAAGTGATCAGATCGAAAACTTTCTGTAAAGAGCGAGTCAAGAATTTGTCAAAAATCAGTCGACCGGACCGAGATTAGGCTGCACCTCAGAGCTTCGGCGCTGGGCGAGGACAATGGCGCTCAAGACCATTACGATTCCGATCGCCTGCGACGGGCCAACGATTTCCTTTAGAGCGACGGCGGCTATCAAAATCGAAAAAACAGGTTCCAGACAACTGGCAATGACGGCTCTTGTCGGTGTCAATCGCTCCAGTCCGGCAAAATAAAAAGCGAATGGCAACAGCACCGAGAGGAACGAGAATGCGGCGAGAAAAATCCATGTGTTCACCGAATAATGAGCGGCCACGATCTTCTTCGGCGGATTGATCACAATCCAGAATAGTGATGCCGAAAAAGTCGTGTACAGCAGGACGATCCAGCGGTCGTGCTTCGCTAAGATATAGTGCCCGCCAACGTTGTAGTAGGAAAACGAGAACGCCGCGATCAGGGCCGCCCCAACACCAACCGTATCCAACTCGAACCGGCCGTGCCCAACAAGCCCGATTACCAGTGAAATTCCGGAAATGGCCAGCAGGACCGAGCCAAGTTTTACTGCGCTCAACCGCTCAGCCCGCTTCACCACCATATACAGCAATACCCAAACCGGCGCCGTATATTGCACGATGATTGCGGTGGCGACGTTCGTCCTCTGAATCGCGAGATAGTAAAAGTAATTGGAGGCCGCAACACCGCCCAGCCCGAGTACAAACAGCTTCGCAAAGTCAGCGGCAGGAATCGAAAGACTGCGGAAACCGCGCCGCAGAATCAGCCCTATTGCAACAGCAAGAAACGAGAAGCCGGTGCGGCATTGCGACAGAATCAGCGGATTCACACTGCGGATTCCTGCGTGCGGAAGCAGTCGCCCCGTAAATGCCGCCCGACCCAAACTTGCGGAGAGGCCCCAGAAGAACGCGGCTGCTCCGATAAAGACGAATCCCCAGAACGAACCACTCTGTTTAGCAACTTGAGGTTCTGGAACCGCAGAGCTGCCTGTGCTATCCATCATGCGAACTCAGATGGATTTCGTAACTGATGCGTGCAGTCTTGCCCAACATCGCAGCCACGGAACAATATTTCTCTTCGGAAAGCCGGACCGCGTCCTCCGCGGATTTACGCGAGACCTGGCCCGAAATTCGGTAAGAGAGCCTTATCGCTGTATAAACGCGCGGCGGGTTTTCAGCTTTTTCTGCTTCGGCGCTGACCTTGACTCCCGTCACCGGCTCCCGCTTCTTCTTCAGAATGCTTACAACGTCGTAGGCCGTACAACCGCACAGCGCGATCAGCACAAGTTCCATCGGACTACTCGCGACCTTTCCGTCGCCATCGAGCAACAGTTGGTGGCCCGCATTTCCTTTTGCCTGGAACTGCATCTCTGTGCCAGTCCACTTCACTTCAGCGTGAAACAAGCTCACCTCCGGTTGTCTGTACTTGGCTCTGGGTGAATCAGCACACGAAACAACTCCGGCGCTTCCTGTTTGAAGCGAGTTTCGAGCGCGGTTGAAAGATCGTGCACCTGCGAGAGCGGCATTTCGTCGGGGAAGGTGCAGTGGCACGAGACGTACACGCGGCCGTTCACGCGCTTAACCTCGATATCGTGGGTGTCTAGAATGTCCGGAAATTGCGCTGAGATCGCCTTCAGGCTCTCTTCAAGATGGCCGTCGCGTTGGATCTGCTCTCCTTGCTCGATAGTTGAAGGTTCACTTTCAATATGCGTCAGAATCGATGCGATTTCAGGGACGTCCTCGCGGATTTCGCGCTCCATCATGCTTACTCGATCGTGAGCTGCTTTGAGTGGAAGAGTTTCATCGAGTTCAAGGTGCTGCTCGACATGCAGCCGGCCGTTCAAATCTTGCACACTCACGTCATGAACATTCAAATTGTGACGAGTCGCGACCGCACGCACGCGGTCAAAAATGTTTTCGGCGGAGGCGGGCCGGGGAATCGAGTGCACCACTACGTCCGTGTTTGGCAGCACGCGATTGATGGTGTGCGTCACTTCCTCTGCGAGCTGCCCAGACCTCTGAAAGGTCACGTTTCGCGCCAAACCGACGGAAACATCGGCGAAATATCGGTTCCCGGCCCGCCGGATGCGCACCCGGTCAACTTCCATCAAGCCTTCAATACTTCCCAGCGCACTGATGATTTTGCTGCGCGCGCCTTTGGGAGCGGCATCCAGGAGGGCATCAACGGTTCTGCGCGCCAGGCGCGTGCTGACAAAAATGATCACTCCCGCCACAAACAGCGCAGCAACCGGATCAGCATCGGAAAGCCACGGCATATGAAAGCGCCGGCCGATATAGACCAACCCAAGACCCACCGCGACTACACCGCTCGACCAGATATCGGTCGAAAAATGCAGGGCATCGGCTTGCAGCGCCTGACTCTCGTACTTGTTCGCAATGTTTCCCAGCGCTCGTGAACGCCAGAAATCGACCGCCATTGAAAACAGCAACGTCAGGAAAGCCGCCAGCGTTGGTTCAATGTGTACGTGGTGGAAAAACAATCGCTTGATGGCTTCGTAAATGATCACCACACAGGTGATAAGCAGCAGTCCGGTCTCAATAAAGGCAGAGAAATTTTCGATTTTGCCGTGCCCGTATTGGTGATCGGCGTCGGCGGGCTTGTCTGATACCCGAACCGAAAACAGGGTGATCGTGGCAGCTATCAGGTCGAGGGCCGAATGTGCGGCCTCAGACAAAATTCCGAGACTTGCGGTTGTAATTCCAACAAATATCTTGAGGCCGGTAATTGCAAACGCAGCAATCAGAGAGTTCGCCGCGGCCTGCCGCTTCTCCGACCGCATCGCCTCAGAACTGAACGTTACCGGCGCTCCCGACATATGGAAATTATCGCTTTGGCAGAGGCTTCCGCCAAGCGGGTGGAGGAACGTTCGCGCGCTTTGGCTGTGCTAGGATTCAACTATCACCCTTTAAATCCTTCGGAGGCTTCTTTGAAAAGCATTCTTACCGGACTGGTCTGTCTGCTGCTGGCGTCCGCAGCGGGGGCGCAGACCTCCCAAACCCCTGTTCTGAAGACCAGGCCCGCTGATCCAAACGAACTGGTGCCAGATTCTGCGGTCGCTCCTGATACGCCGGTGATTACAGTTCAGGGACTTTGCGAAAAAACCGGGAATGGCAGTGCGACTCCGGCGGATTGCAAGACCGTCGTCACCCGTGCTGAATTTGAAAAAATCGTAAACGCCGTCCAGCCGAACATGCCCGCGACGCAAAGGAAGCAATTCGCGGCCCAATATGTAAATGCATTGTTGTTTGCCGAAAAGGCACGCGAACTCGGCTTGGACAAAGGGCCTGACTTTGACGAGCGCATGTATTTGGTCCGCCTGCAGCTTCTTGCGCGCGAGGCGCAACTAAAGATGCAGCGCGATGCCGGCAACATTTCCGAAGCGCAGATCAACGAGTACTACCAGCAACATGCACCGGACTTCAAAACTATAACTTTCGAACGCATCTACGTCCCGAAACAGAAGCAGACTGATGCGGGCCCGGGCAAAGTGAGTGCCGATCTGCAGGCGAAACAAACAGTATCCGAAGCAGCAATGAAAGAAGAGGCTGACAAACTGCGCGCGCGGGCAGCAGCAGGCGAGGACTTCCTGAAATTGCAGCAGGAAGCCAACGACTTCGCCGGAAGCAAAATGAAAGCCACGAACGTTAAGATGGAAAACATGCGCAAGACGAGCATCCCGACGACGGACGCCTCGATTTTCGATCTGAAGAAAGGCGAAGTCTCGCAAGTCTTCACTGATCCAACCGGGTATCGCATCTACAAAGTCGAAGAAGTTCAGGATGCGCCGCTCGCCAGCGTCCACGAGGAGATTCAGCGAACGCTGCAAGGTCAGAACATGAAGAGCGAGTTTGAATCGATACAGAACTCGACGAAAACAACTTTCGATGAGTCCTATTTCGTAACGCCCGCGCCTCCGTCGTTGAAACGCCCTGATGAAGCACCGGCGCCGGCACCGAAGGCACCGTCCGCCCCTGGGAAGAAGTAAATGGCTGATGCGCTTCCCTGTATTGTAGTGACCGGAATTTCCGGGAACCTTGGGCGGCGGCTTCTACCCATGCTCTCCGGCTTTCGTGTTGTCGGACTGGATATTCGCCCACCCGACACAGATCTTCCAATTCAGTTCGAACAGATGGATTTCGGGCTTGAATCCTCCTGCCTGGAATTTCTCGAGTTGCTGCGAGCGGTGCGCCCGGTTGCAGTAGTGCATCTCGCGTTTGTTATGGACGCGGTGCGTACCGGAATCCTCGACCGTGACCGCATATGGCAGATCAATGTGGCGGGCACTGCACGGGTGATGGAAGCCGTGACCGAAGCTAACCGTGAATGGCCGATGGTCGAAAAATTTGTTTTCCTCAGCAGCGTTTCAGCTTACGGTCCAGGACTTTCGACGCCGGCAACAGAAGATACTCCGCTAAAAGCGAAGACTTACGTTTACGGCGTGCACAAAATGGAAGCCGACCGCGTGGTTCAGCAGCGCGCTCCGGCGCTTCGCGGATGCAGCGCATACATTCTGCGGCCGCACATTTTTGCCGGAGCAGGAATAGAAAATTATTTTATGGAGGCATTCCGCGGAATTCCTGGCGGAACGAGCAAACGCGCTGCGAAAATGCGAGAACGCGGCACGCGTCTTCCTTGCATGCTGCCTTCAGGTGAACAGTATCTGCGAAATCGTCTGCAGTTCGTCCATATCGACGATGTGGCACGGCTGATCGCTTTCATCCTCAATAAGAACGAGCCCGAGGCACAGCGCCTGACAATCCTGAACGTCGCCGGGCGCGGCGGTCCGTTAACCTACGATCAGTGCGTTCGGCTTGCGAATGCCAAGCTGGTGCGCGTGCCAACGGAGAAATTGTTCGAACTGCTGCTGCGTTTTATGTGGGCGATGAAGATTTCGACGATTCCGCCCGACGTCGCTCCATATATGACTTCAGACACGGTTATGGACTGCTCGCGCCTGCAACATTTTCTCGGCTACGAGTATGAACAGGTGATTCGGTATCCGATAGGCGACGCCTTTGCCGAATGCTTCCGGAAAGCTTCCGAGGCAAAAGTTCAAGCCGCTCCTGCGGCTAGAAGCTAGTTCCTACGCAAAAACTACTTCATGCCGCGGTATAGCCCGGCAATTCCAAACGTGTAGGGCATCCACGAAACGTTACGGAAACCGGCATTTCGCATGCGCTGGAGCATCTCCGGCGGTTGCGGGAATCTTTCGACGGAAGCGGGTAAATACGAATATGCGCCACTGTTTCCGGAAATCATTCTCCCGATTTTTGGCAGAACAGATTTGAAATATACGTTATAGAAATGGCCAAGCAATCCTTTTGGCTCGCTGAATTCCAGGATGCCAACCTCTCCGCCAGGCCGCAGCACGCGAAGGATCTCGCGCAGCCCAGCATCGTAATCGGCGAGATTGCGGAATCCGAAAGCTGAGGTCAGCAGGTCGAATCTTTCATTCGAAAATGGAAGCCGCAGAGCGTCGGCCTCGATCCACTTCACTCTTCGTGAACCAGACGTCTTTTGTGTCGCGAGCACCAGCATGGCGTGAGAAAAATCCGCCCCGGTGATCTCAGCTTGATTCGCGTGCCGGCGCAGGGCAAAAGCCATATCCCCCGTCCCGCAACATAGGTCGAGCACCCGCGCATTTGGCCTGCTCAAAATGTCGACGAAGGCGCGCGCTGTTCGCCGCCACCAGAGTTTGTCAATATTTGCGGAAAGAAGATGATTGAGAAGATCGTAACGCGGCGCGATCGCGGTAAACATTTCCCGGACAGCACGCGCCGCCGAGTTACGATCTGAAGCGCCTTCTGGAGCGGCTCCGCGAACTTCGTGACCTGAAGTTTGCAAAACTTCCCTACTCACGCGAGATCCGCCTGATCTCTGCAACCGCGGAGGCCACGGCCCGTTCTGGCACGTTGCTTACGACTTCCACTTTGCCGATCTCTTTCGCTAAGACAAAATTCACCACGCCAGACTCGGTTTTCTTATCCGAGCAGACCAACGCCATTGCTTTGCTTGTTGTGATATTCACCTGCGGCAATTTGCCCCATGCCAGGCTCGCTTTGCGAATGCGATCAAAGGTACCGTTCGCAGACAGTCCCATTTCGCCAGCAATTTTCGCGGCAGCAATCATTCCCCACGCCACAGCTTCTCCGTGAAGAAAATGCTTGTAAGAAGTGGCAGTTTCGAGCGCGTGTCCCAGCGTGTGCCCGAAGTTCAGCACGCGTCGAAGGCCGCCTTCCTTTTCATCAGCCGAAACGACCTCTGCTTTGAGCCGCACGGATTCGGCAATCGCCCAGGCGACGAGTTCTACATCTTTGCGCAGGGATTTGATCGACGTTCGTTGCAGTCGCGAAAATAATTCCGGATTGCCGATGACTCCGCACTTGACCGCCTCGTACATCCCCGCCCTAAATTCGCGCTCGGGCAGAGTCGACAGCACCGCCGGATCGATCAGAACAATCTCAGGCTGATAAAACGTGCCAAGCAAATTCTTGCCGGATATAAGATTCACTCCCGTTTTTCCGCCGATTGCCGCATCAAGTTGCGCCTGCACCGTCGTCGGAACTTGCACCAGCTTCACACCGCGCATGTAGACAGATGCCAGCATCCCCGTGACATCACCGACGACGCCGCCACCAAACGCAAGAACAACGGCCTTGCGGTCAGCGCCAAGTCTTACCATCTCTTCGGCCAGGCTCTCCAGACTTGCAAGTCGCTTGTAGCGCTCGCCCTCGCGCATCTCCAAAAGTTGCGGCGTAAAGCCTGCTTCAGCAAGGGAGTTCAGCAGGACCTTGCCCCAGCGGCGGCGAACAGGAGCTACCGTAACAACAAACAACGGTGGAGTGCCGCGCAGCACGCCACGCAAGAGTTCGCCACTTCGAGAGAGCAATCCGTGCTCGATGACGGCCTCGTACGCGTGCGACGCTGTTTTCACTGGAATGCGAAGCATTGCAAATCATCATAACAAGCAACCAGGATTCGATTGCAGCAGTCCCTTAGAACATCAGCGCTTCTGGAATGCGCTGCACATCATCTGCACATCCGGTGTACCATTTTCAGTCATGCCAGCTGCGTCTTCAGAGACGGACTTTCTGGTCATCGGCGCCGGAATCGCCGGACTCCGCGCCGCAATTGAACTCGCTCCCGCCGGACGCGTTACGGTCCTCGTGAAGCGCGAGGTTGCCGACTCAAGCACGCAATACGCACAAGGCGGTATCGCTGCCGCGCTCAGCGATGAAGACGAGATCAGCCTGCACCTGCAAGACACGCTGAATGCTGGCGATGGGCTTTGCAATCCTGAAGCCGCTCGCGTGCTGGTTGAAGACGCTCCTGAGCGTATTGAGGAACTCATCGCATGGGGAACTCAATTTGACCGCGAGGGTACCAAACTGACCTTCGGCCGCGAGGGCGCACACAGCCGCAATCGTATTCTGCACGCGCATGGCGACTCCACGGGTCGTGAAATCCAGCGGGCCCTATATGCGAAATCGAAGACGCTTCCTGAAATTTCGGTTCGCGAATTCGAATTCTCAACTGATTTGGTTCTCGAAGACGGCCGAGTAAGCGGCGTTCGCGTGATCGATGACCATGGGATGCACAGCACAATCTTTGCGTCTGCTGTTCTGCTTGCAACCGGTGGAATGGGGCAGCTTTACATCAATACGACCAATCCGAGCGTGGCCACCGGAGACGGGGTTGCAATGGCGCATCGCGCAGGGGCCGAAGTCACGGATCTTGAATTTATTCAGTTCCACCCGACGGCGCTCTACCTCAAAAAAGCGCCTCGCTTCCTTCTGTCGGAGGCTCTGCGCGGCGAGGGCGCATACTTGCGCAACATGGAACTGCATCGCTTCATGCCGAAATATCACGAGATGGGCGAACTTGCGCCGCGGGATGTTGTGGCCCGCGCCATTATGCACGAACTTGAACGGAGCCGCGCCAAGGAGCCTGTGGTTTATCTGGACATGACTCATCTGGACGGCAACCACATTCGCAAGCGCTTCCCTCGGATTTACGACACTTGCATGCAGTACAACATCGACATCACCAGCGAACTCGCTCCCATCCGCCCCGCCGCGCACTACGCAATGGGAGGGGTCCGTACCGACCTTGATGGACGTGCGACTTTACCGGGCCTGTATGCCGCAGGTGAAGCTGCCGGAACCGGAGTGCATGGGGCTAATCGTTTGGCCAGCAATTCCCTGCTCGAAGGTCTGGTGTTCGGAGCGCGTGCCGGAAAAAAAATGCGTGATGAACTCAAAGCTCCGGTGCAGCGGGCGTCGGAACTGCCGCCAGCAGCGTACTCGAACGGGCCGGTCAGTATGCCGGTTGAAGCGTGCGTCACAGAATTGCGAGAACTGATGTGGAAAGACGTCGGAATTGTGCGGACAGGCGCCAGCCTCAAGGAAGCAATCACCAAACTAGAAGAAATCGGCAAGAAGATTTCTCGCCCGCACACCCGTCGCGAGTTTGAAGCCCGGAATCTCCAGCTCGCCGGAATGTTTGTTGCGCGCTGCGCGCTCGCTCGTGAAGAAAGTCGCGGCGCTCACTACCGCACCGACTTCCCCGATCACAATGACGCCAAGTTCCGCAAACACTCGGTTGTTGCCGGCGAAAACATACGATTCGAATAGCTCTTTTTTGCCAGTCCTTCCGCAATTGTGTAACTGGGACCCCGCACCGTCGTCAGTCCGCCTTAAGCGGTTGATCGCGGTGAAGCGCCGAAGCAACAATCGTGACTAGCAAGATCGTTCCAATCACCGCCAGAGAGATTTCCGTCCGGATTGGATAGTAGTGCGACAGAATCATCTTCACGCCC